>JBOGKK010000247.1:0-4481 GCA_050745425.1 Terriglobales bacterium
GCCCCCAAGCATGAACGCCAGATGTTTCCCGTCGGGCGCCCATTGCAATCGAGAGGGCCGTGAGGCCAGTGGCACGCGTACCTCGGCGCCCGTCGCGCGAGTGGTGATGACCAGCGCGGTGCCATCGGCGGCTGCGCTGTAGTTGCCGCCGGGAGCGACCGCCGCTCGGTTCCGCTCCCGCACCGGCGGCGTGATCAGTACCGGCGCGGCCGGGTGCCCGGCGCTCACGCGATAACGGCGGTGTACCCCGCCTTCGTCCCAGGTGAAGGTTACGTTTTGGCCATTCGCCGACCAACCCCAGGCCGACGGATATTTAATGGCGACAATGTCGGAAATGCTGAACGGTTTTGCTTGCGCAGCCACAGCCACGCCCAAAACCGCCAGAACGAGCAGCACACGCCGGAGGCACATGCGTTTGACTATAACTGGATTACGGCCGTATCGTCACCTGTTGTCCCGCCCGCAGTTCATCGTCGGCGGCCGCCACAACGCGATCGCCCGGCGCCAGGCTGCCGAAGACCTCGATATCGTTGCCGTCAGCAAAGCCGGTCCTGACGTCCACCCACTGCAGGCGACCATCGCCGCCGATGCGCTCCACGAACGTCCGCTCGCTGGTCCGCGTCACCGCTGTGGCAGGCACAAACAGCGAAGGCTGACTGCGTTGAAAGCTCCATTGCACATGCACGAACATGCCCGGTGCCAGCGCATGGCTGGGGTTGGCGACGTCGAGTTCGATGGGCATGGCGCGCGTATCACGGCGCACGCTGTTGGACACACGCGCGACAACCCCGTAGTAGGTCTGCCCGGGCTGGCTGCTGACGGTGAACGGCAGCCGCGCGCCCACCGGTACACCGACGGTTTCGGCCTCCGGCACATCGATCACCAGCCGTAGCGGATTCAACTGCTGGAGCTCGAACAGCGGCGGCGCGCCCGGTCCGGCCAGAGCCCCCACACTGGCGTCGCGGCGCACAATCGTGCCCGCGAACGGCGCCACCACGCGCAGGTAATCGGTCATCGCCACCTGCTCCTGCAAAGCCGACGAGGCTGCCTTTTCTGCTGCATCCCGCGACTGTACTTCGGCCTGATCGGCAGCCACGGCTTGCTCGGCGACCTGGATATCGTTGCCGGCGACCGCACCTGCCACCGCGGCATCGGCGCCGCGCAGGCGCTGCAGCGTTGCCTGATCGCGCTGCAGCGCCGCCGACGATTCCACGCGCAAGGCCTGGGCGGAGCTGAGACGGTGCTCGGCCTCGGCGCGCTTGGCGCGCAGGTCGGGCGCATCCAGCTCGGCCAGCAGCTCCCCCGCTCGTACGCGGCTGCCGCGGTCGGCGTGCAGGGCTCGAATGAATCCGGCAACGCGCGCCTGCAGGTTCACGTCCTGATATGCGTTCAGTTCGGCCGGCAGCTCCATGGTCAGCCGCGGCTGCACGCGACGCACGGCGGCCACAACCACGGTGCGGGATGAGCTCGCCGTGGCCGGCAGCGAAGCGGAATGCGCCGCGCATCCCGCCCAAACCAGAGGCGCCGCCAGCAGCGGCACGAGAATCAGCTTACGCATGAGATTCCTCCACAATAGAGCAAAACCAGACTCGATGTAGCAGGCTTCGGGAAGTTACGTGCGGCTTTTCCTGATGTCAAAGCCGCAGGCGATTCGGTTGTTCGTGCCATAGAAAGTCTGGTTTTGCTCAAGCTTCCAGCGAAGGTGAAGCGGCGCCCTGACGGCGCATGAGCGCCTGGTAGGCCGCAGGCATCAGCAGCAGCGTTGCCAGCGTCGAGGCCGCCAGCCCGCCAATCACGGCCTGGCCCAGCGGGGCGCTTTGCCCCCCGCCCGCTTCCCAGGCCAGCGCCATTGGCACCATGCCGGCGATCATCGCGCTCGCCGTCATCAGGATCGGGCGCAGGCGCAAGCCCACGCCATCGCCGGCCGCCTGCGCGGCTGCCTGAACGCGGCGCTGCACCTCGGGCATGCCCGTCATGTCCGCATAGGCCGCCTGCCGGCACTGCTCGGCCACCGTGACCAACAGGATCCCGTTCGCCACGGATATGCCCACTGCGGTGATGATGCCCATGAACGATTCGATGTTGAGGCTGGAGCCAAATGCCCACAGCAGCAGCGCCGCGCCGGCCAGCAGCGCCGGCACCGCCGACAGCACCACCAGTGCCAGCCGCCACGACTGAAAGCTCGCCGTCAGCAGCAGCAGAATCGCGACCACGGCCAGCACCAGCCCGGTTTCGAGGCCGCTCAAGGTTTCCCACATCGGCTGCACCTGCCCCACCACGGCGACGCGCACGCCGCGCGGCGGCGCCGGCAGCGTGTGCAGCACGCGGTTGACTGCGTTGGCAGCCGCGCTCAGGCTCGCGCCGTGCACGTTGGCCGTCAGCGAGACCATGCGCTGCATATTGAAGTGGTCGTACTCGCCGCGCACGCGGCCCAGTTGCACCGTACCCGCGTCGGTGAGCAGGATGGGCTTCGCGCCCTTCGCCGTGGCCAGCGGAATCGTGCGCACCGCATCGAGTGTGGCCATCTCCGCCGGCGGCATCAGCACCTGCACCTGATAGGTGAGCCCGCTCGCCGGATCCTGCCAGAAGTTGCGCGCCACAAAGCGGCTCGACGCCGTCGCCTCGGTCAGCGAACGCCCGATCTGCTCCACGCTCAGGCCCAATTGCGCCGCGCGCTGCCGATCGACGTCAATGAGCACCGCCGGCACATCGTAGGGCTGGCCGTACTGCAGGTCGCGCAGCATCGGCAACGGCGCCAGCGCGGTGCGCAGCTGTTCGGCATAGGCATGATCGGCGGCCAGATTGAAACCGGTCACCTGCACCGCAATCGGTGTCGGTGAGCCCAGGTTCATCATCTGGCCGATGATGTCGCCCGCCTCGAAACTCACCGCGACTTCCGGTAACTCGCGCTGGAAGTCGTGGCGCAGGCGGTTTTCGAACTGTGCCAGCTTGATGCCTGCGCCCGGGCGCAGCGCGACCTGCATCACCGCTTCCTGCGGCCCGCTCGTCCACAGGTAAATCGTGTTGATGGGATAGGAGCGCGGCTGCGTGCCCACAAACCCCAGTGTCGTCTGCACGTTGCCCGCACCGGCATCGTGCTGCACAATGGCAAGCGCCCTTTGATAAAACACCTCTGTGCGTTTCAGGCGCGTGCCCGGCGCAGCGCGCAAGCGCAGTTGAAACTGCCCGGTGTCGGCCGCGGGAAACACATCGGCGCCGATCACGCTGGCGACCGCAGCCGCCGCCAGCAATCCCGTAAGCAGGTAGACCGGCAGGGCCAGGCGGCGGCGCGCCGCCACCGCTGCCGCCAGCCGCTGCACGCGGACTTTGAAGCGCTCGAAGCGCGCCGGCACGCCTTCGGTCTGGTGTCCGTGGCGCCGGAATTGCCATACCGCCAGCACCGGAACCAGCGTCAGCGAGAGCACGAGCGAGGCCAGCATCGCCAGGCCGACCGCCAGGCTGAGCGGCACGAACAGCGAGCGGCTGATGCCCTGCATGAACAGCGCCGGTAGAAACACCGCCGCGACCGCCAGCATCGCCAACACCTGCGGCCCCAGAATTTCGAGCCCCGCCGTCACTACCGCGTGTGCCGCCGGCTCGCCTCGCGCCAGATGGGTATGGATATTTTCCATCGCCACCGTCGCCTCATCCACCAAAATGCCAATCGCCAGCGCCAGCCCGCCCACCGTCATCAGGTTCAGGCTTTGGCCCAGCAGCCACAGCCCGGTCACCGCGGCCAGCAACGCGAACGGGATCACCAGCACCACAATCGCCGCGCTGCGGTGGTCGCCCAGAAACAGCCAGACCACCAGGCCCGTCAGGCCTGCTCCCAGCAAGCCATCCACCAGCAGCGCGTCCAGCGCATCGCGCACGTAGCGGGACTGATCAAAGGCAAAATCGACGCTCACATCCTCCGGCACCTGCTCGCGCATGCGCGGTAGCGCGTCTTTCACTTCCTGCACCACGCGCAGCGTCGAAGCATCGGCGTGTTTGGTCACGGGAATGTAGACCACGCGCCGGCCATTTAACTCCGCATAGCCGGAAACCACATCGGCGGCATCGTCGATGGTGGCCACATCCTGCAGCAGCACCGTGCCGCCGGCGCCGCTGCGCAGCGGAAGCTGCAGCAGGTCGCGGTAGGCCGGCACCACCGTGTTCGCATGCACGATGCGGTTGAAATCACCCATGCGCACGTTGCCGCTGGGCAGCACTTCGTTGCCGGCCACCACGGCCTTGACCACATCGTCGGGCGAGAGCCGGCTGGCGCTCAGCCGTGCCGGATCGAGCGTGATAATGACGCTGCGCGGGTTGCCCCCGAACGGCGGCGGCGCCGATACCCCCGGCAGCGAGGCGAACACGGGCCGGATGCGCGTCTGCGCCAGATCGTCCAGCTCCGGCTGCGAACGCCGCGGACTCGACAGGATCAGATCGCCCACCGGCAGGCTGCCGGCGTCGTAGCGCATCACGAACGGCGGCACCGT
>JBOGKK010000248.1:0-2242 GCA_050745425.1 Terriglobales bacterium
CCTGTGCGGCTCTGACATCAGGAAGAGCCGCTCGTTCTCTCCCGGGGCGGGCAACGTCAAGTCTGGAACTGCGTTATCGCGCACTGCTTGCCGCCTGCGCCTCGTACAGCCGGCGGTACAAGCGTTCGCGCCGTTCCGCTCGTTCGCTGGCGGTGGTGAGATAGCGCACGCACAGGTCCACGAGTTCATACTGCCCGGGCTTCACCAGGACCGCCGGCGCCAGTGATTCTTCCGTCTTCCACTCATGCTTGGCTTTTTCGGTGTCCGCTTTCGTTTCCTGCTCGACGATTTTTGTCAGTGCCGCCAGATCGGGCAGCACTGCGCCGTCGGTGAGCGGCAACCGGATCTCGTCCCACATCCATTGCCCGCGCGTGGCCAGCTTGCTATACGGCCCAGTGAAGACAAACCGGTTGGGAAACAGCACGCGCCGCCCGGTGAACTGTCCCGGTTCGGTCCAATTCCCGGCTTCCCGGATCGTAGTCTGCAGCAGTGTCATTTCCACGACTTCGCCGCTGATCTGATTGATTTCCACCCAATCTCCGGGTGCCAACCCGCGCTTGCCGATCAGCACAAACCAGCCGACGAAGCTCAAAATCGTGTCCTGCAGGGCCACTGCCAGGCCGGCGCCGGTCAGCCCCAGAAACGTCATCCACTGCGCCGGGCTGCCCAACAGCGCCAGCAGCACCCAGATGACGCCCACCACCTCCAGCGTGAAGCGCAGCACATGCCGCATCGTATGCCGCCGCCGCCGTTCCGCTTTCGCTCGCTCCACCACGCGCCCTAACGTCCAATCGAGCAAGAACAGTACCGCGATCCCGGCCAGAATGCCGAGCAGCGTCCCCAGAGCGTCGTGTAGCGCCAGTTCCTCCTGCGCCTCGCCGATTGCTGCCCAGCGTCCATACACCTGCGCCAGCTCGCCTTCGAGCTGTGCGGCGTGGTCATAGCCGATCAGCCGCCGCTGTCCGGCGGCGAGTTCCTGCGCGCTGGCGGCTACCTGTTGGGCCTGGGTGTCGGCCACGTTCCCTGCCGTGCTCTTGCGCAGCTCGCCCATGGCTCCCGACATCTGCTTGCCGTTCTGTGCCTCCTCGCTCACGAGTGTTGCGTGCAGCTTGTCGTGCGCTGCCTGGGCTGCCGCCGCCGCTGTGAATGCTTCGGTGTGCGACCACCGCAGTGCCTTGTCCTTGGCGCGCAGCAGTTGCCAGGTTTTTTCCAGCGCCGCCAGACCGTGCGCGGACTCCGGATTGCGGTCTTTGGCCTGCTGCTGCCACTGCGTCCGCCATTTGCGCGCGGACGCCTCCGCCGATGCCTGCGCCGCCTTCTGCTGCGCTTCCACTCCGGACGGCGTGGTGCCGCCGTGCTCGGCCCGCTCCAGATCCTCTTGCGCGTCGGCGAGCCGCGCCTGGTCGAGCGCTATTTGCGCCTGACTGAGTTGCATCTGCGCCTCAAACCGTGGCCGATCAGACCTGCTGGCATGAGCCAGCCGTGCCTGCAGGGCGCTAAGCGCTGTCTGTTCGTTTTGCAGTGCCGCCCGGTTATCCTGCAGCCGCTTCCACCGCGGGCCGCGGTGCGTGTGGCCGCTTTGTGCCGCCTCGGCTACCTGCTGCCGCACGGCATCGTTGACGAGCGACTGCGCCAAAGACGCGGCCTGGCTCGCCAATTGTGTTTCCGCTGGCGTATCCGCCAGGCCCGTCATCGCTTCTGCAATCGACAGCGGACGCACCGCTGCCGGCACCGCCGAGCGCGACGTCGCCGCAGCCGGAAATCCCGCAGTGCTCACCGCGCTCTCGGTAATCCCCCAGGCAACCGCCGCCACTACCAGCAGTGCAAAAAACAGAACCCACCCGGCCCGTCGCAGCAACATACGGTCCTGCTATTGTAGCCCCACACGATACGCCTGCCCGCACATTTGTGCCATTCGATTCGAGATCATAAACGATCCGCAAGCCGCCTGACCTCGGGCGCGGTACGGGGCACGGTGGCGCAGCCGTGCTGGATTTCTCTCCGTAAGTGGCGAGCCACTCCGCCAAGCCACAAAGTGCCAGACCAAGCCGCAGTTACAGCAGCGGCCGGAGTTGCCGGCCGGTAAGGCGCCTGCAGTCGCTCGAGCACGCGCCGCAGGCAGGCTTCGGGGTCGAGGCCGTATATGCATCACGAGCTGGCGGCGGCGGAAGCGGGAGAATGTTGCCGCGTCAGACGTTTGGAGCGCCCATAAAAGCCTCGAGAGAACGGCCATGCCCTCGTC
>JBOGKK010000249.1:0-9454 GCA_050745425.1 Terriglobales bacterium
CTAGAACAGTTCCAGCGTTGGTGTATCCGGCTTCGGGAGCAGGGCGTGCGGCTTTTCTTGGGGAAAAGCCGCATTCGATCTGGTCCGACGGGCTACAGCGAAGCTGGAACTGCTCTAGCCGCCGAACGCCATGCGCCCGAGTTGGTCGCCCAGCCGCTCAACTTCGCCGGGATCGGACGCAGAGCGGAACTTTTGCGCCAAGTCCAGAAATTGCGCCCGGCGGGCCTGTTCTGCCTCCAGCCCCTGTTCGACCATCTGCGCGAGCACCCGGCTGGCGCTGGTGTGCCTCTCCCGCGCCAGCGCCTTGATACGGCGCGCCGTAGCGGCCGGGAGGGCCACACTCTGACGGCGGATTGCTTTGCTGGTTTCGGCCGCCATGACACCAGTATGCATCAATCCGCATCAACTCGCAGAACGGTGCAGCCGAGCTTCATGCGCGCCACCCGCAATCCAGTCTCGCAGCGGTCGCGCCGTCCGGCACTGAGGGCAAATGGCGGCAGCTTGGAGGATCTCTGAGCGCCAGCGGGCGGGCCCTGCCGGGATTCGAAGCCCGCGTTCCGAGCGACCAACGGGAGCGACCAAGGCAAAAGGTGGCGAGCCACATCGGCGTGAAGGGCTGCGAAATCCGGGGGGGCCAACGCAGGCACCCTATATACGCGTGTTCCTGTATGCTGAGGTTATGACCAAGATTCACGTGCGGGCACTCTGGGACGCCGAGGCGGGTGTATGGGTAGCCGAATCGGTCGATGTGCCGGGGCTGGTTACCGAGGCGAGCGGCTTGGACTCTCTCAAGGCTAAACTTGATGTGCTGATCCCGGAACTGCTGGCCGCCAACAGCATGGCGAATCAACCGAGCGTACCGGTGGAATTAGTCGCTGAATACCAGGAACGGTTATCGGCAGCCAGCGTCTGATGGCGGCAGCTTGGAGGAGTCCTGAGCGCCAGCCGGCGGACGCTGCCGGGAATCGAAGCCCGCGCTCCGAGCGACCAACGGGAGCGACCAGGGCAAAAGGTGGCGAGCCAAATGGCGGACTACACGCCGGAGCTTAAGCGTTTCCTCCGCCAGCACGGGTGCACGTTCGTGCGCCGCGGTAAGGGTGATCACGAGCTATGGCGCAGTCCAATCACCGGCACCGTGTTCCCGGTAGACCAGAAAATCCTCTCGCGCCACACCGCCAACGGCATCCTGAAGCAGGCTGGCCTGGCCGACCGCAAGCACTTCTAAACTGCCAGCGAACATTGCTGGCTTAAGTTGGGGTGAGTGGAGGGATTCGAACCCTCGGCCACTGGAGCCACAATCCAGCGCTCTACCAAGCTGAGCTACACTCACCACCCGGGAGCGGCCGCAGATCGGCGGCCGAAGGCCAGTATAGCATCGTGGCCGGGCCGGGCCGCGAGCGGCGGGCGGCATTATCCATGGACGAACTCAGCGGGATGAGTGCCAAGACAGCGTAGGGCCGACTGGCGACCACGTTGCCGCGGCAGGTAATGCGAGGATTGGCGCGGGGCCGCGCACGGCTGGCTCAGGGCAGGGTGCGGACGCGGGCGGTGACGGAGACAAGACCTTGCTGGAAGCGGGAGGCGAGCTCCGCGGGGACGACATGGACGAGGGCGCGGCTGCCCCAGAGCAGATCGGGGGCGAGGCGGGATTGGGCGACCAGGCCAGGCTGGAACGGGTAGGCAATCATCACCGCCAGCACCGCCATGCACAGCAACACGCCGCGGATGAGGCCCAGGCCGGCGCCCAACAGGCGATCGGGGATGCCGAGGCCGGCCGCGCGCATGGCGCTGCGCAGCAGACGGCCCACGAAGGCTGCGGCCACCAGCACCAAAACCAGGACGGCGATGAAGCCGCAGAAATGCGCGGCTTCGGGCACACCGATCCAGCGAAACCAGTGCGCCGCGGCGGTGTAGTTCCAGGCGGCGAGCAGGACTGCAGCCACGGCGGCGAGCATCATCCAGATTTCGTAGAAAAAGCCCTTCATCGCGGCGGTGATGATCGAGACCGCGACGATTACGATGAGGATGTAGTCGAGCAGGTTCACAAACTACGGCCGGACAGCTCCTTGTACGCTGCGCGGTATTTCTCGCTAGTGCGGCTGACCACATCGCCGGGCAGCGCCGGTGCGGGGGGCTGCTTGTTCCAGCCCACCTGCTCGAGATAATCGCGCACGTACTGTTTGTCGTAGCTCTCCTGGGCGCGCCCGGGTTGGTACTTATCTTTAGGCCAGAAGCGTGAAGAATCGGGCGTGAGCACCTCATCGGCCAGAATCGGTTCTCCAGTCGCGTCGACCGGATCGCGGCCGAACTCGAATTTGGTGTCGGCGAGAATAATGCCGCGGGTTTCCGCGTAGGCGGCGGCACGGCCGTAAATATCCAGGCTAAGGCGCTTCAGGCGCGCCGCGGCATCGCGGCCGACGAGTTTTTCCACCTGCTCCATGGTGATGTTTTCATCGTGTCCGACGGTGGCCTTGCTGGAGGGGGTGAAGATGGGCTCGGGGAGCTTCTGCGATTCCTGCAAGCCGGCGGGGAGCTTGAGGCCGCAGACGGTGCCGAGTTTTTTGTATTCCTTCCAGCCCGAGCCGGATAAATATCCCCGTACCACACACTCGACCGGGAACATTTGCAGTTTTTTGGCGAGCATGGTGCGGCCCTCAAGCTGGGCGCGCTCGCCCTGCACGGAGGCAGGAAAATCCTTCACATCGGCGGATATCAGGTGATTGCGGCACACGTCGCGCAGATAGTCGAACCAGAACAGGGAGATCTGGGTCAGCACCCGGCCTTTATCGGGAATCGGCGTGGGCAGCACGACGTCGAAAGCCGAGAGGCGGTCGCTGGCAACGAGCAGCAGGCGATCGCCGGCATCATATAGATCGCGGACCTTGCCGCGGGAGATGAGGGGAAGGCCGGAAAGTTCGGACTGGACGACGGTTGGGGTAGACATTTTCTGAACTCGTGTGAGGCTTTCATCTTCCCCGCTTCTTCCCTGCGCTGTCAAGGCTATGCTAGTGAATGAGGCAGATATGAATCCACTCCAGCAGCTACATGAATTGGGCCAGAGTTTCTGGTATGACAACATCCGCCGCGATCTGCTGCGCAACGGGGAGCTGGCGCGCATGGTGCGCGAAGACGGCCTGCGGGGGCTGACCTCGAATCCGACCATTTTTGCCAAGGCGCTGGAACACGGCAGCGATTACGACACCGCCATCCGGCACGAGTGGACGAAAGCGCCTGCCGAACTATTCATCAGTCTGATGGTGAAGGACATTCAGGACGCCTGCGACGTGCTGCGCCCGGTGTTCGACAGCGCGGGCGGGCACGATGGCTTCTGCTCGATCGAAGTATTCCCGGATCTGGCACGCAGCGCGCAGGCGACGATCGAGCAGGCGCGGAGGCTGTGGAAAGCCGTGGACCGCCCGAACGTCATGGTCAAAATTCCCTCGACGCCGGAGTGCATTCCCGCCATTCACACCTGTCTGGCCGAGGGGATCAACATCAACATCACGCTGATGTTCGGCTTCGACAGCTACCGCGAGGTGGTCGAGGCGTACCAGTCGGCGCTGGAAAAGCGCCTGGCGGCGGGTCAGCCCATCGACAAGCTGGCCTCGGTGGCGAGCCTGTTCGTGAGCCGCGTGGACAGCAAAGTGGACAAGCGGATCGAGCAGCACCCGGAATTGCAGGGCAAAGCCGGGATTGCGAACGCGCGCCGCATGTACCGCTATTTTCAGCTGGCGTTTGCGGGGCCGCGGTGGGAGAAGCTGGTGGCCAAAGGGGCGCATCCGCAGCGGCTGCTGTGGGCGTCGACGTCAACCAAAAACCCGAAGTACCCCGACATTCTTTATGCCGAAGCGCTGGTGGGGCCGCATACGGTTGACACCATGCCGGATGTGACCATTCAGGCGTTCCGCGATCATGGCAAGCCGGCCAATCGACTGCAGGAGGCGATGGACCACTACGCCGGCGAAGTCGGGGCCACACTCGATGCGCTCGCCAAGGCCGGTATCGACATGGATCAGGTTGCGCGCGAGCTGCAGGAGGAGGGGGTGGACTCGTTTGAAAAATCGTACGTCGATCTGATTGCCGGCCTGCGGCATAAGGTCGCGCTGCTAAGCCAGACGATCCAAGCGCCGCCGGCGCAACTCGATGCCGCCGCCAAGGCGATGGCGAGACTCGAGGGGGAAAAAGCCGGCGAACGCATAGCCAGCCGCGACCCCAGCTTCTGGAGCGGCGAGGCTGGGGTGCAGGCAAAAATCGCCAACCGGCTGGGCTGGCTGGCGCTGCCGCAGAGCATGCAGGCGGCGGTGGATGAAATGGTGCGCTTCGCGCAAGGCTGCAAAACGGACGGCTACACCGATTGCGTGCTGCTGGGGATGGGCGGCAGCAGCCTGGCGCCGGAAGTGTTCAGCCAGGTGTTTGGGGCGCGGGTGGATGGCGGCCAGGGCCTGCGACTGCATGTACTGGATACCACCAACCCCGACCAGATCGCCCGCATTGAAAGCGAAATCACGCTGGCCAAAACCTTGTTTCTGGTGAGCAGCAAGAGCGGCGGCACGATTGAGCCCAACAGCTTATTTGCCTATTTCTGGTCGAAGCTGGCCGATGGGCGCCATTACGCCGCCATCACCGATGCCAACACCTCGCTGCAAAAGCTTGCAGTCGAGCATAAGTTCCGCCAGGTTTTCACCAACCCCGGCGACCTTGGCGGGCGCTACTCGGCCCTGTCGTTTTTCGGGCTGGTTCCGGCCGCGCTACTGGGGGTCGACGTGGCCAAGCTGCTGCGGCTGGCGCAGGAGATGGCCGAGGCGTGCGGTCCCGACATTCCGCTGGCCCATAATCCAGGAGCGCAGCTGGGAGCGGCGATCGGGGCATGGGCGCGCGCCGGCGCCAAACCGCGCAAAGACAAACTGACCTTCATCACCAGCCCCGAGCTGGCGAGCGTGGGCTCGTGGCTGGAACAACTGCTGGCGGAAAGCACCGGCAAGCTGGGCACCGGGATTGTGCCGGTGGCCACCGAAGCGCTGGGCAAGCCGGAGGTTTACGGCGACGACCGCGTTTTCGCGCAGCTGGGACTGGGCGGCACCAACGACGCCACGGGGGCGGCACTCACGGGGCTCAGCGGCAAAGCGCCGGTGATCCAGATTGGCCTGCGCGACCGCTACGATCTCGGTCGCGAATTTTTCCGCTGGGAGTATGCGACGGCGATTGCGGGTGCGGTGCTGGAAATCAATCCGTTTGACGAACCCAACGTGCAGGAGAGCAAAGACAATACCGTGCGCGTGTTGGGCGAGTATCTCAACGGCGGTGATGCGGCAGCCGGGTTTACCGCGATACCAACGGCACGCACCGATGCTCTGCAGCTTTTCGCGCCGGACAGCAAAGCGAAGCAACCGCTCAAGGAATGGCTGGAAAAAATCAAGCCTGGCGATTACGTGGCTATCATGGCCTACCTCGACCGCAACGACGGCAACGAGCAAGCGCTGGAGGCGCTGCGTATCGGGTTGCGCAATCGTCTGCACGTGGCAACGACGCTGGGCTTCGGGCCGCGCTTTTTGCACTCGACCGGACAGTTGCACAAAGGCGGAGGCAACAACGGGGTGTTCCTGCAAATCACGGCGCGGCCGCGGCATGAGTTGCCGATTCCGGGCCAGAAATACGGCTTCGGCACGCTGCTGGCGGCGCAGGCCATCGGCGATTACGAATCCCTGGCGCAGCATCAGCGCCGTTTGCTGCGGGTTGATCTGGGCAGTGACGTGGCGGGCGGGATGAAAGAGCTGGCGGCGGCGCTGGCGCTGCCGGCCAGCGCGGAAAGTGCGGCCGACTAATGGCTACGACGAGCACCGCGACGGCGACGCACCCGCTGCGTACCGGCATCCGGATGCAGCGCACGGCGCCGCCCTGCACGATGGTGATCTTTGGCGCCTCTGGCGATTTGACGCACCGCAAGCTGATGCCGGCGCTGTATGCGCTGGCGCGGATGCAGCGGCTGGCGCCGACGTTCCACGTCATCGGCGTGGCCGATTCGCCATGGACGAGCGACGAGTTCCGCAAAGCGATGCGGCAGGCGATCGGGCAGTTCACCACGCCCGACGACGAGGACGAAGCCACCGGCAAGGTTGACGATACGGTGTGGGAATCGTTTGCGGGACGGATGCAGTTTCTGGGCGGCACGTTCGATGAGCCGGAGCTGTTCGAAAAGCTGAAGAGCATGCTGCACAATCTGCCGCAGGGCGGCGGCAACGTGCTGTTCTATCTGGCGACGCCGCCCAGCCTGATCGGGCCGATTGCCGATCAACTGGCACGAGCCGAGTTGAATCAGTTTTCGCCGCAGGGCTGGACGCGCATCATCGTCGAAAAGCCGTTTGGCCGCGACCTGGCGAGCGCCCAAACGCTGAATCAGCACCTGCACAAGTGCTTCGAAGAAGAGCAGATTTTCCGCATTGATCACTATCTGGGCAAAGAGACGGTGCGCAATCTGATCGTCTTCCGCTTCGCCAATGGTATTTTTGAGCCCATCTGGAACCGGCGCTACATTGACCATGTGCAGATCACGGTGGCGGAGGCGATCGGCATCGAGCGGCGCGGCAAGTATTACGAAGAGGCGGGCGCGGTGCGCGACATGGTGCAAAACCATCTCATGCAGGTGCTCTCGATCGTGGGTATGGAGGCGCCAGTGCGCTTTGCGGCGGGGCCGGTGCGGGACGAAAAGATCAAGCTGATCAAATCGGTGCGGCCGCTGCTGCCGGCCGGCGCGGACAACTATGATGAGGTCGCGGTGCGCGGACAGTACGGCCCGGGCACGGTCATGGGCGAGCCGGTCAACGGCTACCGCCAGGAGGCCAACGTGGCGCCGGAGTCCGATCGCGAGACGTTTGTGGCCCTGAAGCTGATGATCGAAAACTGGCGCTGGGCGGGAGTGCCGTTTTATCTGCGGTCGGGCAAGCGGCTGCCGAAGCGGGTCAGTGAGGTTGCAATCCAGTTCAAGTCCCCGCCGTTCTTAATGTTTCAGGACGTATACCCGGAGACCATCGAGGCCAACGTGCTGGTAATCCGCATTCAGCCGGATGAGGGGATTTCGCTGCGCTTTGAGGCGAAGGTTCCGGGCACGGACATGCGGCTGCGGCCGGTGAAAATGGATTTTCAGTACGGCACCAGCTTTGGCGAACAGCAACCGGAGGCGTACGAGACCCTGCTGCTGGACGCGATGCTGGGCGACAGCATGCTGTTTGCGCGCTACGATATGGTGGAGTCCGCGTGGGCGCTGACGACGCCGCTGCTGGAAGCGTGGGAGGGGACGCCGGCGCCGGAGTTTCCCAATTACAAAGCGGGCAGTTGGGGGCCGGAAGCGGCCGAACAGTTCATCCGCAAGGACGGACGGGAATGGCGCAGGAGTTAGGAGTTCATGGTTCGTAGTTCATGACGGCGGAGAAACCGAAGGTGGGAGGGGCGATGGAGCTCAAGTGGCAGGAAGGTAAGCTGAGCCGGCTGGAATGGCAATGGCGGGAACTGCGGCAGGCGGAGGGATTGGCGCAGCCGCGAGCGTTGGCGTTGAACCTGATTTGCCGCGCGCACGATGCCGCGGATGGAGCGCGCATGGCGGCGCAACTGTGGGAGCTGGGGTCACGGCATCCGGCGCGGGTATTTTTGATTACGCCGGGGGAAGGCACGGCGCAGGTACGGGTGGCGGCGCAGGCGGCCGGCTCGGAGATGGTGGAGCTGCGGGGAGCGCCGGAACTCGCGGCGAGCCTCGTCGCACCCCTGCTGGCTTGCGATCTACCGGCTCTGCTGCTGTGGCGGGGCAGCGACCCGACGGGCAATGGCGAGTTCATGGGTTGGGCGGCGCTGGCCGAGCGGGTATTGGTGGACGCGCACCGGCTGGGACTGCCAGCGGCGAAACTGGCAGCACTGGCGCAGCAATTGCCGGCCAACGCCACCATCGGCGATCTCACCTGGACGCGGCTGACGCCGTGGCGCCATCTGCTCTGCCAGGGACTGGAGGGGGAGCTGGCCAAGCCGGCGGGCATTGAGGCGGTCACCATCGCCGCGGGCGGCATCGGGGATCACGCTGACAGCGGCGGGAGTTTGGCCGCCACCATGTTCGCAGGCTGGATGGCGCAGAAGCTGCAATGGCAACCGGGGCAGCGCACGAGCGAAGGGCTGCGGCTGAACCGTCCGCTGGGGCCGCCGGTGCTGCTGCGCTTTGAGCCGGCAAGCGTACACGAATGCCTGCTCAAGCGGGTGAGACTCGAGGGCGGCTCGCCGCAAGAGGCGATTACCATTGAGCACCGCGGGCCTCACGTGGCTGTCACGATCACGCAAGGCAGCAGCGTCGTGGGCGAATGGATGGGAACCAGCGCCGGGGAGACGCTGCTGCGCGGTGAAGCCGCAACGCTGAGCGAAGAGCTGGCCATTCACCAGAAGGATCACTTGTTTCTGCAAGCGCTCGAACGCGGCCTGGCACTCATGGCCGGCTGGGAAGCGGCCGCGGCGTGAGTGCGGCAAAGCCGGCAGTACAGCTTGTGCCCTCGATTTTGTCGGCTGATTTCGGCTGCCTCGAACGCGAGTTGGCGGCGGCGGTGGCGGGCGGGGCCGATCGCTTTCAGGTGGACATCATGGACGGGCGCTTCGTGCCCAATCTATCGATGGGTCCCATGTTCGTCGCCGCCACCAGGCGCCTGGTGAAGCAGCCGATAGAAGCGCATTTGATGGTGGCGCATCCGGAGCAATGGGTTGAGCCGTGTGCGCACGCCGGAGCCAACGTAATCATTGTCCACGCCGAAGCGACGGTGCATCTGCACAGCCTGCTGGCCAGCATCCGCGCGGCCGGCGCGCAGCCTGGGGTGGCACTCAATCCAGATTCGCCGCTGACGCTGATCGAAGAAGCGCTTGATCAGGTGGCGCTGGTGCTGTTGATGACGGTTGAGCCGGGATTTGGCGGGCAGAGGTTTATCCGCGGCGTGCTGCCCAAAATCAGCCGGCTGCGGCAGATGCTGGAGGCGCGCGGGATGGCGTGCGACATCGAAGTCGATGGCGGAGTGGAGGCCACGACGATCGCCGCGGCGCAGGCCGCAGGGGCCAACGTGTTCGTCGCCGGGAGTTCGGTTTTTGCACATCCGCAGGGGGCTGCGGCCGGACTTGCGGCGCTGCGCGCCGCACTGTCGTGACCGCGGCCCCTATGATGGCAACATGATCCCAGCGCTGCCCTGGACACAGCGGACGTTTAGATTTGATGCACCGGCCGGCGTCTTTCCCGCCATCGTTGAACGGTTGCGCGGAACGATTGACTGGCGCGGGACCCCGCGTGACTGCGCCACGCGACCCGCTTACGCTAGGCCAGGCTGGGGGCCCGGAGCCCCAGCCCGGCCGCGTCCGGTGCGCGCGGCGGCTCTGGCCGCGGGCTGGCCGGAAGACGTGCTCGGATAGCGGCGCGCAGGCAAGTGGTCGGCCAAAGATCATA
>JBOGKK010000250.1:0-25439 GCA_050745425.1 Terriglobales bacterium
CGCGGCGGCGCGCGCCGCCGGTCACCGCCTGCCCGGACTCGGGCACCGCGTTCACAGCCGTGATCCGCGCACCGAGGTGCTGTTCGCGATGGCACGCAAACATGGCGTAGCCGGCACCGGAGTAGAGTTCATCACGGCTTTGCAGGCGGCCGCCGCGCGGCAAGTCAAACCCCTGCCGATTAACATTGATGGCGCCCTGGCGGCCGTGCTCTATGATCTGGGCTTTCCGGCTGCAGCCGGCAAGCTGATCTTCATCATCGCCCGCGTGGCTGGTCTGACCGCGGAAGTAGCGGAAGAACACGCGCGCGAGAAACCCATGCGCATCCGGATTCCCGTGGACTACGACGGCCCGCCGCCGCGAGCGCTTTCATCCGAATCCTGACGGAGGTCTCACTCGATGGCAACCAAGCTGGCAACCCCCCGAACCCTATCCGAGGATGAAAGGACACAGGCCGACGCGCTCATCGAGCGTGCCCGCAGAGCGTTTGCAGCCGCGGCGGCTCTCGACCAGGCGGCGGTGGATCGTATCTGCCGCGGCGTAGCCTGGGCGATCGGCAACGAAACCACGGCAACCCGTCTGGCCAACATGAGCGTAGACGAAAGCGGCATGGGATCGCGTGAGCCGTCGCGGCGATTCAAGGTCCATGGGGTGTTACGCGACGCCTTGCGCCAGAAAAGCATCGGTGTCATCGAAGAACTGCCTGAACGCGGCATCGTGAAATATGCCAAGCCCGCCGGCATTATCGCCTCGCTGGTTCCGGTCACCAGCCCTTACATCACCCCTGCCACAACCGCCATCTACGCGCTCAAGTGCAGAAATGCGGTCATCTTTTGTCCGCATCCGGCGAGCAAACGCACCAGTTTCGAAACCGTTCGCCTGATGCGCAACGTGCTGGAGCGGCTAGGAGCCCCCGTCGATCTGTTGCAATGCGTGGAAAAGCCCAGCATCCCTCTCACGCAGGCGCTCATGGCCGATTGTGATCTCACCATGGCCACTGGCGGCCAGAACATGGTGCGGGCCGCCTACAGCTCGGGCAAACCCGCCTATGGGGTGGGCGCCGGCAATGCGACCGTGGTGGTGGATGAGAGCGCGGATGTGGCCGAGACGGCGCGCATGATCCGCATCAGCAAGACCAACGACAACGGTTCGGGCTGCTCGGCCGACGGTAACGTTCTCGCTGATGAGCGCATCTACGAAGAGCTTCGGGCGGCTTTGATCCGAGAGGGCGGCCATCTCGTCAGCGCCGCGGAAAAGGACCTGCTGCGCGCCGCCTACTGGGACGAAGCCGGGCATCGCACCGCTGCCACTATCGCGCGCCCGGCAGCGACGGTCGCCGCCAAAGCCGGGTTTTCGCTGCCCGCGGATAAGACGTTTTTGCTGGTCGAAGAAGATGAGATCGGCCATGAGCATCCCTTTTCCACCGAAAAGCTCGGCCCGGTGCTGGCGATGTTTCGATTCCGTGGTTTCGGTCAGGCCCTGGATATGGTGAGAAGGATCTTCGAGACGGGCGGCAAAGGGCATTCCTGCGGGGTCTATTCGTTCAACGACGAGCACATCCATCAGCTTGCGCTGGCAGCCCCGGTGAGCCGGATGATGGTGCGCCAGATTCAGTCCAAATCCAATGCCGGCACCTTCACCAACGGCATGCCGATGACGTCCAGCATGGGCTGCGGCATCTGGGGCGGGAATATCACGAATGAGAATATGTCGCTCAAGCATTACATGAACGTCACCTGGGTGAGCCGTCCCATTCCCGAGGACCGCCCGTCTGATGCCGAGCTGTTCGGTGAATTTTATAACTCGCCGGTCGAATGATGAGGTTCCAATGACGCAAAGCTCCGCCTCTGTCGCAACCGATCCTACGCCGCGCGAGCGCGCCGCCACCCGCATCGCCGCCTACGGTCTGGTCTCCTATCTGGAGCGTCTCGGCGTGGAGGTGATCTTTGGTCTCTGTGGCCACACCAACATTGCCGTACTGGACGCGCTGCGTACCAGCTCGATCCGTTTCATCACGGTACGCCACGAGCAGTTGGCCGCGCATGCCGCCGACGGCTATGCGCGAGCTTCCGGAAAACCGGGAGTGGTGCTGTTGCACCTGGGCCCGGGCTTGACCAACGCCGCTACGGGCGTGGCCAATGCGGCGCTGGATTCGATCCCGATGGTGGTCATCGCCGGCGACGTCCCTTCCTACTACCACGGCCGCCATCCCCATCAGGAAGTGAATCTGCATCAGGACGCCGACCAGTTTCAGATTTATCGCCCGTTCTGCAAGCGCGTCTACCGCGTGGATCGGGCCGCGGATTTGCCGCGCGTGATCGAGCGCGCCTTTCACCTGGCGCAGAGCGGGCGACCCGGACCGGTGCTGGTGGACGTGCCCATGGATGTGTTTTCAGCGGATTTGCCGGCGGGCGACTTCGCCCATCTTCCACCCAAGCTGGAGCCGCCGCCACTGGGTGAATCCGCGGCGGCGTGCATGGCCGAGGCCCTGGCGGGCGCCCGCCGCCCAGTTCTCTATGCCGGCGGCGGAGTGATCGCGGCGCGGGCTGCCGCTTCACTGCGCGAGCTGGCCGAGGCGCTGGAGATCCCGGTGGCGCACAGTCTCATGGGCACCGGCTGTTTGCCCTCGGACCATCCCCTGCTGCTGGGGATGACCGGATTCTGGGGCACACCGATCGCCAACGAACAATGCCGCAGCGCCGACCTGATCCTGGCGCTCGGCACGCGCTTCGCGGAGGCCAGCTCGAGCTCCTGGGATCCGCGCTACAGTTTCGCGATTCCGCCCTCGCGGTTGATGCAAATTGACATTGACGAGCGCGAGATCGGGCGCAATTTTCCGGTGGAGTTGGGCGCGGTCGCCGATCTGCGCCTGGCGCTGGGTTCGCTGGCAGCGGCAGCGCATGCCCTGCCCCGCCCGGTGCGAGGCAATCTCCGCAAGGAAATCGCTACTGGCCGCACCGCATTCGCCAACCAATGGCAGGCACAGCGCAAGTCGGATCAATTCCCCATGCGGCCGGAGCGCATCCTGAGCGAGGTCCGCAGAGCCCTGCCCGAAGATGGCTTCATCGTCACCGACGTGGGCTGGAACAAGAATGGCGTGGGCCAACAATTCCCCTTCACTGTACCCGGAACCTTCATCACCCCCAGCGGTCTGGCCACCATGGGATTCGGTTCGGCGGCAGTGCTGGGCGTCAAGTACGCGCAGCCCGGCCGCGCCGCACTGTGCCTGATTGGCGATGGAGGGTTTGGTGCCAATCCTTCGGTGGTGGCAACCGCCATGGAGGCCGGGCTGGCGGTGGTCTGGGTCATCATGGATAACCTGGCGTTTGGCACCATCGCCGGGCTGGAGGAAATGCACTACGGCTCTGGCTTTGGCTGCGTGTTTCAGCGCGACGGCGCCCCCTATCGCGCCGACTACGCCGCCATGGCGCGCGCATACGGCGCCCGCGGTGTCACGATATCCGCTGCCAGTGAACTCGGCCCGGCGCTGCGAGAGGCCCTGGCATCGCCGTTGCCGACCGTAATCCAGGTCGCCATGGAAAACAGCCCTACGCCGACGCCAGGTTACTGGAACATCAATGACATTTACCGCCAGGGGGAATAAAGCGATTCCGGCGGAGCCGGCGGGCGCTCGCGCGCGGCCGTCGCTGACGCGCGCCTGGATCATCTGGACCATCGCGTCGGTCTTCTACCTCGTCGCCTACTTCATCCGGGTCTCTCCGGCGGTGATGACCCAGGATCTGATGCGCGCCTTCAACATCGGCGCCGCCAGCCTGGGAACGCTCTCGGCTGCCTATTTCTATGCTTACGTCGCCATGCAGATTCCGGTCGGGATTCTCGTCGACACCTGGGGTGGGCGGAAATTGCTGGTTTGGGGCGCGGTGGCAACCGCGGTGGGATCGGTGGCGTTTGGCATCAGCACCCATTTCTCCGTAGCGTTTCTGGCGCGCGCCCTGATTGGCGGCGCCACCGCGGTCGCCTGGATCGTCTGTCTCAAGCTGATTACGCACTGGTTTCCCAGCCACCGCTTCGCCATGATGTCCGGGTTCACGTTAATGCTCGGCAACCTCGGAGCGCTGTTCGCCCAGGTGCCGCTACGGCTGTTGGTGGTCCGCTTCGCCTGGCGGCCGGTCACGATTGCCTCTGGCGGCGTGATCCTGATCTTTGCGGTGCTTGCCTTCGCCTGGGTCCGTAATGACCCCTCGGAATTGGGCTTGGCCAGTTATGCCTCGGAAACCGTGCGGCAGAAGCCAGCGCGCAGCGGGCGGATTCTGGGAATCCTTGACATGTTCCGCTATCGCAATACCTGGCTGATCCTGTTTGCCCAGGGCGGGCTGCTGGGGCCGGTGCTGGCGTTTGCCGGGTTGTGGGGTCCGGCGTATCTGGATGCGCGCTTCCATCTCAACGCTACCAAAGCTGCCGGGGTGGACTCGATCATGCTGCTCGCCTTCGCCATCGCCAGCCCGCTGATGGGTTACCTGTCGGACCGCATGGGCGCCCGCAAGCCCATCTATGTCGGCAGCGCCATTATCGCTGCGGTGTGCTGGTCGGCCATGTTCCTGATCAACGGGCTTAGCCTGACCACGTTTGTCACACTGGCGGCGATCGCAAGTTTCTGCGCAGCCTCCTGCATCCTCGGCTTTGCTTTCGGAAAGGAATCGGTGCCGGAACACCATCTCGGCGCCGTCTCCGGCCTGATGAACATGGGCAATATGTTCGGCGTGATGTTGCTGCAACCCGCTGTCGGTTGGATATTGGACCGTCTCTGGAGCGGGCAGATGGCTCACGGGGCGCGGATCTATTCCGCCGGCGCCTTCCGCGTCGCCTTCTCTCTGGCTGTGGCCTGGGCATTGCTGTCCATCGTTTTACTGGCGTTCACGCGCGAAACGCATTGCCGGCAGATGGCGTGAGCCGCGCGCCGGACGTTTCCACTCGTGCCGGGCGTACAATAGGGTTCCGTGAGGAATCCTGTCCGCGACACGGCCGCCCCGCCACGGCGGGAGCGCCTGGGAACGGCAAAAAAGGCGGCTCCGGCGAAGCATGACGAGGCGCAGGCGCCCATCGCCGGCGCCGGCGCCCATGCGAAGGCGGTGCAGCGCCAATTGCGCAAAATCTGCGCCGGCGCCACCTTCCGTAGCGCAGGGCGATTGCGCCGCTTCCTCGAATTCGTCGTTCAGGAGGAACTTGCCGGCCGCAGGGAACAGCTCAAGGAATATGTCGTTGGAACGGCAGTATTTGACAAAGGCTCGGCTTTCGATCCCCGCAACGATCCGATTGTGCGCGTGCAGGCGCGCCGGTTGCGCGGGATGCTGGAGCGTTACTACCGCGAGGAAGCCGGGACCGATGATCTGGTGATTGATCTGCCCAAGGGCGGCTATGCGCCCGTGTTTCGCACGCACGCGGTGGCGGCGACGCGCTCCCGTTGGACGCTGGCGCTGGCCAATCGCAACACGGTCGCGGTGGGGACGATTGCCGACCACAGTGCCGCCGGTAATCTCGGCAACTTCTGCCGGGGGCTGCGGCAGGAAATTCTCTGCAGCCTGGCGCAGATTGCGGAGCTGCATCTGATGGCGGACAGTGCCGGAGCACAGCCCGCCAAGGAGGCGCTGGATGCGGCGCTACTGGTAAGCGGCAGCGTCCGCGGCACGGGGGAGACCCTACGGATCATCCTCCAAATTGTGGACTGCGCCAGCGGCTGCTTCGTTTGGTCTGGGAGCCTCGACGGCAAACGCAACGACCCCATCCCCACCCAGAGGGAAGCCGCCCTGACACTCGCCGCCCACGTGCGCGCCCACGCCGGAGGCAGCGCCGAGGCGGTTCTGCGACGGCGTCCTGCGGGCAACCCGGCGGCGCGCAACCTGTATTTGCAGGGCCGCTACCATCTCGGTCAGCGCACCGAGGAAGGGCTAAGCAAGGCAGGCGAGTTTTTCGGGCGGGCGCTGCTGGAGGATCCGCAGTTCGCACCGGCGCACAGCGGCTACGCGGACGCTTATTCGCTCCTCGGTCACTATGGTGTGCTGGCACCGGCTGAGGTGTGGACCAAGGCCGCCTCCTACGCCGCCGCCGCCGTAGTACTGGACCCGGAAAGTGCGGAGTGCCAAACGACGCTGGCGCACGTCAAGGCCTGTCAGGACTGGGATTGGCCCGGCGCCGAGCGCCAGTTTCGACACGCCCTGCTGCTCGATCCGGCCTACGCCACGGCGCATCACTGGTATGCCACCAGTTGCCTGGCGCCGCTGGGCCGCCTGGAGGAAGCGTTGGAGGAAATGGGCGCGGCGCAGGCGCTGGACCCCATTTCGGCCATCATTGCCCGCGATCTGGCGTTCATGCATTTCTACCGGCGCGAGTATGACCTTGCGCTGGATCAGTGCGACCACACCATCGAACTCAATCCCTATTTTTCGCCCGCCTTCTGCACGCTGGGCCTGATCCAGGAGCAGCGGCAGGATATGGAAGAGGCCACGGCCGCCTTCCAACACGCCATTCACCTGTCGCCGACCACCCCCGGTATGCATGCCGCGCTGGGGCATCTGTATGCGCTTACCCAACAAGGCAAGCTCGCGCAAAAGGCACTGCGAACCCTGGTGCAATTGAGCGCCACGCGCTACGTTTCGCCGTTCTTTTTCGCCTCCATCCACCTTGCCCTGGGGCAAGCCGACGAGGGCTTCCGCTGGCTCGCCCAGGCCTGTAGCGACCGCTGCTTCGAGCTGCTGTTCCTGAATCTCGATCCTCGCTTCGACACGTTCCGCCAGGACCCACGCTTTCTTGCGGTGGTCGCGCGCCTCAAGCTGGCCCCCCGCCCCGCCAGTCCGCAGCACGTTTGATTGGCGCCGGGCCGCGCTCAGCTACGCCCAGCGGCCCGCGTTCCGCAGCGCGCTTTAACGTTACGGAACCGTTACAAGCTTGACGCCACCTCCGCTGGCGGGCATCGTGTCCATGGTTGAACTGCTGGACACGAGGACCCCAACCATGAAAACCCGATGTCACTTTCTTGTCGCTATAGTCACGTGTATGGTGTTGGCAGCCGGATTTGGCGGCCAGCTCGTAGCCCAGTCGGTTTCGACCTCCCAGATTGAGGGCACGGTCACGGATCCGACCGGCGGCGCCATCCCCGGCGCCACCGTCGTCGCGGTCGCCACCGGGACCGGATTTGCTCATGCCACAACCACCGGGCCACGAGGAGGCTTTGTCCTCTCGAATCTCCCTGTCGGAGGTTATTCGCTCAAGGTCACAGCCAAAGGCTTCGTGACCTACAAGCAGACGGGCATTATTCTGCAGGTCGCCACCAACCCGACGGTCAACGTGCACCTCAAGGTCGGGTCCGAATCGCAGGTGGTGGAGGTATCGGCGAATGCGGCCATGGTGGAAACGCACGCGACCGGGGTGGGCGAAGTGGTCACCAATCGCGCCATCAACCAGTTGCCGCTCAATGGCCGCCAAGCCACCAATCTGATCATGCTTGCCGGCGCAGCCACGCCCGGACCGAACACCGACTTAAACGGCAACAAGAACTATCCCACCCAGACCATTTCCGTAGCCGGGGGCTCCTCCACCGGCATTGCCTTTTACCTGGACGGCGCGGGCAATAACGACCCGTTCAACAGCCTCAACCTGCCGGTCCCGTTCCCCGATGCCCTGCAGGAATTCAAGGTGCAGACCGGGGCGCTTTCCGCGCAGTATGGAGCTCATGCGGCGGGCGCGGTCAACGTGGTCACCAAATCGGGCACCAACCACGTTCACGGCGACCTGTTCGAGTACGTTCGCAACGGCGCCTTCAACGCCAACGACTACTTCTCCAACGCCAAGGGGCTGCCGCGGGACAGCTTGAAGCGCAACCAGTTTGGCGGCACCATCGGCGGGCCGATTCTCCACAACCGGCTTTTCTTTTTTGCCGGCTATCAGGGCACGATCACCCGCTCGAACCCACCCACCGATACCTCATTCGTGCCCAACGCAGCCATGCTGAACGGTGATTTCACCACGTTTGCGTCTGCGGCCTGCCAGGGGAGGGCGCTCACGCTGGGCGGACCTTTTTCCGGCAACAAAATCGATCCCAGCGATTTCAGCAAAGCTTCGCTGTCCTTCCTGAAGAACATTCCGGTTTCCACCGATCCGTGTGGCGCCGTCAACTATGGCATCAGCAAGAACAGTCACGAAAACCAGATCATTGGCCGCGTGGACTTCAACTTCAGTTCGCGCCAAACCATGTTCTTCCGCTATTTCATCGGCCACTACGTGCTCCCGTTCGGAGCGGGCGAATCCTCGAACATCCTCGAAGCAAATCAAGTGGACCAGAACGATCAGTCCCAATCGGCTGATTTCGGCGACAACTACGTCATCAGCCCCACTGCCGACAACGTCTTCCACGCGACGCTGAACCGCACTTACGCTTACCGCACCATTCCTCCTTATCCGGATGCTGCGGCGCTGGGCATTCCCGTTTACAGCCCCATTCCCAACTACATGGGGGTGAGCGTAAGGGGGCCAGGCAACGGTTTCAGGCTGGGTTCGGGCGCGACCAATCCTGGCTGGTTCAACTCCACCGCGCCGGAGTTCTCCGATGATCTGACGCTACTGCGCGGCAGCCATCAGGAGCAGTTCGGCGTCAACTGGGAGCACGCCATCATGAATACGGTGAACAACCGGCCGACCAACGGCGCCTTCAGCTTCAACGGCACCTTCACCGGCGCTGCTCTTACCGATTTCCTCCTGGGCGACGCCAGCAGCTTTCTGCAGGGCAATCCCGACTGGGAAAACGACCGTGCCAACTTCGTGGGCGCCTACGCCCAGGATTCCTGGAAAGCGAGCCGCAGTCTGACCTTCAGCTATGGCCTGCGCTGGGAGCCGTTCCTGCAGCAACACAACTGGAACAAGTGGGTCGAAAACTTCAATCCCACTAATTTTGCCAATGGCATCCGCAGCGGGGCTTACTCCAATGCTCCGGCGGGCTTGGTATTCCCGGGCGATCCCGGCTATCCGGGAACCAAGTATTCCGAAGATCATTACGATCACTTTGAGCCGCGCGCCGGTCTCATTTGGGATCCGAGCGGAACCGGCAGCACCTCAGTGCGTGTGTCCTATGGGCTGTTCTACGACCGGCCGCAGATGTTTTTCTACACCCGCATGTCCAATAATCCTCCGTGGGGCGCATCCATCAATTTGAATAACCTCACCGACGCCTTCTCCTCCAGCGGCCCCTGGGCTGCGGCCGGTATGGCGAATCCCTGGCCCACTCTGGCCACCGTCGGTCCCAATATGCCCTTTCCCGAGCAAGGGGTGTATGTCAACGTGCCGCAAAATGTCACGCCGCCCTACGTGCAGCAGTGGAATACGTCCTTCCAGCACCAGTTCGGCAAAAATGACGCGGTCTCGGTCGAATACATGGGCAACGAAACCACCCACCTCTGGATGGGAACGCAGCTCAACCCCGGCGTGAGCCCGGCCGCAGGCTCGTCCTGTTACACAAAATCAGGCTACAACGCATGCGAAAGGGCGCTCAATTCCAATCGCGTTCTCGATCAGATCAATCCGACCTGGGGCCCCTATTTCGCCACGATTGCCTCGGTAGACGATGGCGGCACGGCGAGCTACAACGGGCTGATCCTGCGCGAACAGCACCGCTTCAGCTCCGGGTTCAGCTTCACCTTGAACTACACCTGGTCGCACTGCATCACCGATGCCCCGACGGGTGAGCTGACAGGCTCGACTCTGATCCACCTGAACGACCGGCGCCTGGATCGCGGCAACTGCGAGCAGGACATCGCCGACATCATCAACTCGACGCTGATTGCCAACTCGCCCTGGCATCTGCAAGGCTTTGCCGGGACACTGGCGAATGACTGGCGAGTGTCCACCATTTTCACGCTCAATTCCGGCGGCTACAGCACCGCCAGCAACGGCAGCCGCTATAGCGATCCCACGATCACCGGCCTGGGCAGCCGCGCCGATGCGGTCGCCGGTCAGAGCGTCCTGGAGCCCAGCATTACTCCGGTTGCCGGCAGCACGCAGGGTTATCTGCAGTATATGAACCCGGCTGCCTTCTCCACCCCGGCGCTGGGTCCAGATTCGTTTGGCAGCGCCGGCGTGTACACCATACCGGATCCGGGCATGGTGAACCTCGATGCGTCCATCTTCCGCACCATTCCGGTCACGGAGGGACATTCCGTGCAGCTGCGCTGGGACATGTTCAACCTCATGAACCACCCCAACTGGGACGCACCCGGCACCCGCATTGGCGGCTCCAATGTCGGCGTCATCAGCGGCGATGCTGGCCCGCGCATCATGCAGTTTGCGGTCAAGTATGTGTTCTAATGAACCGCGTATGAAGAGATGCCGCCGCTATATTTGGGTTCTGGCTGCAACGCTGGTGGCTGCGGGCACGGTGGGGGCGCAACAGGCGGCGCCGGCACGAACGGCTTCATCCTCCACGGCTGCCGCCGCCCGCAGAGCTCTGGACATCGCCTACCCCGCGCCTCCGGGGGATTTTATGGGCGGGCGTGGCTTCCGAGGCGTCTCCCATCCCCGCAACATGAAAACCGTGTTGATCTGGGCGGATACGCGCAACGGCGTCGCCCAGCACGCCTCGACCTCCCACGCCGCCGCCGTAATTGAGGAGATGGGCTACAACACCGGAGCCTACTTCAGCTACATCCGTACCGATTCGAACATCATCAGCTACCACCCCAAGCAGAGCAACGGGAAGCCCGCCAGCGGCGGCCCCAGCCTGGCCAACGTGGATGCCATCTTTTTTCTTGGCCACCGCGAGGTCCCGATTGACGCCGCTCAAAAGGCGGCGTTGCTGCGCTTCGTGCGCAACGGCGGCGGTTTTGTCGCCGCTCACGTAGCCTCGACGGCGTTCATGTCCTGGCCCGGGTTTGGCCAGATGCTGGGCGGGCGCTTCGACCGCCATCCCTGGGGCACCACCACGGCGCCGGTCATCGTGGAAGATCCTAGTTTCCCGGGCATGCAATTTTTCCCCCGCGTCTTCCAGTTCCACGACGAGTTCTATCAGATCAAGGATTTCTCCCCGGCCAAGAGCCGGGTGCTCATGCGGCTGGATACGGCGGGGCTGAACATGAAAGCGCCCGGTGTCAACCCGGCCGACGCCCCCTACGCGATCACCTGGGCCCGCACCTACGGCAAGGGCCGGGTGTTCTATTCGGCGCTCGGGCATGATGCGGCAACCTGGGACAACCCTGCCATCCGGCGCATGTGGTTCAACGCGATCGAGTGGGCGCTCGGGGTGGAAAAGGCCGATGTAACGCCGCGCCCAGTCTCGACCACGGTACCGCCTCCGCCGGTGCATCATTATTTCCGGCGCGACAGGCGCCCGCACGGCAGCGGTGGGCCGGGCTCCGTGCACAGCCGGGGGCGGTAGCGGCCGCTTCGTTCCCTGAGGTCATGACCATGTGGCTAGGTAAATCTGCACCCGCACTCTTGATGGCGCTGTTGTTCGCCGGTGCGACACCGCTTTTCGCCCAGTCCGACTGGCCCGCCGCCGGCCACAACCCCGGCGATGCCCGCTTTTCCCCGCTGACCCAGATCACACCCAAGAACGTGGGCCAACTGGGCGTGGCGTGGATTTACAACACGGGATTGGTGGATCGGAATTTTGAGACCACTCCGCTGGTGATTGGCAGCGTGATGTATCTGACCACGCCCAGCGAGCATGTGGTCGCGCTGGCTGCGGACTCCGGTAAGGTTTTGTGGACGTTTGATCCCAAGGAGCCGCGGGTTCGTGTCAGCCGCGGCCTCTCCTATTGGCCCGGCGACAGCCAGCATGCGCCCCGGCTGGTGATGGCCACCTCTGGAGATGGCCGCCTGATCGAACTTGACCCCCAGACGGGCGAACCCATTGCGGCCTTCGGCGATCACGGCTCGGTCAGTGTCGCCGCCACCCTGCCACCGCCCTACCAGCACAGCCGTTACGGGTTTACCTCGCCGCCGGCAGTTTACAAAAACCTGCTGATTGTTTCCCCAGATCTGCAGGAAGGCCCGAGCCACGGAGCGCCGGGCACGGTCTCGGCCTTTGACGCGATTACCGGCAAGCTGGTTTGGCGCTTTGATCTCACCGCACAACCGGGCCAGCCGGGCGGCAAATCCTGGGGCCCCGGCGGCGCCGTCAACCGCTCCGGACCCGCCGCCTGGGCGCCGATCACCGTTGATCCCTCCAGCGATTCGGTTTTCGTCGTCACCGCCAACCCGGCCGACAGCTACTACGGCGCCGACCGCCCGGGTAATAACCTCTATTCCGTTTCGGTCGTTGCACTCGACGCCAGCACCGGCAAGCTGCGCTGGTATTACCAGATGGTGCACCACGACTTGACCGATACCGATGGTGTCGCTGCCACGCTGGTCACCGCTGGCCCCAACCACGTCCCCGCGGTGGCCGCCCTCAGCAAATCGGCACTGCTCTTTCTGCTCAACCGTCAGACCGGTAAGCCAATTTTCGGGGTTGTCGAGCGCCCCGTTCCCCAAAGCGATGTGCCCGGCGAGCACTCCTCCCCCACCCAGCCGTTCCCAGTCTTACCGCCGCCGCTGGCGACTCAGAGCGTAACGATTCAAGAAGTCACCACGGTCACGCCGGCATCCAATCGCTTCTGCAGCAGCCTGTTCCAGAAATGGCAGATTCACGGTCCCTATCAACCGTTTCTATTGGAGCCCACACTGCACTTCCCGTCGACCATTGGCGGCGTCAACTGGGGTGGCATGAGCTACGATCCGCAGCTTGGCTTCATTTACATCAACACCAGCGACCTTGGCAGCTTTGGACAAATGGTTAAGGCGGGAACCTCCGGCGCCAGCATCCAGCGTTTCGGCCGTGGCGGCAGCCACGACTTCCGGGGCCACGGCTTTCCGGGCGGGCGGCGCCCGATGGGGCGCGGGCGCCGGCCGGGCGCGCAGCACGAAGTGATGGCTTACCACAACCCGGATGTCGGCGCCCGTTTTGTCGATCAGAGCGGCTACCCCTGCCAGCAGCCGCCATGGGGCCTGCTCACTGCCGTGAATGCACGTACGGGCCACATCGCCTGGCGTATCCGGCTGGGCGATTACCCGGAACTCACCGCAAAGGGCGTTCCCCAAACTGGAACGCCCACCATCGGTGGTAGCGCCGTCACCGCGGCTGGCGTACTCTTCATTGGCGCTACCGTGGACGGCCAATTCCGCGCTTTCGACGCCAAAACCGGCAAGCAACTCTGGCAAGCCGCGCTCGACGGCTATGGCATCTCCACTCCGATTACCTACATGGGCGCTAGCGGCAAGCAGTACGTCGCCATCGCCGTCGGCGGCCCCGGCTCGCTCGGCGGCGTGCACCACGAGGATGGTCTGCCGGGCGGCGATGCACCGGACCGCATTGTGGTCTTCGCGCTGGGCGCGCACGGCAGCATCGCACCGAGAGCCGCCACCACGCCCGCCGCCGTTGCCCTGGCGCCGGCGCAAAAACCCGTGTCGGCCGCTTCGGATGCGCACACCGCGAAGCTGGTCGCGACGGTGTGTACTCAGTGCCACTCCATGACCAACATCACGACCTCCCATTTTTCCCAGGCAGGTTGGGCGGCCGAGGTGCAGCAAATGATTGGCCGTGGCGCGCTCCTGAACCCTTCGCAAGTTGACACGGTTGTGAATTACCTGGCGCGCCACTACGGCCCTGCCCCCGCAGCAGGGCAACCGAAGAGCCACTAGAGCCACAACAATTCCGGCCCGTCTGCTCAGGCTTCGCGGCCCGCGAAGAGAAAAGTGCCGCCAGGTTCTACTTGTGTAGGATAATGAGGTTATGATGCGCAGGTTGTTGTTGTTTTCCGGAATTATCTTGCTCGCCGGTTCGCTGGCGATGGCGCAATCGCCCAAGAAAACCAAACCCTCGCAAGCGGCGAAAAACGCTGAGGCGCCCGTGGCTCTCGCGGGGCTGCCGAAGCCGGAGCCGCCACCGCCCCATTCCACCATCATCGAGCAGATAGTCGCCAGGATCAACGATAAGATCATCGATACCACCGACTACAAAACCGCCAAACAGGAAAGCCTGCAGGGACTGCAGCAGGAGGCCCAGCAAAACGGCGCCACGCCGTCGCCCGCCGCAATCGCCAAAGCGGACAAAGACCTGCTGGCACGGCTGATCGACAATCAACTCCTGATCCAGCGTGCCAAGGACCTGGGCCTGAGTGCCGAGACGCAGACGATTCTGCAACTCGACAAGGTGCGCAAGGACAATCACCTGGCGTCCATGGAAGATCTGCAAAAGGCGGTCGAAGCGCAAGGGGAAAGCTACCAGGACTACGAGCAGTCGGTGCGCAACGGCATCCTGATGAACATGGTCATCGAGCAGGACGTGGCGCCCCGCATTTCCGCACCCACACCGGCCGAGACCAAGAAGTATTACGACGCGCACACGAGCGCGTTCGTCACGCCGGATGAAGTGCGCCTGAGCGAAATTTTAATCAAGACGGACGGAAAAACCCCCAAGGAACAGAAACGCCTGAAGTCGCTCGCCGACCAGGTGCAGGAGCGCGCTGCCAAAGGCGAAGACTTCAGCAAGCTGGCGCAGACCTATTCCAACGCAGCGACCGCATCGAGTGGCGGTGATGTCGGCTTCGAGAAGCGCGACGAGCTCGAAGCCAGCCTGGCCAAGGTGCTGTTTGCGCTGCCCATCGACGGGGTCACTCCGGTGGAAAAAACGAGCGGCGGTTACCTGATTCTGCAAGTCACCGATCGCCATAGCGCCGGCCAGGAGTCGCTGACGCAAGCGACGCAGCAGATTGCGCAGATTTTGTATCAGAAGAAATTGCAACCGGAACTCACCGCCTATCTGAGCAAGCTGCGGCAGGACGCCTACATCACGGTCGCGCCTGGCTACGTCGATACCGGCGCCTCGGCCGACAACGCCGGACCGGATTTGACCAAGTTCTATCGCATCCTGCCCAGCGACATCCCCAAGCCGACCGACAAGGACAAAAGCAAGAACGGATTTAACATGGGCGGCGGACGCTAGCGTGCCCGAGCCCGCAAAACCGGTGTTCGTGGCGGAATTGAGGCCCGACACCACCATCCGCAGCACATTTCTGGTGGTGGCCAAAGACGTCAAAAAGAAAAAAGACGACGAGCCCTATCTGGATCTGACCCTGGGCGACCGCACCGGGCAGATCAAGGCGGTGATGTGGGATGGCGTGGCCGCGGTGCAGTCGAGCTTTGAGCGTGACGACTTCATCAAAGTGCAGGCGCAGGTCAGCCTCTACCGCGACAAACCGCAGCTTAAGCTGGAACGGTTGCGCAAGCTGGAAGAGAGCGAAGTTGATCTCGCCGATTTCCTGCCCGCAACCAAGGCTGACGTCGCGGCCCTGTGGGCCGAGCTCGAGCAGCGCGCCGCCCACGTCAGCGACCGCCATCTGCGCGCGCTGCTGCAAGCCGTGTTTGGCGACCCCGCCATCGCAGCGCGCTTCCGCCGCGCGCCCGCTGCAAAAGCACTGCATCATGCCTATCTTGGCGGCCTGCTGGAGCACGTGACCTCGCTCTGCCGCCTGGCCGAAGCGGTGATGCGCACCTATACGTGGGTCAACGCCGATCTGGTCATGACCGGCGTGCTCCTGCACGATCTCGGCAAAATCGACGAGCTCAACTACGAGCGCAGCTTCAGCTACTCAACCGAAGGACAGCTCCTTGGCCACATGATGCTGGTGCTGCGCATCGTGCACGAGAAGCTGCGCGGCCTACAGGATTTTCCCCCGGAGCTCGCGGCCCTGGTCGAGCATCTGATCATCAGCCATCACGGCAAGTACGAGTTCGGATCACCCAAACTGCCCATGTTTCCCGAGGCTTTGCTGCTGCACTATCTCGACGACATGGACTCGAAGATGCAGGCCATGAAGACCCAGATCGAGGAAGAACCGAATGCCGCCGGCAGCGCATGGACGAGCTTCAACCGCTCCCTGGAACGAACCTTGCTGCGCGTCGACCAGTACTGGAAACCCGGGAATGCCACCGCGGAGGGCGCATGACGCAGCCGCGCGCGCCGCGCCAGGGCAAGGAATTGCCGCAACTGGAATTGGATTGTCTGGCGGCGCTGTGGGCGCTGGAGAGCGCGCCGGTCGCTGCCGTGCATCAGCGCCTGGCGGCCCACGGACGCCCGCTGGCCTATACCACCGTCCTCACCGTGCTTGACCGCCTGCGCCGCAAGCAGGTTGTGACCCGCGAGCGCGGCGGACGCGCCTATGTGTACCGCGCCCTGATCGGCCGCGAAGAGATGCGCACGCGCGCGCTGGAGCGCATGGTGCACAACTATTTCGACTCCCGCGCCGATCTCGACGCCTGGCTACGCAAGGAACCGGCCGCATCCTTCGCGCCCCAGCCGGCGCTCTCACGCCCGGCTCCCGACACCGAACCCGCCTTTATCGATTGAATCAGTCTTCCCGCAGCGCCACCATGGGATCGACGTGCGTGGCCCGGCGCGCCGGCAGCCAGCAGGCGGCGAGCGCCGCGACCAGTAGAATGAGCGCGGCCGCGCCCAGCGTGAGCGGGTCGGTCGCGCCCACGCCGTACAGCATGCTGTCGAGATAGCGCGTGGCGGCGACCGCGCCAGCCAGGCCAAGAACAATGCCGGCTATCGCCAGCGCGGCGCCGCGCGCCATCACCATGCCCAGCACGCGCTGCCGCTCCGCCCCCAGCGCCATGCGGATGCCGATTTCCCGTGTTCGCCGCACCACTTCCTGCGCCAGCAGCGCATACATGCCGATAGCGGCCAGCAGCAGCGCCAGCCCGCCAAACAGACTGGCGAGTTGCGCCAGCAGCCGCTCGCGGAATAGTTGCCGATTGATGACCTGCGCTTCCGTGGTCTGCTGCAGCAGCGGAACATCGGGCGCGACTGCCTGCACCACGCGGCGCGCCGCCGGCAGCAGCGCCAGCGGGGCGGCCGCGGTGCGCACCACAAAGGTTGCATAAAAATCGTCGGGCGTGTACAACATTGGCTGCAACGGCTGGCGCAGCCGCGCGTTCCTGGCGTTGCTGACCACACCGACGATGGTGTAGCGCGGATGCTCGCCGTGCTTGTCAAAGCCGATTTCTCGTCCGATCGCCGCGCCAGGACCCAGAAACGTCTGCACAAACAACTGGTTCACCACGACCGCGCGAGGCGGCGGGCTTTTGAGTGACGCTGGTTCAAGATCAAAGTCGCTTGAACGGAAATCGCGGCCCTGAAGCAGCTTCATGCCCATGGTGGCAAAGTAATTCCGTCCCACCGCCAGGAGGTAGCTCCCCTGCGGCGCCGCGCCCGGCCGGTTGCTGACGCGGACCCCCGCCTTCGCCGAGGCGCCGTCCAGCAGAGGATGTTGGGAATAGCTCACGTTGTCAACTCCCGGCAACGCCGCGATGCCGCGCTGCACGCGAGTGAACGTGTCGAGTATCTGCCGATCCTTGTAGCCGGCCGAACCGGGATCCAGTTGGAACAACAACAGATTCCCGGTGTTGATGCCGGTGGGAATCGAGCGCAAATTTTCGAGCGTACGCACCAGCAACCCCGCTCCGGCAAGAACCAATACGCACAGCGCAACCTGGGCGACGACCAGCCCGTGGCCTAAGCCCTTCCGCCGTCCCTGCTCCGTGTAACCGGTGACCTGCAACCTGCAGCCTGTTCTTGTCAGCGCCGGAGCCATGCCGGAAAGCACGCCGGCCGCAACCGTCGCCGCCAGCGCGAACAACAGCACGCGCCCGTCCAGCGGCGCCTGCACGCGGTAGCCGGGCATGCCGCTGGCTACCAGCGCCAGCAGCGCACGATTACCGAGCCACGCCAATCCCAAACCGGCGATGCCGCCTGCGAACGCCAGCACGAGGCTCTCGGTCAGCAGTTGCCGCGCCATGCGGAAGCCGCTAGCGCCAAGCGCACGTCGTAGCGCCAGCTCCCTGCCGCGCGCCCGCACCCGTGCGGTCAGAAGCCCGGCAATATTCGCGCAGGCGATCAGCAGCACCGCACCCACCAGCCAGAGCAGCACAACGAGCGGCTGGCGCAGCTGCGTATGCGCCCCGGCCAGCGCCGCATGCGCCTGGAGCACCACCACCCGCGGATGCTCGGCCGCTGAGGCCAGCGGGGTGGCGCCGCGCACCATCAGATCGGCAAACAGCCCGCTGACTTCGGCCTGTACTGCTGCCGTGCTGATGCCCGCGCGCGCTCGCCCCACCAGCAGCAGCCAGTGCGAACCGGCCTGATCCATCACCGGCGACCAGTTCGGGCTGTGCCGGTAAGTCGAAAGTGGAATCCAGGCGTCCAGATTCGCCCCCGGCGTAAGGCCCGAAAAACCTCGCGGCGCCACCCCGACGATCGTAACCGGCTTGCGGTTGAGCCGCACCGTGCTGCCGATGACGCCAGGGTCAGCGTTGAAGTGCTGCCTCCAGTAGGCATAGCTCAGCACCATGACCGCCGGCGCGGCGGCGCGGTCATCGCTCGCCGCCAGCAACCGCCCGGCCGCCGGATGCAGCCCCATCACCTGAAAGAAGTTACCGGCGACCCGCAAATCGTGGATGCTCGCCGCCTGCCCGCGCTCGACGAGATCGTCGCTTCCGTTCATCCCCAGCGCCGTGACCGATGCCAGCGTGTGCGCCTGCTGGCGCAGCTCACGCAGAAACGCCGGCGAAAACGTACACCCGCGCGCCAGCCGGTCCGCATAGGGAATATTGCAATCCTCGTAGGTATAAACCGGCCCCTGATTCTTCAGCCAGCCGTTCGACTGCCATTGCAGCAGCAGCAGATTTTGTGGATCGTGCACCGGCAGCGGCCGGAACAGCACCGCATCGGCAAGACTGAAAATCGCCGTACTCGCGCCGATCGCCAGCGCCATGGTGAGGATAATGACCGCGCTCAGCAGCCGGTGCCTGCGGATTATCCGCCACGCGCCTTGCAGGTCCTGCCTCATCTCCGCATCCGCCCTTCCCTCCGAGCCTTAGCTGATCGCTGGTGGCCGTTTTATTCGTAGCGCAACGCCACCATCGGATCCACGCGCGCCGCCCGCCGTGCCGGCAACCAGGAGGCGAGCAGCGCGACCACGAACAGAATAACCCCGACCGCGCCGAGTGTGACCGGATCGGTTGCCGTGACCCCGTACAGCATGCTGTGCAGGTAGCGCGTGGCGGCCATAGCGCCGGCCAGGCCGACGATGATGCCCGCAACGGCCAGCGCGGCGCCGCGCACCATCACCGTGCGAATCACGCGCCGGCGTTCGGCCCCCAGCGCCATGCGGATGCCGATTTCGCGCGTCCTCCGTGTCACCTCCTGCGCCAGCAGTGCGTACATGCCGATGGCGGCCAGCAGCAGCGCCAGCGCGCCGAACAAGCTCGCCAGTTGCGCCAACAGCCGTTCGCGAAACAACAGTCCGGCGATGCTCGCGGTCTGCGTGGTGGGCCTGATGACTGGCAGATCAGGGTTGATGCCATGCAGCAGCTTCCGCACCGCCGGCAGCAGCGCCATCGGCGCCGCCGCAGTGCGCACCTCGAAGCTGGCAAACCCGCGATTGCTGGTCACGTACACGGTCGGGTCGAAAGCATCGCGCAGGCGCTGGTACTTGACGTTCGACACCACGCCGACGATGGTAAAGCGCGGGTGCGCGCCGTTTTTGTCGTAGCCAAACGCCCGCCCCAGCGGATTGCCGGCGCCGAGATACTTGCGCACGAATGCCTCATTGACCACCGCGGCCTCGGGCGGAGCGTTCACGTCCCGCTTAGCGCCCGGCGCGGGCGGCAGCTGAAAGTCCGTCGCACGGAAGCTGCGCCCTTGCAGCCGATGGATTCCCATCGTCTCGAAGAAGTTCGTCCCCACCGCCAGCCAGTCCGCATCCTCGTCCTTGCCCCCGGGATTGATCCGGAACCCACTCACGGATAACCCGCCCGCCAGCAGCGCGGTGCTGGAGTAGCTCACGTTCTCCACGCCCGGCAGCGCCGCCAGCCCGCGCTGCACGCGATCGAGCAGTTGCCCCAGGCGTGTGCCCTGGTAACCCACCGACGACGGATCCAGCCGGAACAGCAGCAGGTTCTGGGTGTTGAACCCAGGATCAATCGAGCGCAAATTTGACAGCGTGCGCACCAGCAAACCCGCCCCCGCGAGCACCACCACGCACAGCGCCGCCTGCATCACCACCAGCCCGTTGCCCAAATGCAGCCAACGCAGGCGCCGGCGTCCGGAAGCCGAAGCCGAATTGCCCACGCTGTCTTTCAGCGCCGTATGCAGATCGCCGCGCGGGCCGTATAGCGCCGGGGCCAGGCCCGCCAGCACGCCGGTAATCACCGTGGCGCCCAGCGCAAACAGCAGCACCCTCCCATCCAGCGGCGTGTGAATCGAGATGGTGGCGAAGGACAAGCTCCCGGCGATGGCCGCCGCCAGCGCGTGGGCCGCCAGATAAGCCAACGCAAGCCCGGCCACGCCGCCACAAACCGCAAGCAGCAGGCTCTCGGTGACCAACTGCTGCACAATCCTGGCACGGCCTGCGCCCAGCGCCCGCCGCAGGGCAAACTCGCGGCTGCGCGCCTGGGCGCGAGCGACTAACAGCCCGGCAATATTGGCGCAGGCGATGAGCAATAGGGCGCCCACCAGCCACAGCAGCATCCACAGCGGCTGGCGGAACATGGCACGTGCGCCCGCGAGCGCCGTCTGCGCAGGCAGCACCTGAATGTGCGGATCATCACTCGCTTGACCCACTTTATTGGGACCTGCAATCACCTGGTTGCGGAATAAACCGCTCAACTCCGCTTGCACCGCAGCATCGCTTACGCCCGCACGCGCGCGCCCCAGCAGCACCAGATAGACCGAACTGGCTGACGCCTGGGCTGGCGTCCAGTCCGGATCGAGCGTCCGTTGCGCGCCGATTTGCAGCCAGGCATCGGTGGCCATGCCGGGCGTGATGCCGTCGAAGCCGGGCCGCGCGATGCCCACCACCGTCACCGGGTGCTGATTGACATCCACCGCCGCGCCCACCGCCTTCCGCTCGCCGCCAAAACGCGCCTGCCAATACGCGTAGCTGAGGACCATCACGGGCGGCGCGCCCGCTTCGCCGTCAGCGGGTGTCAGGAACCGTCCGGCGAACGGACGCAGGCCCATCACCTGGAAAAAATTGGTTGCGATTAATTGCCCCGCCATCATCGTGGCCCGGCCATGGGCCACCAGGTTGAATCGATCGGTGGGCCCGTGCGCGGTCAGCCCCGCCAGCGTGTGCGACTCGTTTTCGAGCGTATGAAACACCGGCAGCGAGAAGGAGCAGCTTCCCTCCCCGCTCGTCATCCCGCTGCAATCCCCGCCCGACCACATGCTGTGAATGCCCGCGAGGTCGTGGCGCGCGCTCCAGTGGAGCAGCAACAAACTTTGCGGGTCGCGCACCGGCAGCGAGGCGAAGAGCAGGCCATCCATCAAACTGAAGATAGCGGTGTTGGCGCCAATGGCCAGCGCCAGGGTGAGCACAATCACTGCACTCAGGGCGCGATGGCGGAGGGCGGAGCGAAAGGCGTAGCGCAGCATGGGCGTTCCTGTGTCAGTTTATATGAACGCAAGGCGGGCCCATCGGTTCGCAAAAACTTTGGATACTTTTCCGGCACAGCTGCGTATGGAACGGTATGAAGCCATGGTGGCAGGCAGCCCGGGCGCTGGCGCGCCGGCCGGCGTATCTGGTAACCGCAGTCTTGATCCTGGGGTTAGGCATGGGCGCGACGGCAGCGCTGTTCTCCGTCGTCGAGACGGTGCTGCTGGCGCCGCTGCCTTACCCTCAGGCTAACCGCCTGGCGCTGGTGCTCGAACGAAACCCGGCGCGGCACGAGAACCTGATCGCACCGGGGCGCCTGGCGGATTGGGACGCCATGAATCAAAGCTTCGTTGCCGCAGCGGGCATTGCGGGCGAGTACGCGGAGTCGGAAACCGACACCAGCGGCCGCGAGCCCGTGCGCCTGGCAGGCGAGCGCGTCTCGCCGGGTTTCTTCAAGGTCTACGGCATGCCGCCGCGACTGGGCCGGTTTTTCAGCAAAAGCGAACAGGCCTTTCAGGGCCCTGGCGCCGCCATCATCGGCTACGGCCTCTGGACGCGCCGCTACCATCGTGCGGCCAGCGCGCTCGAGCAGCATCTCGTGCTCTCTGGCCGGCGCTACGCCATCGTCGGGGTGATGCCGGCGCAATTCAACGCCGACGAAGCGGGCATTGACGTCTGGCTGCCTGCGCAGTTGCCGCCGCAGCTTCTGCGGACGCGCAGCGCCCGCTTTTACACCGGTATCGGGCGCTTGCGGCCAGGCGTGACCCTGGCGGAAGCGCAAGCCGATCTGGACCGCGTCGAGGCGCAACTCGGCCGCAAGTACCCCGCGAGTGACAAGGGCTGGTCAGCCCAAGTCACCAGCCTCAAGGAGGCGGAAGTCGGCGGCTCGCGCGCCGCGCTGTGGGCCATTTTTGGCGCGGTCATCTTACTGCTGCTGCTGGCCATCGCCAATCTGGCCGGATTGACGCTGGCGCAGTGGCAAGCCCGCGAGCGCGAGCTGGCGCTGCGCAGCGCACTCGGGGGCTCGCGCGCGCAGGTTCTCGCCGGCGTTATGCGCGAAGTGCTGCTGCTGGCCACGGCGGGCGCACTCGCGGGCGGATTCGTGGGCTGGGCGGGCGTGCATGCCATCGCCTCGCTCGCTCCCGGCACGCTGCCGCGCCTGAGCGCCTTGCACTTCAGTTGGCCGGGCTGCGCGTTTGTGTTCGCCGTCAGCGCGCTGGCGGCGCTGGGCTTTGGCCTGGCACCGGCGTGGGCGGCGATGCGCTCCTGTTTGCTGCCCGCGCTGGCCGGCACCGGGGGACGCATCGCCGGCAGCCCGCGCCGCGCCCAACATCTACTGGTCGGGGCACAATTGGCGCTCACCGTGCTGCTGCTGGCCAGCGCCGGGCTGCTGTTGCGCAGTTACGGCAATCTGAGCCATCAGCCCACCGGTTTCCACACCCACAACGTTTTCACCTTCCACGTCAGCGCCTCCTGGAATGAAGATCGAGGACCGCTCGGCAACATGCAAACCAGCCTGCTCGAGGCACTGCGGGCACAGCCCAGCGTGGCCGCTGCCGGTTTCACCAACTTTCTGCCGGCCAGTAACGCGACGCTGCAATATGCGATGCAGATCGAAGGCCTGCGCGGCCCGTCCAAGGACGGCACCTTTGCCGTGGGCGAACGCTCGGTCTCGCCCGGCTACTTCAGCGCTCTGCAAATTCCCGTGGTCGCGGGTAGGGCATGTCCGGCGCTGCAGCCGATTGGCAGCCCCGGCGCCGGCATGCAAGCGCTGGTGAACCGCAGCTTTGTCATCACCTATCTGCACGGCCAAAGCCCCGTGGGCCGCGACTTCCGCCTGCTGGCCGAAGGCCCCCACGCTCCCTGGTCGCGCATTGTGGGTGTGGTTGGCGACGTGCGCGAGAACAGTCTGGCGGTTGCCCCGACACCGTTTCTCTACGAGTGCATTCCCGCCGGCGGCTGGCCCGATCCCGAATACGCCGTGCGCACGGCCGGTGATCCGGGGCGGGCGATGCAGGCCCTGCGCGGCGTGGTCGATCGCGTGGCCCCGGGGCGAGCTGTGTTTGGCCTGCAGCGCCTGAGCGCTGTGATCGCCACCAGCCTGCAACAGCAGCGCCTCGACAGCTTCGGCCTCAGCCTGTTTGCCGCACTCGCCCTGCTGCTCGCCGCCGTCGGCCTCTACAGCCTCATCAGCCTGCTGGTGGCCGGACGCAAACGCGAGCTGGCGGTGCGCATGGCGCTGGGCGCAAGCCCCACCGATGCGGCCCGTCTGGTGCTGGCCGCAACCGCCCGTCTGCTGGCGTGGGGCGCTGTGTGCGGCCTGGCGCTGAGCTGGGCCTGCGCCCGTCTGCTGGCCGCGCTGCTGTTCGGCGTGCATCCGCTCGACGCCGTGAGCCTCGCCGCCGCCCTGGCCGTGGTGGCGGCGGCCGGGCTGCTGGCCGCGTGGCTTCCGGCCCGCCGCGCCGCCCGCACCAACTGCGCCGGCGCCCTGCGCGGCGACTGACGGATCGTTTTCCACAATTCATATCCGGCCGCGAAGATTCTCCAATGCCTTATAAGCCGAGGCCAGCCATCCTTATCTCTTTGCTTGACAGCAAAGGACTTCAATGACATTCTCTGCTGGTCACCAAATTGCTTGACGTATTTAACAACTTCCTCACTCAGGAGAAGGTTATGCGCAATCGTTATAGCTTCGTGCTCGCCTTGGTAGCGGTGGCGATTTTCGCCCTCGCACTCACTCCCCGCCTTTGGTCGCAGACCACCTCCTCCCTGAACGGACGGGTGATCGACCCCAGCGGCAGCGCCATTCCGGGCGCCAAGCTCACCCTGGTCCTGCCCGCCACCGGCGCGCTGCGCACGGCCAGCAGCGACAGGCAGGGCCAGTACACTTTCAGTGCGCTGACCCCGGGCACCTATCAGCTCACCGTCACCGCGCCCGGCTTCGCCACCTCGATCACGAAGGATCTCGAACTGCTGGTGAGTGTGCCCTCCACCGACGACATCAAGATGAAGCTGGCCTCGAGTGCAACCACGGTCGAAGTCACCGCCACCGCGCCGCTGGTCAACCACACCGACGCCACCATCGGGAATGCATTCAATCAGGAACAGATCAAGCAGTTGCCCACCCCCAACCGAAACGTCGTGCAGTTGCTGGCGCAGCAGCCCGGCGTCGTGTTCCTCGGCGTGAAGCCGGACATCGCCCAAAGTAACTTCGACACGCGCTCAGGCGCGGTGAACGGGATTCGCTCCGATCAGTCCAACGTGACCCTCGACGGCGTGGACGTCAACGACCAGCTCAACGGCTACGCCTTCAGCAGCGTGCTCAACGTGCCGCCGGATTCGCTGCAGCAGTTCCGCCTCACCACCGCCGATCCAAACGCTTCGGCCGGGCACAGCGCGGGCGCGCAGGTCGCCATGGTCACCAGAAGCGGCACCAATGACTTCCATGGCTCGCTGTACGAGTACAACCGCAATACGGCGCTCAGCGCCAACGATACGTTTCTGAAGGCCGCGCAGATGGAGGGGGGCGGGGCCGCCGCCAACCAAGCCGCGCCACTGATCCGCAACGTCTACGGATTCACCTTTGGCGGGCCGCTCCTCAAGAAAAAACTGTTCTTCTTCACCAACTACGAAGGCCGCCAGGACCGGGAATCGTCGGTGGAAACACGGACCGTCCCGACCGCGAGCATGCGCCAGGGCGACCTCAAATACATTGCCAGCGATGGCTCAACCGTGGTGACGCTCACGCCGGCACAGATTCAATCCCTGGGCGAGGATAATGGCGTGCCGGCTGCGATTGCCGGCCCCGACCCGAACATGCTGAAGCTGCTGCAAGCGGCGCCGCTGCCCAACTCGAACGTTACCGGCGACGGGCTCAATTCGGCCGGCTACGTGTTCTCGTCACCGATTCCAGCCGGCTACGACACTTATATCGCCCGCATCGACTACCACATCAACTC
>JBOGKK010000251.1:0-3810 GCA_050745425.1 Terriglobales bacterium
TAATCGGGCCGCGCCGCCAGCGCTTCCGCCACGGCGGCGGCGGGCGCGGGGGCGGTGAGGGTGGCAAACGGGCTGGTGCTGGTGAGCACGAATTTCTGCTGCAGCGGCAGGCCGATGGCGCGCGCCAATTGCAGCCGCTGTTTGGCCAGCGCGTTCTGCTGCGCGGTCAACTGCTGCTGCTGCTGATCGCGCTGCACTTGCGCCCGCACCGCCGTCAATTTGTCCACCGTGCCGGCGCTCAGCATGTCTTCCGCCTGCTGCAGCGCGCTCTGGGCGGTGGTGAGCTCGGCCTGGGCGGCCTGCACGCGGCTGCGGTCGGCCACACTCAACAGGTACTGGTTGGCCACGACCAGCACCACGAGATTGCGCACCGACTGGTAATCGTCTTTGGCGGCTTTTTCGAGGCTCGAGGCAGCGCGCGTGCTGTCGAGCGCGCTTAGATTCAGAAGCGGCACGTGAGCAGCGGCGCTGGCTTGAAATACATTGAAGGGTCCGACGATGGCGGGAAAGCCGGGGAAGCTGAAGCCAAACGCCGCCAGGTTGATTTTTTGCCGGAGCTCGCCGGCGCTGGCATCCACACTGGGCAGCAGCGCGGCCAACTGGGTCATGCGCTGGGCGCGAGCTTGCGCGGAGGCATTGCCGGAGATGAGCGGCGCCAGATTCTGCCGCAAACCGCGGGCGATGGCGGCGGCGAGGCTAAGCTGCACCGGGGTGGCGCTGATTTTGCCCGAGGGCACGCCGCCGTTCAGGTCGGCTTGCGAAAATCCCTGCATCGGCAGTTGCACCGGAGGCGGCTGGTTGGGGCGCGCGGGTGGCAATCCCTGTGCCGCTGCGAAGGCGGTAGCCCACGCCATTACAACGATGATGCCCAAAGTTTTACTCATGCCTGCCGTCCTTGTTTTCCACGCGCACGCCTTTCCAGAACAAGTCAAAGACGAAGGTCGCGCCATCGAAGGCGGCCTCGTCACTGAGGCCGGGCACGCCTGAAAACTGCATCAGAAACACGCCCTTCACCATCTCCATCAGCGCCAGCGCCGTCTCCATCGGTGGCAGGGGCCGGAGCTCGCCGGCGGCCACGCCCTCGCGCAGGACTGCGGCGAGGACTTGCGCGCCCTCCACGTACAGGGCGTGCGAGGGGCGATCCTTGGCGCGGCACAAGTGCCCAAACTCGGTCACGTACATACGCACGAAGGCTTCATCGCTTCGAAACATGTCAAAGCGCACACGCAGGGCGGCGCGAATTCTAGCCTCCGCCCCCTGGGTGCCGGCGATGGCTTGCCGAGTCGCATCCAAAGACTCGCGCAGGCGAGAAACGAGCGCGGCCCAGAAAATTTCCTCTTTGCTGTCGTAGTAGAGGTAAAGCGTACCTTTGGCTACGCCGGCTTCGGCGGCGATCATATCGACCGTGGCAGTGGCAAAGCCGCGCTCGCCGAAGACCTTGCGGGCGGCGGCGAGAATCTCGGTCTCGCGGAATTCGGTGAGGGCCTGGCGGCGAGTTTTTCCAAGAACCGTCATTAAACTGACCAGTCAGTCAAATAAATACAAGAACAGGATAGCACCCAGGGAGAGCCCGGAAGCACTTTTTTTCTTAATTTTTTTAGTGGCCGGCTTCGAGGGCCAGCAAATGGGATTTGATGTCGAGGCGGGTGGGTCCGGAATAGCCGGTGAGGCTGCCATCGCTGCCCAGCACGCGGTGGCAGGGGACAATGATGGGGATGGGGTTGCGGCGGTTGGCGCCGCCGACGGCGCGGAAGGCCTTGGGCTTGCCGACTTTGCGGGCGATATCGGCATAGCTGACGGTTTTGCCGTAGGGAATGCGCATGAGCGCCCGCCACACCGCCTGCTGAAATTCGGTCCCGTGCCAATCGAGCGCAAGGTCAAACCCGGTGCGGCGCCCGGCAAAGTATTCACGCAACTGGCGGGCTACAGCAGCGGTCTGGCGCGTGCTGTCCGCCGCCGGGGCGGCGGCGGGCACATCGCCGAAATGGATTTCGCGAACGCCGCGCGCCGAAACCACCAAGGTGAGGGGCCCCACCGGGGAGTCCATCACGGAACGGTAGAGGGCATCCATAAGGGCAAGTCTACAATAAAGGCCATGGGCGGCGACATGCAACGGGTGGTTCAGGAAAAATACGGAGCGGCGGCGCGGCGCGCCGCGGCAGGGCAGACGAACGGGTGCTGCGGGGCGGGGGCCGGCAACGGCTGCGATCCGATCACGTCGAACCTGTACGACATCGCGCAGGCGGGTGCGATTCCGGAGGCGGCGATGGCCGCTTCGCTGGGCTGCGGCAACCCGACAGCGCTGGCCGAGCTGCAGCCGGGCGAAGTGGTGCTCGATTTGGGCTCGGGCGGGGGCATTGACGTGCTGCTGTCGGCACGCCGGGTGGGGCCCGGCGGCAAGGCTTACGGGCTGGATATGACCGACGAGATGCTGGCGCTGGCAGAAGAGAACAAGCGCCAGAGCGGGCTGGCGAATGTGGAGTTTCTCAAGGGCGCGATCGAAGACATCCCGCTGCCGGACAACACGGTGGACGTGGTCATCTCCAATTGCGTGGTGAACCTGTCGGGCGACAAAGACCGGGTGCTGCGGGAAGCGTTCCGGGTGCTCAAGCCGGGCGGGCGCTTTGCGATTGCAGACGTGGTGGTGCGGGGCGAGGTGCCGGCGGCAATCCGCAAGAGCATGGAACTTTGGACGGGCTGTATTGCCGGCGCGCTGCGCGATGAGGAATACATTGCCAAGCTGCTGGGCGCCGGGTTTGCGGGGCCGGCCATCGAGGTCACGCGCGCGTACTCGGTGAGCGATGCGGAAGAATTCTTGTGCGGCGAGGGGCTCGATGCGGCAGTGCTGGCGCGGGAAGTCGAGGGTAAATTCGTGAGCGCCTTCATCCGCGCGCGCAAACCCCCGGCTGACATGCGGCTACCATAAAGCTGGATGCTGGTTGCCATTGGCTGTGCCGCTGCGGCGGCGTTTGCGATCTGGCTGGTGTGGCTGGCGGCGCGGCCGGCGGCGCGGCCGCTGCCCGCGTACGGATGGTGGGCGCTGGCGGCGCTGGCGGCGCTGGAGATCCTGCTGGCGATGCGCACGCCTTTTGTCGTGACCTTTTTTACGGCGCTGGCGTGGACGGCCTACATTGCTGCGGTGGATGCCGCAGTGTACCGCCATCGGGGCGATTCGCTGCTGCATCACGCGGGGGCGTTCGCAGCGATGGCGCTGCTGTCGATCCCGGCGTGGCTGCTATTTGAGGCGTACAATCTGCGCCTCGCGAACTGGGCCTATACCGGGGTGCCGCGTAACTTCTGGTGGTTCGCGCTGGGCGCGGGCTGGGCGTTTGCGACGATTTTTCCCGGCATATTCGAAACGGCGGAGCTTTTCGCCTGTACCTGGAGCGAGCGCCTGCGCTGGCGCCCGTGGCACACGTGCACCAAAGTCTGGATCGGGCGAGGCGGAGCGCTGCTGCTGCTGCCGCTGTTGCTGCCCAAGAGCTGGGCGGCGTATCTATTCGCGCTGGTGTGGGTGGGCTTCATACTGTTGCTCGACCCCATCAACCGTTTGTGCGGCTGGCCTTCGCTGCTGGCCGACCTGGAACGTGGTGAGCCGGGCTGGCCGGTGGCGCTGCTGCTGTCGGGTGCGGCGTGCGGGTTCTTCTGGGAGTTCTGGAATTACTGGGCGCAAGCGCGCTGGGAATACATTTTTCCGATCCTCCATCGCTACCGGATATTTGCGATGCCGGTTCCGGGCTTTGCCGGATTTCCACCATTCGCACTGGAGTGCTTTACGCTGTATATCTTTCTGGCCTATGCGCTCCTGCC
>JBOGKK010000252.1:0-10639 GCA_050745425.1 Terriglobales bacterium
GCTTCCTCCTGCGCCATCTGCTCGCCCATCTGCGACGACTCTTCGTAAAAATACGTCGGCAGCGGCAGCTTCGTCACATCCGGCACGTACCCATGCCCCCGCCCCGGACCTTCCGTATAGAGCCCGCGCGCATCGAGCGCGTTGATCACCACCCCGTCATGCAGCGCTGCCTGCACGATATTGGAACGCATAAAACCAAGCGAGCCGGAAAGAAACCCTCCCGACGCCAGCAGCAGCATGCGCTGGCCCGGCTGCCGGCCGAGAAACTCGACCACGTCCTCAATCGACGCCAGCGTATCGCGCGAGGCCGCGCGCGTTTCCCCCCAGATCGTCTGCGCGTCCGCCATGATCTGAAACGACTGGTTGTCGAAGCCCGGAATCCCGTTGTTGCCGGTGTAAGCCTCGGTGCCGTCGTTGTTTTCAATTCCCTGCTGCTTGTCGCACGCCTGCTTTTCGGCGATCGCGGCGGTGAGCGCCATCCCGCCCTGCAGCCGGATGATCTGGTACGCCTGAAACGGCGTGATATGCGGACACATCCCAAACCGCCGCTCGTGCCGCGGATGCGTCGTAAGTTTCCCAATCGCCGCCAGCAGCTTCGCCTTGTTGTGTGTGAAGTTCAGGCTCTGCTTGCCGGATGCGGTAAAAATGGCCACCCGGTCGCGCGGCTCCAGCGCTTCGCTGACGAAGCGCTCGGCGGCATTGCGCGCGTGCTCGAGATCGCCCTTGCCGGTGTTGACATCGTCAAAAAACAGAACCACCGAGCGCGCCCGGCCGCCCGCGGCGGCTGCCGCGCCAGGCCTCGCTCCTTCCGCCGCCACGGCCGGCGCCGTCGCGGCTGCGCCTCCGCGCACCACCACAAATCCGCTCAGCCGCCGCTCCTGTCCGTCGTCATACACACGAAAGTCGCTCTGCGGCAATCCGGCAACGACCGCGCCATTCTGCTGCCGCACCACCACATCCACCGCCACGCGATCGGTGGCCGCCGCAATCACCAGCGGCGCGAGATGATACGCCCGCGTGCTGTGCTGCACCTCCGCCACATTCTTCTGCGCGCTCAACCCCACCACCAGCGCCCATGACAATACCGCAATGACTCCCATCCGCATGCACCACCACAATAGCGCACCCCCGTCCCCGGCCCGCTTTCACTCCCGGGACTGCTGCGCCAGCGCCGTAAGGAATTCATCCCACCGTGGACCAATCAAATCGAGAAAAAGAGCGTGAACCGCATCTCGCCCTTCGCCCCGATGGGCAAGATACCAGGCGGCGGCAGCCACCGCCTTGGCTTCCGCGCCGGTCTCAACCGGTTCGCGGCTGGCGTTGGCGCGTACGCGCCGGTGCATCTCCGCGTAGGTGCCGCTCAGGCGCAGCACATCCCACAGGCGTGCCGCCATCGCCTCCGGCCTCGGCGTTTGCCGCTGCAGCAGGGCTTCTTCCTCCATCAGGCGCGTGAATTCGTCGCGCCTCAGCTGGTTCTGCGCGAGCCAGTCCTCCAGCGCTGCCTCGCTGTCGAGATCGCGCGCGTTCCGCCAGCGCTCCTCAGCCTGCTGCACTTCCCCGGCATCGGCTGGCTCTCGACCCGCGGCCTCGCGCAATTGCCGCTCCCGCAGCCGCGCCCACAATTCCATGATCACGTAGACGTCTCGATCCAGCAGCAGCTCGCGCAGCACAGGAGCAAATGCTTCCTCCAGCCGCACGCAATCCATGAGCTGCTCGAATACCCGGGTGCGCGCAACCGCGTAATCGCGAACCACCCTCGCCTGCGCGGTTGCGTGCCGTTCCGCTACCTGGCGCAGCAGCGCCAGCGCATCCTCCCGCTTCTGATCCACCCGCCTCCCCTGCCACCATTGCGCCAGCGCACTCCCGCCTTGCTCGAACAGCAACGGCAGCGAGCGCTCGGCATAAAACGTCTGCTTGACCACGCCTTCCAGCCGCAAACGCTCGCCGGGGGCAATCACACCCTCACGTTCGGCCGCCTCCAGTCCGTAGCGTATGTTGACCATCGCTTCTGACGTCGCCCGGTAGCCGCCCTCGACCGCCGCATACGTCACCGCGACCTCATCGTCGTCTTCCAGCCGGCCATCCCGGAATTCTTCAAAAATTCGCCCCGCCCCTTGCATGCCAAATGCGTGCAATTCGGCCGCGCGCAGCGCGCCCATGCTCGAGCTGCCATAGACATGGATGCCCGCCTGCATCGCCCACAGCAGTTCCTTATGCCAGACCGCGGGCACCTGATCGAACTGCCCGTCGATCAGAACGATCGCTTCCGGGCCCCGCAGCGCCGCCCGCAAAACGTCGCCCTGTGCCGCCGGAGGCAGATATTCGGCCTCCAGGACGCCCCGCGCCTCCGCCACCGCCAGCGTCGGACCGAGAAACACGACCGCCTTCATCGCCCCACCCGGCGCGCGCGCGCCCCCGCCACATACTGCGCCGCGAACGGATGCCCTTCCATCTCCGGCACCATCATCTTCACCACCGGAATCGCAAACTCCACCCGCGTCAGGTCGACCGCGATCGCCCGCCGCAGTCCGGCCGCGCGCAGCCGTTCCAGTTGAAAGGCGACCTCCGCTCCAAAATCTGCGTGCGTGGCGTCCGGAACCTCCGCAAACGCGCACGCCCCCTCGCCTTCGTCCAGACCCTCGCGCGCTTGCCAGCCCGGATCCTGCATCCGCGCATACAGGTCGCGGAACAGATCGTCGCGGACGCCGGCAATATACACCAGCCGCACCTGCGCCGCCTCCGTCAACGCCCGCAACAGCGCCACCGCGCGCGCCGGATGGCAACCCGTGCCCGGCGCCGCATACTCCCAGTGCCCGCCACTCGCCGCGCGCGGCCGCAACCGGCAACGGAACGCGGCAATGCCCACCGCGCTCGTGATATTCCAGATCGTCGCCTCCACTCCTGCCCGCTCGCAGCGCTCCAGCATGGCACGGCACAGCGCATCGTCCACGCTCGCCCGCTGCACCCGCGTCCGATTCCGCGCGTCCGCCCCCTGTGCGCTCCATAGCGCCAGCGCATCCCGTTCGATCACTTCATTGAGGGCGTGGCTGATTGCCTCCAGTCGATGGTTGCCCGAGGCCAGCCCGTTCGAGGAGGCTGCAAACACGCCCCCGCCCGCCATGCCCGGCAGCGTGAAATCGAGACTGACCGCCTCGTAGGGAACCGCCACCGTCTCTTCCTGCATCAGATCGTAGCCATCGAGCCAGAGCAGGCGGCTGTCCCGGCTCACCCCCGCGCCCAGCATCTGCGGCAGCGTTTCGATCTCGACCACCGCGCGCTTGCGCTCCAGCTCGCGTGCGCTGGCTCGCGCCAGCGGCAGCTCGATGTGCTCGGCATGGTGCGTTTCCACCGCCTCCATCAACGCCGAAACCTGCGCCGCCGGCCACGTCGCGCCCTTGCCCGCCGCCACCGCCAGCGAGCGCGCATTGGGCCGGACCGCGATCGCCACCGGTATGCCAATATGGTCCAGGCCGGTGATGTTACCCACCCGCGTGATCCCCATCGCCCCCAGCAGCGGCCGCACCCGACGCAGCGTCTCGCTCGGTGCGCAGGCACGGTGCGTGCCCGCACAAAACCGCTTTGGAATTACCTCCACCGGCATCGCATTTCCGCCCTTCAAGGCGCGTAAGATTATACGCTGATGCGATTCACGCCGGGAACCCGCTTCGGCCCCTACCAGATCACCGCGCCGCTCGGTTCCGGCGGCATGGGTGAGGTGTATCGCGCCACCGACACCCGCCTCGGCCGCGAGGTGGCGCTCAAGCTCATCCGTGCCGATAGCCACTCGCCGGCAACCAGCCGCCGCTTTTTGAACGAGGCGTTGCTGCTTTCCCGCCTCACCCACGCCAACATCGCCACCCTCTACGAGCTCGATAACGCCAACGGCGTTGATTTCCTCGTCCTCGAACTCGTCACCGGTGAAACCATCGCCGCACGCATCGCGCGCGGCCCCCTCCCCGAACCCGAGGCCGTCGCCATCGCCGCTCAGACCGCCGCCGCACTCGAACACGCCCATGAGCGCGGCATCATTCATCAGGATCTCAAGCCCGCCAATCTCATCGTGACCGCCGGCGGCCTGCTCAAGGTCCTCGACTTCGGCGTCGCCCGCGTCTGGCAATGGACCGCCGACGCGCCCACCCTCATGGCCTCCAACCAGGGCGGCGGCACACCCCGCTATATGGCTCCCGAGCAATTGCGCGGCGCCGAAACCAGTGCCCAAACCGACATCTACTGCCTCGGTACCGTCCTCTACGAAATGCTGACCGCCCGGCGCCCTTTCACCGGTCCCACCGAGGCCATGGTCACCAACGCCATCCTGACCGCACAGCCGCAACCGCCGTCGCGTTGGGTCCCCAGCCTCTCGCCTGCTCTCGATCGCATCGTCCTGCAGTGCCTCGCCCGCACCCGCTCCGCCCGCTTTGCCACCGCGGCTGCCCTGCGCGAGGCCTTGCACCAGTGCCAGCAGGGCTCGCGCACCGGCACCGTTTATGACCTTCCGGCTACCGGCGCCGCGCCCGCCCGTTCCCTCGTGGTGCTGCCCGCGCAGGTGTTCGGTCCCGACAGCGAGCGCTATCTGGGCGATGCCATCGCCAGCACCCTCGCCACCGGTCTGTCGGATACGCGCGCGCTGGAAGTCCGCATGTCGCCGCTGCAAGCCGATATCGAACGCATCCCCGATGGTCTGACCGGCGCCATGCGCGCCCTCGCCGTGGATCTGTTCCTCCTGGCCCATGTGATTCCGCAGGCCTCGCTGCTGGCCATCAATCTGCAATTGATCGAAAGCTCCACCCACAAGGTGCTCTGGAGCAAAGACCTCGAAACCGAACGCGGCGCGCTGCTCGCCAGCCTGCGCACAGTCGCGCGTGCCCTCGCTGCCGATCTCGGGGCCGGTCCCGCCACCCCGAGCCCCACCCCGCCTCCGCCCTCGGCCTTGAGTGAGTTGCCCTTCCAGGATGCCCTCTACCGCGCCAACGCCTATATGCAGCGCGGGCAGGATGCCGATTTCGAGGCTGCCACCGTAACCCTGGGCGCCTTCGCCGACTCCGGCTATCGCACCGCCGACGCCGCCGCCGCCCTGGCGCGTGTCTATGCCAGCGCCCTGCAGCACGGCCTCCCGCCCGCCGAAGCGGTCCCGGCGCTGCGCCAGTGGGCTCAGCGCGCCCTCGCCGCCGACCGCACCTGTGCCCGCGCCTGGGCGGCGTTGAGCACCGCCGAGTCGCTCGAAATCAGCGGCTTTGGTAAGCAACTCGACTACGCCCTGCGCGCCGCTGCCCTCGCGCCCCAGGATGCCGCCGCCCATCTCGCCCTCTCCTCCGCCTTGGCTCACTCCTCGCACCTGTTGACGCTGGCCGCCTGCCGCCACATCCATCACCTCGACCCCTTGCACGTACCCGCGGCGATTCACGAAGGTACCCTGCAGGCGATGTTCGGCCGCCGCACCGAGGCGCTCAACCGCATCGAACACGCCCTCACCATCGCACCCCAATTCCCGATGGCTGTCATTGCCAAAACCGCCGTGCTCTGCCTGCTCGACGAACCGGCCGCCGCCGGTGCCTGGCTCGCCGAGCGCGTGCGTCCGCTGGTGCAGCAGCAACGCATGCCTGCCGACTGGGATTACTTCTTTTCCGCAATTGTCGACTGCGGCACGCTCTCGCCCCAGCACGCGCGCTTCCCCCAGGCACGCGATTTCCTCATCGCTTGTGCCACCGGCGCCCATCCCTTTACCTATTGGCAGGTCCTCACCCAGGGCGTATCCGCCATTTTGGCGCGCACCGGCGACCACCTGGGCACGCTCACCGTGCTCGAAGCTCGTGCCGCCGCCGGACTGCTCGACCCCTACGATTACTTCCTCCTCCACCGCCATTTCGAGGCGCTGCGTCCCCATCCCCGCTTTCAGGCCATCGCGGCGCGCTCGCGCGGCTCTCTGGTGACCACCTTGGCGGCGTTGGGCCGCGCCCGCGACCAGGGAGAATTCCCCGCCTACCTGCTCGAACCCTGGCAGCAATATGCCGGCTTGGCCGAAATCTGCGCCGATGCCGTCACCGAGGCGCCGTCTTGAGCCTCCGCCTGCTCACCGCGCTCAATCCCGAAGCGCTACGCCAGCCTGGCTTTGTGGTCGGCCCCACCGGCATCCGCTGCGCCCTCGATGCCGCCACCGCCGCGCTCCTCACCCAGGGCAGCGGCGATGCACCCGGCTCCGCCGATTTTGTCGCGGCGCTGTGCGCCGCCCTGCCTCTCCCGCAGGCCCTGGCCACGCTCGAGCAACTGCGCCGCACCCTTGCCCTGTGCCGCACCTTGTGGGAGGGAAATGACCTGCTGGCGCGCGCCCTGCCCACCGGACCCGATTTCTCGCTGTCGGCTCCGCCACCCTCTCCTTTTCCGCGCCTCTCGCGTTTCACCTTGCTGCGTGCTGATGCCGGTGCGCTGAGCATGGAGTCGCCGCTCGCGCACGCGCGCATCCGCCTTCACGATCCGCGCTTATTGATCGCCGTAAGCCTGCTCGCCGCCGGCGCCTCGGCAGCCGATCTCGTGCGCCCGCTCGGTTCTGAGGAGCTCGCCTCTGCCTTCCTCGGCCTGCTCGCCGCCGCCGCCATGCTCGAAACCGGAGCCGCTTCCAGCCCCCTCGATTCCTGGGCCTTCCACGATTTGCTGTTCCACTCCCGCACTCGCTCCGGCCGTTTTACCAGCCCCTACGGCGCCCTGCCCCATCCCCGCACGCCATCGCCGCCCTCTCCCGCTCCCCTAAACCACTCCGCGCCCGCCCTCCCGCTGCCGCGTCCGCCCGCGTACACTCCCGCGCTTCCGCCTCTGGATGCCGTCCTCGCCCGCCGCCGCTCGCAGCCCCATCACGGTCCCCTCGCCATCTCGCGCCAGCAGCTCGGCGAATTTTTCTTTCTCTGCGCGCACCGCCGCCCCCTCCCTTCCGCCGGTGCCATCTATGAATTGGAGATCTACGCCGCCGTCGATCGCTGCCGCGACCTCGACCCCGGCCTCTACCATTACCTGCCGCTCGAACATGCCTTGGCCCCGGTCAGCGGCCCCGGCCCCGATCTCACCCGCCTCATGCAGGCCGCCGGCCGCGCCGCTCGCGCCGCGGTTCCGCAAACGCTGCTCCTGCTGGCCGCACGCTTCGAAGAGGTCAGCACGCGCTATGGCTCCATCGCCTACGCCCTGATCCTCAAAGACGCCGGCGTCCTCCTGCAGACCATGTACCTCGCCGCCACCGCCATGGACCTCGCCGCCTGCGCCGTCGGCGGCGGCGACGCCGACCTGTTCGCCCGCGCCTCCGGCCTCGACTATTACACCCAGGGCCCGGTGGGCGAGTTTATGCTCGGCCTCCCCGCCGCCGCCGTCTAGTTAGACAAAACAGCACGTATCCGGATCCGCGTACTGTACCGGGTTTTTGATCCCCGAGCGCTTCTGGATGTGCGCGTACATCTCCTGCAGCGTGAAATGATGGCCGTGCTTCGCCGCCATATCGCGGATATGCGATACCGACGTTTTCAGCTCCTTCTGCATCTCCGGATCCCGGTCTACGTGATCGAAAAAGTCCTTGACATGACTCTCAGCCATAGCAGTCTCCTTAAACTTAGTATCTTCCATTTCTCGATATCCCGCAAAGTCAAAGCAATAATCGCGCCGGGTTGAGCTCTGCTTCCGCCTTCGGCTTGCCGATCCAGCCCATGGCCACCGGCGCCTGGTACAGGCGCGCCGCCCCAAAGCGCGGCCAGAAGTGGCACAGCCCCGGCATGATGACTTTAACCACCGGCACGCCCACACCCGGCCGCGTCTGGTTCACCACCACAACCTCGTAGCCCCGCTCCCCCGCCTCGGCGACCCAGCGTGCCATCAACGCCTCCGGCCCTCCGCTCCAGGCCGCCGCTGGCGTCCGGGGCGCGCTCGCGCACGCCCTCAGGTAACGGTCCCGCTGCGGGTCTGCGCCCCTGACCCTTCCCTCTCCTTGTTCCAGGGCCTCCGGCAGGAACTGATTCATCTCCGCAATGGCCCGCCGCAGCGCCTGCTGCGCCTCGAAATCGGCTCCAAACCCCAGCGTAATGCACGCCCCGCTTCCCCGCTGCCACGACAGCGCCGCCGCCGCCGGAATGCCGAAGTCCGTGGTCAGGTCGAGCAGCGCCACTTCGCGCCCGGCGGGCTCATAGGCCACCGTCATCGCCGCTATCTCGCGCGCCGTCTCCTCCTCGCGCACCGGCGCCGGCCGCAGCGCGCGGTTATACCACCACAGCCCCACCGCGTCCCGTTCCACCAGCTCCAGCATGCCGCGCACCATCGCGTCCGCCACCGTTGCTCCCGCCGCGCACCCATTCGAGTCTGCAAAGGTACCCGTTCCGCCCCCGGCTTCGGGATAACCATAGAAACAGAATCTCGCCGGCACATAGCGTTTCTTACCGGCCGTGAGTGACCACGCCGCCACCCAGTCCATGCGCCGGTGCCGGTCGCTGCGTTCTGGCACCCAGGCCTGCGTGGGCGCGCCGGGGTTGGTCTGCTCCCGCTGCTGGTACTGTTGCTCGCTGAAGCCCATGCACCGCGCCGCATCCACCGCCTCCGGCCCCAGCTCCGCTTGGCTCGCCCGCACCACGGGTTCACCGCCGCTCGCAGCGCCGCAGTAGCGCTCAATGGCCTCCAGCAACGCGCTCTGGCGCGCCTCGCTGCGCGTGCGCCCTTTGCCCGAACTGCGCCGCCGGAAGCCGCGCCAGACGGCATCGGTGCGCCCCGCATCCGGCGGAAACAGGTGCTCCGCAAACGCGCACACCGCGCCCGGCGCTGTCTCCGCATCGTAGTCGCAAATGCGGCTCACAATCCCGCTATACCCATCCCTATGGATCTCCGGCGCCAGCGCCGCCACTTCCGCGTCGCATGAGAAACCGGGAAACGCGCTGGTTACCATCGCCGGCGTGCAGTGCGGGCAGCCCTGGTGCGGCAGCACGCGGTGTGCGCTCCAATCCCCGCGCCCCAGATCCAGCGTCCACACCTCATCCGGCCGCCCCCCGCCCGCGCGCAGGTAGGCGGCCAGCCGCGCGTTGGCCTCGGCCGCGATCGCCCCCGCCGTATCGTCTCTCCGCGCCGGCGTGCATTCTCTCCCATGGGCTTCGACATACTGCTCGAACCCACGAATCTCCCGCCGCCGCGCCACATAGCTCCTCAGGCACGGAACCCGCCCCGGGGCGAAGCGCGGCCCGATGGCGGCGCGGTCCGCCCCCAACGTCACCAGCAACCATTCCCCCCCGGCGCGCGCCGCATAATCGGCAACCGCCGGATCCATCTCGTCAGCACACCGCAGCACCGCTATGCCCGACGGCCTCCTCGGCCGAGCCCGGAGCGGCCGAGGGGGAGCCGACCAACGGGAGGCGTCGGGGGCGGAGCCCCCTGCAAGGACAGGCTGTGCCTGTTCGACCAGCAGGCCTTCCTCCTGCAGTTGCTGCAATGCCATCAGCACAGCGACGTAGCCGAATTCGTCCTCCAACTCCCCCGCGATGGCCTCCACGCTGCGCCTGCCATCCAGCAGCGGCGCCAGGCGCGGATAAGGCCGCCCGCTCAGCACCGTCGGCCCCAGCACGCCCAGAAACGCCATCACTTCGCCCTCCAGCGCGAAGGCCCGCACCTGCGGATGCAGCCGCGGTCTGGCCAGCAACTCACTCATGCGCCGCGTTTGGCGAGCCCGTGCTTGCGCAGACTGCGCAGCAGCGCCACGACAATCGGTGTGCCCAGGCCGGTGCAGGGATTCCAGCCCCGCGAGGCATGATAGCGCTGACCGGCCTGGCCCAGCACCACCGCGCGCAGGCTGCGCCGCACCTTGGGATGGTAGAGCAGCGGGTTGACGAATCCCAGCCGCACCCCCAGCGCCTGGTTCAGAATCGCAATCAGGCTCGCCCACAGCGGCGCCGCCGCGCTCGTGCCCCCATTGCGAACTTCCACCCCGCCTAAAATCCCGAAATAACCGCCTTCCAGGTCCGCCTTCGCCGCCACGTCGGGAACCCCGCGGCCCCGCCGCCGCGTCTTGCTGATCACCGCCGCATCCTGCTGCCAGAGCGGCAACCCGAACACGCGGCTCACCCCGCCCCCGCTGCCGATCTGCATCGAGGCCACGATTTCACTCCAGACTGTCTCTTCCCCCTTCTTCTCCTCCAGAATCTGGCTGCTGCCTCCGCAAGCGAGCACATGTGGGCTCGAGGCCGGAAAGCAAACCCGCGCCGCATTCCGTTTGGGCGCTCCCGGCGCCTGCGTGCCATCGCCCCAATCGCCCGAGGCGGTGCAGATCGTGACGCCCCGCCGCCCCGCCTCCCGGAACAGTGCGTTCAGCCGCGTCCGCTCCTCGCGCCGCACCTCCTCCTCGAATCCGATGTGCCAGCTGCAGCACAGCACACTGGCCTGCTGCACCTCGTCGCGAATCGCCCGTGCCAGCACGCGGTATCGCCCCGCTTCGCTGTTCTGCCCGAAATACACCACGACTTTGGCGGCGTTGGCGAAAGCGCCCACCAGCTCGATCCCCTGCGTCGTCTCCCACGTCCACTGCACGTTGGCGCTGGCGTTGCGTCCGCTGCTGGGCAATTTCGGCCGCTTGCCCGTTTGCATCGCGCGCACGTAAGCCGCAAGGTATTTCTTATCCGCCGGTGCATTCGGC
>JBOGKK010000253.1:0-6391 GCA_050745425.1 Terriglobales bacterium
TGCACCTTGCGCTCGTGCGTGTTTCGTGTGGCTGCGGATGCAGTACGGGCATTGCGTGACGTGGGCCACCGCCACCGCAATCAGTTGTTTGGTTTTCGCGGGCAAGGCGCCGGCGGCGAATACGCTCTGGCTGAATGCACGGAACGCATCTGCGGGCTTTGGAGCCAGCCTTTGCCGCCGCTCCACGCTCTCGCGCGTTGCCGGAACATAAACATCATCTTGGTTTGCCATTCCAGGTTCCCCCTGAGTTTGAATGTACACCCAGGGGGTACGCCGAAAACTCGACTCACATCCCGCGGACTCGCTGGAATTCTGCTGCCTCAATTGTTGAGCAACGCCTTGAGTTGCGCTTCTAGTTTTTGCGCCGCCTGCTCATCGCCGGGCAGCGGCGCCGCATCGCCTTCGGCGCCACCCAGCAGCCGTTGCAGCCCGAAGCCCAGCCGCGCCAGCTTACGTGCCTGCGCCGGATCGCTTTGTCGAGCCGCTGCGCTGGCGGCGTGAGCGCGTTGGATTGCCTCACTGATGCCGTGCGCCAGCGCAAACTGTTGCTTCAACTGAGCTGAGGTCATCGGGATACGCGGATCGATTTTTACAGTAAGCGGCTGGCTATAAGTTTTGCCATTCACTGTCAGTCGTACCGTATATACGCCCGGCAAAGCCCAGGCGCCGGCCGCGGCGAACCTGCCGCCGCCACCGCGCGCAGGCGCCGGTGCGGCATAGTGCAAATCCCAGACCCAGCGATGCATTCCGGGCGTGGCCGGCAGCGCCGCAAACGGCGCCACCCAGTACATCGGAATTTCCAGCGTGTGCGCCAGCACGGAACGCGGCACCGGCGGCTTGTCGGCCGATGAATAGCGCCGCACCAGCTCACCGCTCTTGTCGTAGATGGCCAGCGTGACCGGTCCGGAACTCGGCGTCTGCAAGGAGTAATCCAGGATGGCTCCATTCGGCGGATTGGTTCCTGCCGGAGTTTCCGGCGTCAGCGGCGTGTCCATGCCTCCCGTGCGCAGCATGCGGTAGGCTGCCTCCGGCTGGTACAAGTACGCGGCTGCGCCCGCCACCTGCGCGTCGATCTGCCGCAGCGGGGTCAGGTCATCGAGAATCCAGAACGACCGCCCGTGCGTGGCCACGATCAGGTCGTTGTCGTGCACGGCCAGATCGCGCATCGAGGTGTGCGGCAGGTTGAGCTGCAACGGCTGCCATTGATCGCCATCGTTGAACGACACATACACCGATGTTTCCGTCCCGGCATAGAGCAGCCCGCGCCGCACTGGGTCCTCGCGTACTACGTCCGTCGCCGCCCCATCCGCCAGTCCGGTATCGATTTCCGTCCACGTCTTGCCGCCATCGTGCGTGCGCAACAGGTGCGGATGCATCTCGTCGAGCCGCATGGTGTCGATCGCCGCATAGCAGGTATTGGGGTCGAAGTGGCTTGCTTCCAGCGACGAGATCTTCCACCAGGGCTTCAGTTGCGGCGGGGTGACGTTCGTCCAGTGTGCGCCGCCATCGCGCGTCACCCAGATCAGTCCGTCATCCGTGCCGGCCCACAACGTATTGGCCTGGAGCGGTGAGGGCGAAAGCGCGTAGACCACGCCGCTGTCGGGCTTGGCGCTGCCTGCAATGGCGTTGGTGAACGGCCCCAACGTGGATGTCGACACCGGCGGCTGGCGCGAAAGGTCAGGGCTGATCACGGCCCAGTGCTGTCCTCCATCGAGGGTCTTGAGCACGACGTTGTAGCCGACATACAAGGCGTGTTTGTTCACGGGCGAGAAGGCGATGGGCATGGTGCGCCGGGAACGCAGCTTGCGTCCCGGGATTTGTGGCCCCACGCGCTCGACTCCATGCGTCAGCTTGTTATAGCGCGATACGCTGCCGCCGCCCGCGCCGTAGATGATATTCGAGTCCAGCGGATCAGGCACCACATCGGCGTATTCAGGCGCACCGACCGAGTGCCAACTGCGCATGTAGATGCGCCCATCCAGACTCCGGCTGGCGATGCCCACGGAGCCGCTTTCCTGTTGTCCGCTGTAGACGTTGAAGGGAAACGCATTGTCGGCGGCCACGTGATACAGCTGCGCGGTCGGCTGGTTTTCCCATGAGCTCCACGTCTTGCCGTAATTGACGCTGATGGTCGCGCCCTGATCGACGCCCAGCATGATGACATTGCGGTCGAGCGGGTCAATCCAGACCGTGTGGTAGTCATCCCCGCCCGGCGCGCCCTTGATTGCGGCAAAGGTCTTTCCGCCATCGCTCGACCGGTAGGTCGATGTATTGGCGTCATAAACGACGTCAGGATTGGTTGGATCGACTGTAATCCCGGCAAAATCCCAGCCGCGCCCCCACAGCCGGCGATTGGCGTTGACCAGATGCCAGCTCGCGCCGGCATCGTCGGAGCGGTACACGCCACCCCGTTTGCCTGCCCCCACCAGCGCATAAATCCGGCTCGGGTCGCTGGGCGCAATTCCAATGCCGATCCGCCCCAGGCGATCCTGCTGCCAGTCCGGCAGCCCCGCGGTGAGTGGCGTCCATGTCGTGCCGCCATCGGTGCTTTTGTACAATCCACTTCCTGCGCCATCAAACAGCGACCAGGGCGTATGCCGCGATGCCCACATCACGGCGTAGACGATGTTCGGATTCCGGGGATCAATAGCCACCTGCGGCGAGCCCACGTTATCGCCTTTGTACAGCACCCGCTGGAACGTCTGCCCGCCGTCGCGCGAGCGATAGACGCCGCGTTCGGTGTTCGGACCATAGGGATGGCCCTGCACGGCCACGAACAGCCGCTCCGAATTGTGCGGATCCACCACAATCGCCCCGATTTGCTGTGCGTCGCGCAGTCCCAGATGGGTCCACGTCTTGCCGCCGTCGCTCGATTTGTACATCCCGTCGCCGGTCGATAAATCCGGCCGCCGCAGGCCCTCGCCGCTGCCGGCATAGATCACGCTGGGATCCGACGGCGCCACCGCCAGCGCCCCGACCGAGCCCGTCGGTTCATGGTCAAAAATGGGCTGCCAGGTGTTCCCGTAGTCGGTGGTCTTCCAGACGCCGCCGTCGACCGCGGCGAAATAAAACACGCCCGGCTGCTGCGGTACGCCGCTCACGGCCACGGTGCGCCCGGCGCGAAAGGGCCCGATCAGCCGCCAGCGCATGCCTTCGTAAAGGTTGGGGTTGAACTGCTGCCCGCAGGCAGGTGCGGCAGCAATGAACAGGGCAGGGAACAGCAGCAGGGCAAGCAGGCGTAGGCGGTGCATAGTGGCTCCGAAGCCCTAGCCTACCTTCTCAGGCCACCACTGACAAGGTGAAAGGTGACAACTGAAAGCTGAAAGCTACTTCTTCGCGTTCATCGCTTTGGTCAGCCGTGATTTCCGCCGTGCCGCGGCATTGCGATGCAGCACGCGCTTTTGCACGGCCTTGTCGATCTGTCCCATCGTCGCGGGCGCCAATTCCTTTGCTTCCGCATCTTTGCCGGCGCGGATCGCCACTTGCAGCTTCTTTACGGTCGTATGCAGGCGGCTGGCGTTGGCACGGTTGCGGGTGGTACGGCGGCGGGTCTGGCGGACCCGTTTCAGGGATGAAGGATGGTTGGCCATTGTCGTCGAGCTATTTTAGCATTTAAACTATCCTTACACGCCTTCATGAAGACCAGTATCGAGCTTGGCCCCGGCATCGAGACTCTGTTTGGCCCGCTGGACGAAAATCTGCGCCTGCTCGAACGCCAGTTGAATCTTTCCATCCATCTCGGCCCCTCCAGCCTCGAAGCCGAAGGCGATAGCGCCAAGGTCGAGCGCTTCGAAGAAATTGTCCGCGACTACCAGCAGCTCCATACCGAGGGCTACCCGTTTGCCAATGGCGACTTGCATGCTCTCCTGCAGGTAGTCGTCGACGACGCCACCACCAGCCTCGCCAACCTCGCTCATAGCGGACGCCAGCGCACCTTTGGTAAAAAAACCATCCAACCCAAAACCGTCAACCAGCGCCGCTATCTCGATGCCATCGAGCACCAGGATATGGTCTTTGGAGTTGGCCCCGCGGGCACCGGCAAAACCTACCTCGCCGTGGCCATGGCCGTCGCTGCCCTCAACGCCAAACAGGTCTCCCGCATCGTTCTCGCCCGCCCCGCGGTCGAAGCTGGCGAGCGCCTCGGCTTTTTACCCGGAACCCTGCAGGAAAAAGTCGACCCCTACCTCCGTCCACTTTACGATGCCCTGTTCGATTTGATCGAGCCCGAGCGCGTCGAGCGGCTGCTCGAGCGCAACACCATCGAGATTGCCCCTCTCGCCTTCATGCGTGGCCGTACCCTCAACGACGCATTCATTATCCTCGACGAGGCCCAGAACTCCACCCAGGAACAGATGAAGATGTTCCTCACCCGTATGGGGTTCCGCTCCCAGGCTGTCATTACCGGTGACATCACCCAGATCGACCTGCCCAATGGCCGCCGCAGTGGCCTGCTGCAAGCCATCGAGCTCCTGTCGGGCGTGGAAGGCATCACCGTCACCTACTTCGACGAGCATGACGTCGTCCGCCATGCTTTGGTCCAGCGCATCGTGCGCGCCTATCAGGACCACGAGGCCCGCCAGCTCTCCTTGCTTCCCGATCCCGCCGAGAAGGTCCCGCCTGCCGATTGAGCTCCAGCACCCCCACCCGCCCCGCCTGGATTTGCCTTCTCTGCGCCGCTTTCTCAAGCGCGCTCAGCTTGCAACCGGCGCAACCGGCGAAGTCGCCGTCCGCCTGCTGGACGATGCGGCGATTCGCCGGCTCAACCGCCAGTTCCGCCACCACAACTATGCGACCGACATCCTTTCATTTCCTGCCGGCCGCATTTCCGGCGATCTGGCCGTCTCCGTCGATACCGCATTCCGCCAGGCCCGCCACTACGGCCACTCGCTTGCCACCGAGCTCCGCATCCTGCTGCTCCACGGTCTGCTTCACCTTGCGGGCATGGACCACGAACGCGATCACGGCGAAATGCACGCCCGCGAACTTTCCCTCCGCAGCCGCTTCCGTTTGCCTTCCGGCTTGATTGAACGCAGCCATTGAGCGCACTATAGTGGGCAATGGCCGACGTGCTTGAAGTCGTTTGCCCCGACTGCGGCGCCCGCCTCCGCGTCGACGCTGAAACTGGCATGGTGCTGCACCATGCTGCCGCCGATCGCCGCCCGCGCGGGGCCACGCTCGATCATGCCCAGCAGCAGCTTCAGCAACAGGAGCAGGAACGCGAGCGCCGTTTTCAGCAATCCGTGGCCGCCGAAAAAGGCAAGGATGACCTCCTCGCCCGCAAGTTCGACCAGAGCCTGCGCCGCGTCCGGAGCCACCCCGATGAGCCTAAACCGCTCCGCGACTTCGATTTGGATTGAAATTTCTTGACAGATGCGCACCGCTGGTGGTAGCCTATCCTTTCTTGAAGGATTGGCTTCCGCCGACCTGCTTTCCGCCTGTTTGACCACTTAAACTTCGCGCCGCGGATCTTCCTCCGCAGCCAAATTTCCGTTTCACCCCACCTGAACCTCGCATGACCATCGCAGAACTGAAGGAAAAGAACATCACCGAACTGGCCCGCATCGCCCGCACCCTGGAGCTTCCCGGCGCCAGTGGCATGCGCAAGCAGGATCTGATCTTCAAGATCCTGCAGGCACAAAGCGAAAAAGAGGGCCACATCTTCGCCGAAGGCGTGCTGGAAATCCTGCCGGATGGCTACGGCTTCCTGCGCTCGCCCGATTACAACTACCTGCCGGGCCCTGACGACATCTACATCTCGCCTTCCCAGATCCGCCGCTTCGACCTTCGTACCGGCGATACCTGCTCCGGCCAGGTCCGCCCTCCCCATGAGGGCGAAAAATACTTTGCGCTCACCAAGGTCGAGGCCCTCAACTTTGAGGCCCCCGAAGAAGCCCGCAACAAGATTCTCTTCGACAACCTCACCCCGCTCTACCCCGCCGAGCGCATCAAGCTTGAGACCGTCCGCGAAAACGTCTCCGGCCGCATCATGGACCTGTGTACGCCCATCGGCAAGGGCCAGCGTGGACTCATCGTTGCCCCCCCGCGCACCGGCAAAACCATGCTGATGCAGTCCATCGCCAACTCCATCACCGCCAACCATCCGGAAGTCGTTCTCATTGTCCTGCTGATTGACGAGCGCCCGGAAGAAGTCACCGACATGCAGCGCACGGTCAAAGGCGAAGTCATTAGTTCGACGTTTGACGAGCCCGCCAGCCGCCATGTCCAGGTGGCGGAAATGGTGATCGAAAAAGCCAAGCGGCTAGTCGAGCACAAGCGCGATGTCGTGATTCTTCTCGACTCCATCACCCGCCTCGCCCGCGCCTACAACACTGTCGTTCCGCCGTCCGGCAAAATCCTTTCCGGCGGCGTCGACTCCAACGCCCTGCAGCGC
>JBOGKK010000254.1:0-10130 GCA_050745425.1 Terriglobales bacterium
CAAGCGGGTCGCGTGGCGCAGCCACGCGGGGTCCCGCGCTAGTCAATGGCTGCGACTGGCAGGCTGCCTGCTGTTCGCTCTGGCGCTCGGCCTGCCCGCCGCGCCTGCGCCACCTGCGGTCCCTGGCGCCCCCATTGTCGTCATTGATCTCCACGACACCGTCAACACCGTCAGTGCCGCCTATGTCGTGCGCGGCCTCCATTACGCCGCCCAACAGCACGCCGCTGCCGTCGTCCTCGAGCTCAGCACTCCCGGCGGACTCGGCACCGCCATGCGCTCCATCATTCAGGCCATTCTCGCCTCGCCCGTGCCCGTCATTGGCTACGTAGCTCCCAGCGGCGCCCGCTCGGCCTCGGCCGGCTTCTACATTCTTTTAAGTTGCGATGTCGCCGCCATGGCGCCCGGAACCAACACCGGCGCCGCCCACCCCGTCGTCCTCGGCGGCGCGGCTCCCGGCAAAATCGAAGCCCAAAAAATGCAGAACGACGCCGCTGCCTACATCCGCAGCCTCGCCGCGCGCCGCCATCGCAACGTCGCTCTCGCGCAAAAAGGCGTGCTGCAAAGCCTCTCCTTCACCGATCAGGAAGCTCTCAAAGATAACCTCGTCGATCTCATTGCTCCCGACCTTCCCCATCTGCTCGCCCAGCTCAACGGCTCGACCGTTACCCGCATGGACGGCCAGCGCCAAACCCTCCTGCTCACCGGCCCGCGCGAGGCCTTTTCCATGAGCCTGCGCGAACGCATTCTCGATACCAGCGCCAGTCTTGCCTTCATCCTCCTCGCCGTCGGCGCCCTCCTGATTTACGTCGAGTTCACCCACCCCGGCATCTTTGCTCCCGGGGTCATCGGCTTGATCCTGGTCGTCTTCGCGCTCTTTGCGCTTTCGCTGCTGCCCATCAACTTGTCCGGCGCCGGTCTGATCGTCGTTGCCTTCGTGCTGTTTGCCCTCGAGGTCAAGTTCCCCACCCACGGCGTTCTCGCCATCGGCGGCACCATCGCCCTTTTCCTGGGCGGCCTCCTCCTGGTCAACTCTCCGGTTCCCGCCATGCGCGTCGATCTCAGTGCTGCTCTCGGCGTCGCCATCGGCTTCGGCGCGGTCTCGCTGTTCCTGGTGCATCTCGTCGTGCAGGCACAGCGCCGCCGCGTCGTCACCGGCGCTCAGGGCCTGCTCGGCGAAGCCGGCGTTGCCCTCACCGCGCTCGCTCTGCACGGTACCGTCCTCGTGCATGGCGAACGCTGGAGCGCCATTGCCCATGCCCCCATTGCCGCCGGACAGCCCATCCGCATCCTCGCCGTACATGGTTTAAAACTGGAGGTCGAGCCGGTGGCAGAGTAGAATCGTCGAGAGGTAACTTATGGCTGGCATTGTCGTCATCATCGTCATCATCGTGCTGTTTTTGCTGTCCGCCATTAAGGTTATGGCTGAGTACGAGCGCGCCGTCGTTTTCCGCCTCGGTCGCGTGATTGGCAAGCCCAAGGGCCCTGGCGTGGTGCTGATTTTCCCCATCATCGACCGCCTCGTCCGCATCTCCCTTCAGGTCGACACCCTCGACGTTCCCCCACAGGACGTCATCACCCACGACAACGTCACCTGCACCGTCACCGCGGTCGTCTACTACAAGGTCATCGATCCGGAAAAAGCCGTCATTGAAGTCCGCAACTTCCGTTTTGCCAGCTCCCAATTCGCCCAAACCACCCTGCGCGCCGTCCTCGGCGAAGTCGAATTTGACGACCTGCTCTCCAGCCGCGAAAAGTTGAACTCGCGCCTCCAGACCATCCTCGATGAGCGCACCGAAGCCTGGGGCGTCAAAGTCACCGACGTAGTCATCAAAGCCGTCGATCTGCCCGAAACCATGCAGCGTGCCATCGCCCGTCAGGCCGAAGCCGAACGCGAAAAACGCGCCAAGATCATTCATGCCGACGGCGAGTATGAGGCCGCCACCCGCCTCTCCCAGGCCGCCGCCATCATCGCCAGTGAGCCCATCGCCTTGCAGTTGCGCTACTTGCAGACGCTGGTCGAAATTGGCGCCGATAAAAATACCACTGTCGTCTTTCCCCTCCCGCTCGACCTCATTGATGTCTTTTTGCAGGCGAGACCGCTGGCCAAATCCGTTGCGCCTGCTTCCTCGCCGGTCAAACCATGAAGCCTGCCGCCCAGCGCTACGAACGCGAAACCCCCAAAAACACACACCGGCCGCAGTCTCAGTTTGAAATGGGCACCAGGTCCCTCTTTGTTGCTTTTCTCGCTCTGGCCGTCGTCTGCGGCCTGTTTTTTGCCTTCGGATACACCGTCGGCAAGCACGCCATCCCGGCTACGTTCTCCCTTGGCGCCGCTCCCGCCCCGGCCGTGCAGCCTCAGGTAAAATCCACCCCGCCCGGCGTGCAGCCGCCCAATCCGCAGCAGTTGGGCGCAGCCGAAACCAACCAGATTCCCACTACCTTGACCAGCCCGCCAGCTCAGGCCGCCGCCGCATCTCAGACCGCCGCCGCGCCCGCAACCACCGTATCGAACCCTCCCTCGCCATCGCCGCCAGCCACCACCCCGGCCGCCTCCACGACGTCGGCAGTGGCCGATGTCGCTCAGCCCTCCACCCCGGCAGCCGCCCCCAGAACCACCTCGGTCCCGGCCAACGCTAGCGCCTCCCAGCTTTTTGAAGTGCAGGTGTTCGCCGGCACTTCCGGCGATGCCAACGCCCTCTCGTCAGCCCTGCAAACCCGCGGCTATCCTTCATCGGTGATCACCCCGGCGTCGGGCAGCGGCTCGAATCTCTACCGCGTTGAAGTCGGTCCCTACCTCACCCGTGCCGAAGCCCAGGCCATGCGTGCCCGCCTCCGCGCCGACGGCTACCAGGCCGTCCTCCGCATCGGTCAATAAGCTACCGCAGCGCCTGCAGCAATAAGCCCGTCAATCCGCCCCAGGCCGCCGTCTCCAGGGGACGCACCCCGCCCAGGTTCGCCTCCAGCCTGCTCACCCACGGCAACTGCGCAAAAGCGGCTCCCGAGCGCGCTCCCCAGTGTTCCGGCGGTGTCAACTGCGCATACGCGAAGGCGACGCCTCCGGCCAAAAGGCACCGCCCAATGCTCTCGATCCGCCGCCGCGACCCGCCCGTCGCCGTCTCCACCAGTGCCGCCGCCACCACCCCTACGGCCGCGATCTGCAAATTCCTCTGCCATCGTTCCATCCCCCTCTGGATGCGCCTGCCCTTCAACCCGTAGCCTGCTGCCTGTAACCTGTAAACTGTAATCTGATAGCCGATAGCTGAAAGCCCTCTTCCCATGTTCGCCATCACCGTCGACGAAACCTTCTCCTCCGGTCACGCTCTGCGCGGCTACCGCGGCAAATGCGAGAACCCGCACGGCCACAACTATCGTGTGCGCGTGCGCCTCGAGGGCCCCCGCCTCAATAACATCGGCTTGCTCTACGATTTCAGGGATCTGAAGACCTTCATCCGCCGCGAAACCGAGCCCTGGGATCATCAGTACCTCAACGATCTCGAGCCGTTCCGCGAGCAGAATCCATCGGCGGAAAACATGGCGCGCGTCCTTTTCGAGCGCCTGCAATCGAGCCTTGCCGGCAATGCCGAAGGCGTGGTGGTGGCTTCCGTAACCGTGTTTGAAACCGACACCACCTCCGCCGTCTATTCCGGCGACTAACGGAGGCAGCTTGGAGGAGCACTGAGCGTCAGCGGGCGGATCCTGCCGGGAATCGAAGCCCGCACTCCGAGCGACCAACGGGAGCGACCAAGGCAAAAAGTGGCGAGCCACATGCAGCTTCAGATCACCGAAATTTTTCACTCCATTCAGGGCGAATCGAGCCATGCCGGCCTACCCTGCATCTTCGTCCGCCTCACCGGATGCAATCTCCGCTGCCGCTGGTGTGACACCGAATACAGCTTTCACGGCGGCCGCCTCATGGCGCTGGCCGCAGTCCTCGACGCCGTGCATGCCTTCCCCTGCCGGCGCGTCGAAATCACCGGCGGCGAGCCCTTGCTGCAGGCCCCTGCCGTGGCCGCCCTCGCCCAGGCTCTTTTGGCCCAAGGCTACGCCGTCATGCTCGAAACCAGTGGCGAACGCGACCTCAGCCCCGTCCCGCCCGCGGTGGTCAAGATCGTCGACGTCAAATGTCCCTCGAGCGGCGAAGCCGCCTCGTTCCGCGCCAGCAATCTCGCCCTTCTCCAGCCCGCCGACGAGCTCAAGTTCGTCCTCAGCGATGAGGCCGACTACGTTTTCGCCCGTGCCTTCATCGCCCGCCACGGCCTGAGCGGCACCGCACCCGCGCTGCTGTTTTCCCCCGCCTTTCGCAAGGACGCCACCGGCGCGCGCAGCAGCTCCCAATGCACCCTCGACCCGCAGCTCCTGGCCTCCTGGATCCTGCGCGATGCTCTCCCCGTCCGGCTCAGCCTCCAAATTCACAAATTCATCTGGAACCCGGAGCGCAGAGCCGTATGAAACCCATGGCGGTGCTCTGCCTCAGCGGCGGCATGGATAGTTGCGTCTGCCTCGCCCTCGCCGCCCGCGACTACGACCCTGCCGTCCTCCACTTCGACTATGGACAGCGCACCGAAGCCCGCGAGCGCGAAGCTTTCCTCGCCATGGCCGATCACTACGCCATCCCGCCCCAGCGCCGCCTCCTGGTCCAGACCCGGTTTTTCCGCCAGATCGGCGGCTCCGCCCTCACCGACGAATCCCTCCCCGTACCTACGGCGGGCCTCAACCCGTCCCTCATCCCGGTGACTTACGTCCCCTTCCGCAACGCCCACTTCCTTGCCGCCGCCGTCTCCTGGGCGGAAACGCTGGGCGCCGAAACCGTCATGATTGGCGCCGTCGCGCCCGACAGTTCCGGCTACCCCGATTGCCGCCCGGAATATTACGACGCCTTCAACGCCCTGCTCCGCGTTGGCACAAAACAAGGCCGCATCCGCATTGCAACGCCGTTGCTCCACTCCTCCAAGGCCGACATTGTGCGCCTCGGACTTGAACTCCATGCCCCATTTCCTTTATCGTGGTCTTGTTACCAGAATGCCGGCCGGGCTTGCGGGTGCTGCGATAGTTGCCGGTTGCGCCGCCGTGCGTTCAGCCAAGCTGGAGAAATTGATCCGGTCGCCTATGTGGTCGCATCGGAAGAATGAGGAACTATGAAAATTCTGCAACGCATGAGCCTCGTGACGGGTGTGGCCCTGCTCGCTGCCTTGATGGCTCTGCCACTCGCGGCGCAGCAGCAATACGCTGGCATTAAGGGAACCATCATTGGTCTCAACAACAAACCCCTGCCCAACGCTCAGGTCATCTTCACCCGCACCGACGCCAAGGGTACGGTCAACGCCAAGACCGACAAGAAAGGTAAGTTTGAGGATGACCGCGTCCCCGCCGGCACCTACAGCATGAGCGTGGTCGCCAGTACCGGCCAAACTGTGCCCATCCAGCAGGGCATCAAGGCCGAAGCCGGCAAGATGCTCAACGCCCACGTCAACCTCGCCGTCATTGCTGCTGCCGAAAACGGCGGCCCGCCCCCCAAGGGCATGTCCGCTGACGAAGCCGCCGCCTACGCCAAGCGCAAAAAAGAGACCGAAGCCAAAGACGCCAAGATGGGCAAGCTCAACACCCTCCTCGCCCAGAACAAACAGCTCTACGAGGCCAAAAACTACACCCAGGCCATCGCCATCATGCAGCAGGCCGTCGCCATCGACCAGAAGCACGACATCCTCTACGCCAACCTGGCCGAAGACTACGTCGCCGCCAAGCAGTACAAAAACGCCGCGGATGCCTATCAAAAAGCGATTGCCCTCAAGCCCACCGACGCCGGCTACGAAATCAACCTCGGTTCCGCCCTCGCCGAGGGTGGCGATACGGCTGGCGCCAACGCTGCTTTCAGCAAAGCCGCCCAGATGGACCCCACCCAGGCCAAGCTCGCCATCTACAACGAAGGCGTCGTGCTCTACAACAAGAACGACATCACCGGCGCCGAAGCAGCCTTCAGCAAAACCATCGCCCTCGATCCCAACAACGCCAACGCCTGGTATTACAAAGCCATGTGTCTGGTCAACCAATCCAAGACCGATCCCAAAACCAGCAAGATGATCCCCGCACCCGGCACCAAACAAGCCCTGGAAAAGGTCATCTCCCTGGCCCCCAACAGCACCCAGGCCCAAACCGCCAAAGCCATCCTCCAAAGCATCGGCAGCTAACGGCTGGAGCAGAATCAGACCTGCTACAGCAAAGCCGATCGTAGCGTATGCGGCTTTTTCACCAGGAAAAGCCGCACGTCATCCCCCGGAGCCTGCCACACCGAGTCTGATTCTGCTCTAAAAAACGCCAGCCCCTCCGGCAAGCGGCTCGCTCGGCTCAGCCGAGCGGGGCCCCGCACCAGTGAACGGGCTGGCGTTTTTTCATCTCCCTTCGCGAGGCCTCCCATGCGCCTCGCCTACCAAGTCATCGCCCCTGACGCCCGCCGCGCTCTCGTGTGCCCTCAGCCCCATCTCGTATCCACCATTCACTATTAACTAACCACTACTAACTGACCAATGCGACGCCCTCAACCGTCGCCGCCTCCGGGTGGGCTTGGCGTTTTTTCTACCTGCCGACAACTCGTGCGCACCACCCATCAAGGCGGATTGACTCGCGCTGAGCCGGAGAAGAAGCTGGTGTCGGATCCGGCAAGCCGTGGAGGCCGTCATGCAACGCCAGCCTTTGTTCACCTCAGGCACTCTCGCTGCCGTCATCATCGTGCTCTCGATTACGCTGATCGGTTGGGCTGCCTATGCCTCGGCGCAGACTATCCCGAACCCAGGCGATGCCACCTCGCCCGCACCGCGCACGCCCGGTCACGCGCTCATCAGCGGGCCGCACGAGGTCGTCAATCCCGCCAACGGCTCGCTGACGCTGACCTTCAATCTGCCCGTTCCGCCCGGCCGCGGCCTCACCCCGGCCTTCACCATCTCCTACAGCAGCGCGGGCGCGCACGTGTTCGGCTCCTATGGCAACGATCTTGCCAGCATGTACGCCCAAAGCTATCTGCTCTCCAGCGACGGCTGGAGCTACGGCGCCCCGGTGCTGACCTACGCCACATCCGATCAGGAATCGCCCGATGGGGCCGAGACCTGCACCGTCTCGACCAATTATGAAGTCCAGATGCCCGATGGCACCCGCCGGCCGCTGCTGCTGTCGAACACCGGCCGCAGCGGGCGCGGTCCCGGCTACGACGATCCCTGTGACGGCTTCAACCAGTTCAGCGAGCGCACCAGCGCGTCTCTGGCAGGCTGGCTGGCATATACGGTTCCGCTTCAGGATCAGCTCTGGGGCTTTCGCGAGGTTACCCTCACCAGCCCGGACGGAACCAAGACCTTCTTTCCCAACGGCGGCATGGCCGAGAGCGGGATCCTGGCCACCGACACGGTCGACCGCAACGGCAACGAAATCGACTACAGCATCACCAGCGGCAATGCGCTGACGATCACTGATACCCTCGGTCGCACCATCACCACCAGCGGATTCGCGCAAGCGCAGGATACCATCTCGATTCCGGGCATGAGCGATGCCTACGCGGTCGCCTGGGCCAGCGCACCCGCCAGCAAAACCATCAGCGTGACCGGCGCCAACCCGGGCCCGTGCCCCAACACCACCGCAACCATGCACGGCGGCGCCGCAGTGACCAGCATCGCCACGCCCGAGGGCACCTACACCTTCACCTACGATCCGGTCTATGGCGTGGTGAACGACATCAAATACCCGAACGGCGGCGAGATCCGCTATGCCTGGGGCCTGAACCCGCAATCCGAGCCCGCACAGTTGCAGACCTGGGACGGCTCCCAGTACCAGCGCTGCAATGCGCGCTTCGACAATCCCGTCATCACCGAACGCAACGTCTACGTCAACGGAAGCGAAGTCGAGCAGCAGCACTTCCAGTACTCGACCACTTGGTACAGCGGCAGCGACGAAAACTTCTGGACCAACAAGCAGACCGTCGTGACCGATACCGATGAGGTCGCCGGCACGACCCGCACCATCACCTATAATTACGTGAAAGTGAACGACCCCCAGCAGCCGCACTCGGGCGCTATCATTGCGAGCGAAACCCCGGTCGAGCAAAGCGTAACCACCGTCAGCAACGGCGCCACCCTGCAAACCGTTACCGAAGGCTGGACCGGCTATCCTTTCCTGCCCACCCTGCGTCAGACGGCGCGCAACGGCGAGGTCAAGGAGTCCGATTACGCCTACTCGGAAACTGGCGATGCAACCATGCAGCTCACGCAGGAAAATGACTACGACTGGGGCTCCGGCGCACGTGGCCCGCTGCTGCGGCAGATCAACGTCAACTACGCCAGCTTCAGCGGCAGCAACATTGTTGACCGGCCATCGAGCGTCATCACCTATTCCGATGCCGGGCAGACGCGCGCTGCCGAAACCGACTACGCCTACGACCAAACCACGCCTGCGGGGACTTCCGGCGTTGTCCAGCACACCACGCCGCCGGAACCTTCGCGCGGCAACCTGACCACGATCTCGCGTTGGCTGAATACGGGCAGCCCGGCGGTGACCACGCTCGGCTATGACGACACCGGGCAGATATTGTCTGAAACCGATCCCAACGGCAACGCCACCGCCTACAGTTACGCTGACAGCTTCAGCGGCGGCGGCGCACCCGCGCCCACGAATGCCTACGTCACCGCCATTACGCCGCCCACAACCCCAGGCTGCCCCTCGGGCGTGAACTGCCATCTCGAAAACTACGCTTGGTTCTACGCCGGCGGCAACATGGCCAGCCACACCGATGCCAACGGCAACGTCACCAGTTACATCTACAATGATCCCTGGGATCGCCTGACCGGAATCGACTTTCCCGATGAGGGCCAGACCACCTACGCCTACACCCCCTCGACACTGGAAACCAAGCGCCTGATCACCGGCAGCCGCTGGACTGATCAGATCGATACCTTTGACGGCCTCGACCGCCTGAGCGTCACCGCGCACACCAACGGCAACGGCGATTGGGACCGGGCCGAGACCTGTTATAACGGCTTCGGCGAGAAAGATTACATCACCTACCCGTTCGAGTCCTCCGCATCCGGCGGTGCGGCCGCGTGCACCCAGCCCGGCGACAGCTACGAATTCGACGGCCTCGGCCGGGTGACCGTGATTACCCACGCCGACGGGGCCTCCTCCACCACAGAGCACATCGGCGCCGCGGCTGAAACCACCGACGAAGGCGATGGTTCCGGCTCGGTCAGCAAAATCACCCAGGTTGATGGCCTGGGCAGGCTGGAAGCGGTGTGCGAGATTACCAAGGTCACCGGCACCGTTCCCAACAGCACACCCAGCGACTGCAACCAGCAAATCAGCGGCGTCACGCTCGATCTTGATGCCACCGGCTTTTTAACTGCGTACACGCACAATGCCCTCGGCTTGCTCACGCGGGTACAACAGCCCGGCCTTGCCGACCGCACCTTCACCTGGGACAGCCTCGCACGCTTGCTGTCGTCGTCGAACCCGGAAACCGGGGCCACCAGCTACAGCTACGATCCCGACTCGAACCTCGCCACCAAATCCATGGCCGACGGCGTGGTGACCAGCTACTCGTACGACGCACTGAACCGCCCCACCGGCCGCACCTTTACCCTCAGCGGCACGCCCGATCCCGCCGATACGGTGACGCTCTCCTACGACACCGACCCCACCGGCCTCACCACCTACGGCGCCTACAACCACCTCACGCGCGTCAGCGGCGGTGGCGCCGGGGTAGAGCTTTCGTTCAATCAATACGACGCCATGGGCCGCGCCCAGGTGCTCGACACGATTGTGAACGGCACAACCTATCACGCCTCGACCGATTACGACGATATCGGCTTCCCCACCTATGAACGCTATCCCAGCGGCCGCGTGCTCTGGCTTGATGACGATGCCGCCGGCCGCACCACCTGGATTCAGGATCAGGATGCCGCAAAAACGACTTACATTGAAGACCGCTACTACACCTCCTGGGGCGCGCCCTACGATGCGAACCTGGGCAATGGCGACACCCAGGCGTGGCATTTTGACAACCGCATGCGCATCACCGAAACCGACGTTCATCCCAATGGCGATTACAACTGGAGCGATCAGCTCCTCGATGTCCTGTACTCCTACAATCCCGATTC
>JBOGKK010000255.1:0-12119 GCA_050745425.1 Terriglobales bacterium
CGGGCGGACCCTGCCGGGAATCGAAGCCCGCACTCCGAGCGACCAACGGGAGCGACCAGGGCAAAAAGTGGCGAGCCACATCGCGGCAGCTCACAAAAAACGACACCGCCTGCGTAAACGGAAACCCCGGCCCGTCATTCAGCGCCACGAACGGCTGACCGTTCAGCGAAAACTCAATCGTGACGATCCCGCCCTTCGGCCCCGGCGCGGCGCCCGGATTGCGCAGATCGCGGCTGCGCCGCAAGTTGGGAAACACGCGCAGATAAAATTCCACCGCCTCCTCGGCGTTGTCGTTGAACCACAGAAACGGCGTGATGGACGGTGATCCTGCTGGTTTTTGAAACGTCATCGTGGTTTGTCCCCCGGCGGAGATTCAGCCATCATAACGTGGCTCTACGGTTCGCGGGACGCGCGGCGCAGCCGCGCTGCGGCCCGCGCCAACAATGCGTTCTGCCTATGTGGTCGCCGCCGTCCACCGGTTCAGCCGCGGCACCAGCGTCGTCGCCGCCGCGGCGCACACCAGCGCCCCCACTCCCAGCCAGCCGAACACATGCATATAGAGCGAGAGGCTTTCGGTCACGCTCGCCACCCCGTTGGGCACGCTCGCCAATCCCGCGATCCATCCGCCCGCGTACAGCCCCACCCCCATGCCCAAAAACCACGCGCCCATGGTAATGCCCCGCGCCCGCTCCGGCACGAGCTGACTCACCATCGAAAATCCCAGCGCGCTCATCAGCAGCTCCCCCAGCGACTGCGCCCCATAGCCTGCCACCAGCCACCACGGCGAGACCACTCCTGCCGTCGCATCCAGTCCGCTTGCCGCATACAGAAAAAAGCCGATCGCCAGCAAATACAGCCCGGCCGTGTACTTCACCGCCATGGAAAAATCGCCGTGCCGCGTCTTCGCCATGCGCTCATACAGCCCCGCCAGCGGCAGCGCCAGCAGCACCAGCCAGAACTGGTTCAGGTCCTGAAACTGCGCCGGCGCCACCGTCATCCCGAGCAGGTGATGGCGCACGTTGTGGAAGGCAAACAGCGTCAGCGAGGTGTAGATCTGTTGATTGAAAATCGCCCAGACAATCGACAGCACCGTAAACACCACGCACGCCCATATCCGCTCCCGCGCGCGGCGCTCAGGGTTCGTGCGCAGCAGGTGAGTAAAAACCCAGGCAATCAGCACGGCAAACACCACCACCGTACCGGTCGCCAGTTGCGGATGCCTTATGATCTCCGCCAGCAGCCCGGCCGCCACCACCCCGCCGGCAATTACCGCACCCAGCTTCCGCCACGGCAGCCGGGCAAAATCCGGCCGCGTTCCATACGGCCGCATATACCGCCGGAAAAAGGCGTAGTTAATCAGCCCCAGCGCCAGTCCCAGCGCGCTCACCCCAAATGCCAGGTGCCAGCTGTCGAACCGCAGGCCGGCAATCGTGATCCCCCAGCCTCCGTGCCCGGCAATCCACGGCTCCAGCAGAATCGAGACGAACGAGCCGATGTTCAGCGACATGTAATAAATCGTGAACAGCACGTCGAGCTTGGTGCGGTCGTCTCCGTACAGCCGCGACACCAGGTTGTTCGGGTTCACCTTGAACAGCCCGTTGCCCGCCGTCATCACCCCCATGGCGATGAAAAACGTGGTCTGCAGCGGAATCGCCAGCAGCAGGTACCCCAGCCCCAGCGTCGCCGCCCCCAGCACCAGCGTTCGCCGCGCCCCCAGCACCCGGTCGCCAATCCATCCGCCCACGATGGGCATGGCGTAGATCAGCGCCGAAAATGCGCCCCAGATCAGATCCGCCCGCTGGTCGCGCCACCCCAGCTGCTCGACCATGTACAGCACCATGATCGAGGCCATGCCGTAGTAGCCGAACCGCTCCCAGATTTCCACCGCGAACAGAACGAAAAACGCTCGCCGCGGATACGCCCTCGGCGCCGCACTGCCGGGCGCGGCCGCTGCTGCTATCCCTGAACGATCGTTCCTTGTTCGCTCATCGCGCATATAGGCATATTAGGGGTGTTCTGGCAAAACGCCACCCGGCCCCGCGCATCCACCAGGATCAATCCCGCATCCCCGCCCGTGGTCCGGTTTAACTCCGCCAGCGCCGCTTCCCCGGCTTGCTGCGCATCGCCCGACCGCTCGTACAGGAATGCTGCCAGCCGCGCCAGCGTCATCCGGATAATCTGCTCCCCGTGCCCGGTGCACGACACCGCCAGCCGCGCGTCGGCATACGTCCCGCAGCCTACCAGCGGCGTATCGCCCGTCCGCCCCGGCAGCTTGTTCACAATCCCTCCGGTCGAGGTCGCCGCCGCCACATGGCCCTGAACATCGCAGGCCACCGCGCCCACCGTCCCGTGCTCGCCGTAGCTCTGCTCGCGCACCCGCCGCCACTGTTCCCGCCGCTGCGCCACGATCAGCTCATCCGGGCTCACGCTGGCAAATCCCTGCGCAGCGGCGAACCGTGCCGCTCCTTCCCCCGCCAGCAGCACGTGCGGTGTCGCTTCCATCACCCGCCGCGCCAACTGCACCGGATGCAAAATTCCCCGCACGCACGCCACCGCTCCCGCTTCCCGCGTCGCGCCGTCCATGATCGCCGCGTCGGTTTCAATTTCTCCGTCGGCGTTCAGCACCGCTCCTCGTCCGGCATTGAACAGCGGCAGCTCTTCCAGCACCATCACCGCCGCTTCCACGGCATCGAGCGCTCGCCCGCCGCCCCGCAGCCGCTCCATCCCGCTTGCCGCCGCCTGCCGCACCCCCTCGAGCCGCGCCGGAATCGAAGCCCCTTCGATCCGTCCGCAGCCGCCATGCACCACCATCGCCAGGGCGCTCATGCCGGCCAGTCCTGGGCGATGGCTTCCCGCGTCTCCTCGACCCCGGCCCGCCAGACGCCATCCATGATCGCGTCCGGCATCTGGTACACGCCCCCAAGATTGCCGTCGCCAATATGCTCGCGTACCTGCCGCGGCCCCAGCATCCGCATCCTGCTCATGTCCAGCGCGGGCTTGCGCGGTTGCGCAACTTCACCGGCGGCGACCCGCGTCCAGGCAAAATTCTCCAGCCACGAGGCATGCCCCGCCACCGTATCCGCTTCCATCACCTTGGCCCATGTCCGCGGCGCGTTCCACCAGTTATGCCACTTGATGCACACCCCCGGCCGCCCCGCAAACGCCGACACCACCGGTTGCTGGGCAAAACTGTTGCCCCCGTGCCCGTTGACCACCACGATGCGCTTGAACCCATGCGCCAGCAGGCTCTCCAGAATGTCGTTCAGCAGCCGCATGTAGGTGCCCGCCCGCAGCGACACTGTCCCCGGAAACCCCATAAAATACGGCGTCACGCCATACGCCAGGGCAGGAAATACCGCTACCCCCAGCGGCTCGGCCGCTTCCACAGAAACCCGCTCCGCCAGAATGCGGTCCGTCTCCAGACTCAGCGCGCAATGCTGTTCGCAGCTTCCGATGGGCAGCACCGCCCGATCTTCCCGCTGCAGGTACGCCTCCGCATCCCTCCACGCCATCTCGCTGATCTTCACTTCCTGTCCTCCTGTCGCGCTTCAGTATAATCCGCGCTCCGGGCCCCGTGCGCAACCATCCACCGCGCCAAGCCCTCGCCGTGGTGCTCGACCGCCACGCGCAACAGGGACGCTGCTCCGGCCCCATACCGTCTCTGATCGAACCTGGGCCAGTCGCCGTCGTCCCCATCCGCCTGACGGCCCCAGCGGCCGAGCCCGGAGCGGCCGCGAGGGAGCCGGCCAACGGGAGGCGGAGCCCCGGCAACGACAGGCTGTGCCTGTTCGACCGCCTGGCCGCTTCACGCCTCCGTGCCTTCACCCTTGCGACTTCATCCCCGATGCCCTAAAATCGCGGAACATGGGACACCGGCCACCCTGCGGTACCCAACCGCGATGACTCCTTCTCTCGCCAGCTACACCCGCCGCTTGCTGTGGATTGCCAGCCTCGGCGGCCTCCTCTATGGCATCGACGTCGGCATCATCGGCAGCGCGCTGCCGTATCTCCAGGCCACCTCCGGCCTGAACGCCGATCAGCTCTCAATCGTCGTGGCTGCCGTTCTACTCGGAATGACGCTGTCCACTCTATTCGCCGGATGGCTCGCCGACCGTATCGGCCGCCGCTCGCTGATGATCGTCGCCGGCGTCCTGTTTGTAGCCAGCATCCCCATCGTTGCCCTCGCGCACGGCTACGCGCCCCTGGTTGCCGGACGCTTGCTCGAAGGCGTCAGCGCCGGCCTCGTTGGTGTCGCCGTCCCCCTCTATCTGGCCGAAGCCCTGCCCGCCTCGATCCGTGGCAGAGGCACCGCCATGTTCCAGTGGCTGCTCACTTTCGGCATCGTGCTGGCCGCCGCCGTGGGCATGTATTTCAGCCTGCGCGTGGCCGATGTCGCCAAGCTTGGCGACGCCGCGCGCTTGTTGGCCTTCAAGGATACTGCCTGGCGCAGCATCTTCTGGGTCAGCCTCCCGCCTGGTCTCGTGTTCCTCGCCGGTTGCTTCCTGCTCGATGAATCCCCGCGCTGGCTTTACCTGCGCGGCCATCGCGACCGTGCCGCCGCCGCGCTCCAGCTCTCCCGCTCACCCGGCGATGCCGCGGCCGAGCTGGATGCCATCGCCGCCGTCCAGGCCGCCGAACACCGCCGCCGGTCCGAACGCCGCGACTCGCTGCTGCAGCGCAAGTACGTTCTCCCCTTCCTCCTCGCCTGCGTCATCCTCGTGCTCAACCAGACCACCGGCGTCAACTCCATCATCCAGTACAACGCCGATATCCTCATCCAGAGCGGCCTGTCCGATCTCGCCGCTCATTGGGGCTACATCCTCTTCACCCTCGTCAATTTCCTTGCCACCATCGCCGGCATGATGCTCGTCGACCGGCGCGGACGCAAATTCCTGCTCACCATCGGCACCGCGGGCGCCGTCGTCGGCCTGCTCTGGACCGGCCTGATGTTCTGGAGCAACCAGCGCCACGAAATCCGCGTCACCGCCGCCGTTCAGGCCCTGGTGACGCCGCAGCAATCGCTCACTCTCCGCTTCACCCCCGTCCTCGCTCATCAGCTCGCGCCTGCGATCACGGGCCCCGCCTCGCTGTCGGTGATCTACAGCTTCGGCGCATACCGCTCGGCCACGCCTGTCCTGCGCTCCGACCAGACCGCCGTCGCGCCCGTCCACATCACCCGCGCCGCCAGCCTGCCCAGCAACGCTGTCCTCGCCTTCTCCGCCAACCCCTTCGCTGCGCTCTCCACTGCACGCAGCGCCCCGCTGAAGATTGTCAAGGCGACGCTCACCCCACTGCCCAGCGCCGCCTGGGGATGGCTCACCGCCGCCAGCCTTTTCTTCTTTATGGCCAGCTTCGCCGTCGGGCCCGGCATTGTCGTCTGGCTCGCCCTCAGCGAGCTGATGCCCACCCGCATCCGCTCCAACGGCATGAGCATTGCTCTCGTGTTCAACGAAGCCGCCTCGACCCTTATCGCCGCCGCCTTCCTCCCCGCAGTCGGCGAATACGGCTACGCCACCCTGTTTTTCTTCTTCGCCGGCGCGACGGTCATTTACTTCCTCGTCGCCCTCCTCTGGCTCCCGGAAACCAAAGGCAAAACCCTCGAAGAAATCCAGGCCTTGTTCCACCGCTCTCCGCGAAGCTCGACAGCAGCCAGCTAGTTAATGTGCCACCGGCAGCTCCAGATACGTCGCCTTCCCCGGCGTGTGATAGATTCTCTGCGTTGCCTTCACGTAGTCCGACGGCGTCGCCTTGAAGATGTTGGGCACGAACGTCTGCGGGTTCCGGTCATACAGCGGAAACCAGCTCGACTGAATCTGCACCATGATCCGGTGTCCCGGCAGAAATACGTGGTCCGCCGCCGGCAGGTAGAACTTGTACACCAGCGCCTGATTCGGCGTCAGCGGCGCCGGATGCGTCCAGCTCGTCCGGTACCGCCCCCGGAAAATATCCATGGCGACCGCCAGCTCGTAGCCGCCCATATTCGCGCTTGCCTGCGGCGGGTATATATCGATGAGCTTCACCACCCAGTCCGAATCCGTTCCGCTCGTCGACGCCACCAGATGTACCAGCGGACGCCCGCTTACCCGTACTGCCTGCGTCAGCGCCGGCGTCTCATAGACCTCCACATCCGGACGCCCTGACACCAGACGCTGATCTCCCACCAACCATTGGTGCCACGTCGCCGATTGTGCCTGCGGCACCGGACGCGGGCGGTAGGGCACCGGCGTCGCCGGATTGGAAACATACTGGTCGTAGCCTTTTCCGCCCGCCGCCGGCGCCGTAAACGCCAGCCCGTGGTTGGCCTCAAGATACAAGTTCTCGTTCTGCAGGCTGCAATCGCCCGCGCACGCCGGCCAGCTCGTCAGCCGCTCCCAATCGTTTGTCCCCGTCACGTACGCGTTCACGTGCGCCAGGTGCGCATCCGGCCCGTGCTCCAGGTGCTGCTTCAAAAACGGAATCAGGATGTTGTTCCGGAAATAGGCCGAAGTGTCGGAGCCGAACTGAATCGCTCCTAGATGCGTCCCCGGCCGCGCTTCCTGCCCGTGGTACCACGGCCCCAGCGTCAGGTACAGGTTCGCCCGGTTCGATGGAATCGCACGCAGAGCCCGGTACACCGCCAGCGCGCCATAGATATCTTCCTGGTCCCATTCCCCCGCCACCAGCATCGTGGGCACGTTCAGCGGCTCTTTGGCCAGAATCTTGTCCACCGCCTGGTCCTGCCAGAACGTGTCATAGGAGGTGTGCTTCTCCAGCTTCTGCCAGAAGCCCAGGTCCTGCATGTGGTGACGGCGCGCCACCACGCTCGCATTCCCCGCCTTCAGGTACATGGTGTAGTCGTCGTTATATTTCTGCACCCAGCGATAAATGCTGCCGCGCGAGGAATCCTGCGAGTAGATGTACGGCAAAAACTGCTCGCGGAACGCCCCGTAGTGATACCAGTCATCCCCGCGCCAGCCGTCGACCATCGGGTTTTCCGGTACCGCAGCTTTCAGCGCCGCATTGGGATGCACCAGCCCCATCAGCGCCTCAAAGCCGTCGTACGAGATGCCGATCACGGCCACACGCCCGTCTCCCTGCGGCACGTTCTTGGCGAGCCATCCCACCGTATCGGCGCAGTCGGTAGCATCCGATACCGGCGTCGGATTCAGCGGTCCCAACACGTAGCGGTTCATGATGTAGTCGCCCTGCGATCCATATTTGCCGCGCACGTCCTGAAACACCCGGATAAAGCCCGCCTTCAGCAGCGGATCATTGTCCATGCGCCCGATGCGTCCATCCGCGTTATACGGCGTGCGGTCGAGCACGATCCCGGCATCATGCGCCCCCTTGGGAATCAGGATTACCGTATTCAGCTTGGTTCCGTCGCGCATCGGGATGGCGACGATCTGCACGCTGTAGCTGTGCTTTGCCGTCACCGGTTGAAAGTTGGCCGGAAATTCCGTCGGCAGTGCCGGATACTGCGATTGCGCCGCCGTTTGTTGCGCCGCACCCGCAGCCGTCATCGTGGCCAGCAACGCGGCGGCGCCGAGTGCGCGCCATGCCAGAACTCGAGCGGAAGCCATAGTGATCACCTCACCAAAATGCTAAAGTGCGGCAAGTATACACCCCCAATCGCTCCAGTCACTGCTACCCTGTACGCGGGGGTCCTATGCGTCTTCGGTTTGCTGCTGCCCTTCTTCTGCCGTTGCTGGCCGTTGGCCTTGCTGCCCAGCAGGGCGTTGGCCCCATGCCCGCGCCGCTGCCGCCGCCGCTGCCTGCGCCGCGCGATGTGCCCTATGCGCCCGGCACCATCCAGCTCAATGCCAATTTCACCAATGTGGCGCAGCGCATCATTCAGGTGCGCGAAACCATCCCCGTCGCCCCCGGCGCGCTCACGCTGCTCTACCCCGCCTGGATTCCCGGCAATCACGCCGCCGATGGCCCCATCAAGGGAGTGGGCGGCCTGGTCATCACGGCCAACGGTCAGCCGGTCCATTGGACGAGAAGCGATGTCGACGTCTACGCCTTCCATCTCACCGTCCCCGCCGGCGCCAGCACGCTTGACGTTCGTTTCCAATACCTCGTGCCCTTGAACCGCAGTGAGGGGCGCGTCAGCTTCGATCACAACATCATCGACCTGTCCTGGAATACGGTCGTCCTCTATCCGGCTGGATATTTCTCCCGCGACATCAACTGCGCCCCCTCGGTGACCATGCCCGCGGGATGGAAATTTGCGACCGCGCTCACAACCGCCAGTCACACCGGTCCGATCGTGCACTTTGCCACCGTGCCCCTCAACACGCTGGTCGACTCTCCGCTGTATGCGGGCGTCAACGACCACCGCTATAATCTCTCGCCCAACGCCAGTGACATCTACAAACTCGTCTATAACGACACCGAGCCCAAAGCTGCGTCGCGCCCCCGCCGCTTCGGCGCCAGCTTTTCGACTTCGATTGGCCTGAGCGTCGCCGCCAGCGGCGACATCGTCCGGGTCTGGTGGGGCGGCGTGGCCTTCAAGGCAGGTCTGGCGCCGGGCATGCAAATCGAGGCCGTGAACAGCCAAGTGTTTGCGCCCGCTGTGCTGCGCACAGCCATTCTGGCGGCCGAGCACAGCTCCGCGCCCATCTCACTTCTGGTGAAGCACGCCACGTCGGTTTCCACCTACACGCTGGATTATCACCACGGCTTGCGCATCCCCCACCTCGAGCCCGTCACTGGCTCGCGCGACCGCCTCGACGCCATTCTGGCGCCCGTGCACTGGGCCGGCATCAGTCAATAACCCATGCGAGTTGCACCGATACACCTGAACGTGGAAACCGCATGAGCCTGGCCGCTGGCGAGCTACTCGGTCCATATAAAATCCTCGGCCGCCTCGGCGCGGGCGGCATGGGCGAAGTCTATCGCGCGCACGACAGCCGCCTGCAGCGCGAAGTCGCGATCAAGATTCTGCCGCTCGCGCTGGCGCACGACCGCGATGCGCTCGGCCGCCTGGAGCGCGAGGCACACGCCATCGCCGCGCTCAATCACCCGAATCTGCTGACCATTTTCGATGTGGGCACACTGCCGGCGGGCTCCTCCGCCGCGGGCTCGCCGTTTCTGGTTTCCGAACTGCTCGAAGGCGGCACACTGCGCAGCAAGCTTGCTGACGGCCCCCTGCCGCCGCGCAAGGGCATGGACTATGCCGCGCAGATCGCCCGTGGGCTCGCCGCCGCCCACGCCAAGGGAATTATTCACCGCGACCTGAAGCCCGAAAACCTGTTCTGCTGCGACGATGGCCGCGTCAAGGTGCTCGATTTCGGTTTGGCGAAGGCGGTCGCAACCGCCAGTTCTGAAGCGGAAACTGTGGCCGAGCCCGCACCGGCCGTAACCCAGGCGGGCGTGATGCTGGGCACCATGGGCTACATGTCGCCCGAGCAGGCGCGCGGCAAGGCGGCCGATGCGCGTTCGGATATTTTCAGCCTGGGCGCGGTGCTCTATGAAATGCTTGCCGGCCGCCGTGCCTTTACGGGCGAGTCCGGCGCCGATGTGCTCAGCGCTATCCTGCGCGAGGATCCGCCCGAGCTTTCCGCCACGGGCCGCTCCCTTCCGCCCGCCCTCGAACGCATTGTGCGCCATTGCCTGGAAAAAGAGCCGGCGCAGCGATTTCAATCTGCCGGCGACATCGCCTTTCAGCTCCAGGAACTCATGCTCGCCAGCTCGGTCACCGGTGCCGCGCCCGCCGCGCCAGAGCGCGGCTTGTCGCGGCGCTGGCGCTTCGCTGCCGCCGGCACGGCAGCGCTGATCATCGTGGCTGTAGCGGCCTGGTTCACCGCGCGTGCCACCGCCCCGCCAGTCGTCCCCCTCTTTACTCACTTGACCTATCGCCAGGGCACGATCGTTTCCGCTCGCTTATTGCCGGGCGGCCAGGGCTTTGTCGGCAGTGCAAGCTGGAACAACTCTGCCCATATCTCCGTTTTTTCCGGGCGCCTTGGCACGCGCAGCGTTCTGAGCTTGAGCGGGCCGGGCGGCGAAGTTGTAGCTGTCTCGCAGCAAGGTGATCTGGCTGTCTTGCAGCACTATAGCGAGGTCACAGGCGGCATTCTGGCGCGTATGCCGCTGAGCGGCGGGGCGCCACGTCCGGTGCTTGACAATATTGAAGCGGCAGATTGGCGTACGGGCGCTCTGGCTACGTCTGCCGCCATTGCGCGCTTCAATCCCGTCCGCGACGATACCACGCTGGAATACCCGGTTGGCCATGTCCTCTTCACCACGCCAGCGAGTGTCACCGGCCTGCGCATCTCGCCCAACGGCCGCAGCTTGGCGTTCATCGAGCACTTTACGTCCAATGACGACAAAGGGCGCATCGCTTTGCTGCCGGTGGACGGCGGCAAGGAGCGTGACCTCACCCGGGATTACGAATCCGCGCTGGGTTTGGCCTGGGCGCCCAGCGGCAAAGCCATTTGGTTCACGGCCTCCGACGGTCTGGAAAATTTTCTACATGCGGTGAGTCTATCGGGCCATGTCCGGACGCTGTTCCGAGGCGCCACGGATCTGCAATTATGCGATGTGGATGCAGCCGGGCGCGCACTCATGATCTCCACCAATCGCCGTTACCTCGCCAAGCTCATGACTCCCGGCAGCTCCGGACCCGGCCGGGCTGGGGCTCCAAGGGCCCCCGGCCCGACCGGGCGTCAAGCGGGTGGCGTGGCGCAGCCACGCCAGGCCCCGCGCCAGTCATTCGTCGCCGATATTTCCGTCCTCGATGCTTCTGTGTACACGGCCCTGTCGGCGGATGGAAAACAGGTGGCCATTGGGGATGAGGATGCCGGCCCCAACTATTCCACCTACCTCCGCGCGACCACGCCCGGCGCCGATCCTGTGCGCCTGGGCGAGGGCGAACCCCTGGGCATCTCGCCAGACGGCAAATGGGTGGTCAGCATTCTGCCCACTGGGCCGCGGCAGTTGGTGCTGTTGCCTACCGGCGTCGGTCAGCAACAGCAGCTCACGCACGGCGCCATCGGTTTTGTCCCGGTCAGGGTTGCCTGGCTGCCCGATAGCCAGAGCTTTATCGTCCTCGGCAACAAACCCGGTGAGGCGTACCGCAGCTTTCAGGTGAACCTGCACGGCCAGGTGAAACCGGTAACCGCTCCCGGCGTTGCCAGTTGGGTCCTCACGCCCGATGGCCGCTCGCTGCTCGCCCAGACGCACGCGAAGCCAGCGTACGCGCTGTATCCGCTCCACGGCGGCGCCGCCTCGCCGGTAAAGGGGCTGCTTCCCGGCGATTTTCCCCTGCGCTTCGGCACCGCCGGTGATTTGCTGGTGGCGCGGTCGGGCGTGCTGGACAAAGGGACTGCATTCCAGGTGTACCGCGTCAATTTGCACAATGGCAGCCGCAGCTTGATCACCACGGTTCCTGTTCCTGATTCGGCCGGCGTGGGGGGCATAAGCCCGCTCTACATGAGCATTTCAGCCGACGGGAAAACCGTATCTTTTGGTTACATGCGCGAGCTCTCCACCCTCGGCCTGCTCACTGGCTTGCGCTGAGCCCCGGCAACCATCCTAAGGGTGAACTAGCTCCTAAAGCTGCCGTACTGCGTTCACAATTCCAGCTTCCTGCCGGCTGCCTTCCCCCGCTGCCGACCGTGCCGCCAGCAGGGCCAGCTCCGCCAGCACCGCCTGATTCGGCATAAACGCCCCCAGCCCGGTTACGGTCAACTCCGGAATCAGCTTGCCATCGGCGCTCTTGGTGGTTATGCCCACCGTGCTCGCATCGCTCTGCACCTCAAAGGTTGAGCCGTCCGCCAGCGTCGCCCGCAGCGTCTGTCCATCCGCCGCCTTCCGCCATGACAACTTTCTTTGCGCGGTTTTCTCACTCAGCATCCGGATCAATGCCGTCAAATCCACCATCCTGCACCCCCTTGGCCCCATTCTTCCCGATGACCTCCGCCTTCACTGCCCTGCCAGCTCGTCCGCGCTGGCGAACGTCCGCGCCGCCGTATCGCTGCACCAGTTCACCAGCGCCTGCTGCGCGGGTGCGTGCAGGCTCGCTTCCGGCATTAGAGCAAAAACAGCTCTGCTGTAGCATCGCCGACCGTACCGCCTGCGGCTTTGACCCCAGGAAAAGCCGCACGCAATCGCCCGAAGCTTGCTACACCGACGCT
>JBOGKK010000256.1:0-4951 GCA_050745425.1 Terriglobales bacterium
GAATTGCACACCGCCACGCACTCGTCGCAAATGTAGGAGCGCGGGTATTCGTTCGGGCTCGAAATGAGCTTGGCCACCGTCTCCTGGTTCTTGTGACAGAACGAGCAGCGCAGCGTTTCCTGGGTTCCGTTTCTTGGTTTCACAGCGGTTACTCTCCCTACAGCCTACTACCAACCGCACTGGTCTTGCCGGCGGCGCGAGCCGCTACTTGTGTTTAGTGATGATATCGTCAACGATGCCGTATTCCTTAGCCTGGTCGGCGGTCATGATGAAATCGCGCTCGACATCGTGTTCAATCTTGCTGACATCCTGGCCGGTGTGGCGGACGAGAATATCATTTGTGGTCTTCCGCAGCCGCAATATTTCTTTGGCGTGAATATCAATGTCGGTCGCTTGTCCACTCAGCCCGCCCATCGAGGGTTGGTGGATCAGGACGCGCGAGGTGGGAAGCGCGAAGCGCTTGCCCTTGGCGCCCGCGGTCAGCAGCAGCGCCGCCATGCTTGCCGCCTGGCCGATGCAAATCGTGGTCACATCGGGGCGGATGAACTGCATGGTGTCATAAATGGCCAGTCCAGCCGTGATCGAACCGCCCGGGCTGTTGATGTAAAGCGAAATGTCCTTTTCCGGATCCTCGGCTTCCAGAAAAAGCAATTGCGCGGTGACCAAGTTGGCGACGTTATCGTCGATCGGCGTGCCGATGAAGACGATGTTGTCCTTGAGGAGGCGGGAATAGATGTCGTAGGCGCGTTCGCCGCGCGGGGTCTGCTCGACCACCATCGGAACCAAGCTCATGGGTAGTTATTCCTTGGCTGCTGTCGTTCCCGTTGCCTGCGGTTCCCGCCCGAATCCGCCCGCGGTGGCGCTCTCCACTAAAAACGCCAGCGCTTTATTGTGCCGGATACTGTTCTGGATCCTATCCAGACCGCCATTCTCTGTCAATCGCGCCCGTACGGAATCGGGGGTTTGCCTGAGTTCGGCGGCGGCTTGTTGTACCTCTGCATCCACCTCTTCGGAGGTAGCGGCCAAATTTTCCTGGCTGGCGATCCGATCAAGCAACAACCCCGCGCGCACATCGCGCTCGGCGTCGGCGAGGTGGCGCTCGCGCAACTTGGCCCAGTCCACTTCCAGTTTTCTCAGGTTTACGCCCTGCCGTGCCAGGCCATGCAGGTTGCGCTCAATGCGGTCTTCCACGCGCTTGTCCACCATCGTTTGCGGCACCGCGAAGGGAACCTGCGCGACCAGTGCCTCCAGAACTTTTTCCTCTACGGCGTGCCGCGCTGTGTGCTTGCGGTCGGCTTCCATGCGCTGGCGCACCCACGCGCGCGCTTCATCGGCAGTCGTGGTGCCCAGGGTTTCGGTGATGGCGGGATCAGTCAACTCCGGCAAGGTCTTCTTTTGGATGCTGTTCAGTTTCAAATGGTAGCGGCGGGTTTGCCCTTGCAGGGCCTGGTCGGGAAAATCCCCCGGATAGTTGACCTCCAGGTCGCGCTCCTCGCCGATCTTCATGCCGCGCAGCGCCGCGCTGAATTCGGGCACGGTCGCCTCGGCGCCTACATCAATGGTGATTTCGCTCTGCCTGGCTTGTTCTTCTGTGGCGGGCTCGGGTGCATCCGCCGGCCGCGCTTCGGCAATCGCGGTGAGCCCGTCGCTGACTTCGCTGGCCTCACTGGGCTCGAGGTGGCTGTGGCGCTCGCGCAGGTTCTGCACTGCCGCCTCCACTTCGGCATCGCTGACCTCGAGTGTCGGCACTTCGGCCCGGATGGACTTATAGTCACCCAGGTCGAACGGCGGCAAAACCTCGAAACTGGCTTTGAACTTCAGCGCTTCGCCGGGCTCGAACTTCACCTCGCTGAGCCGCGGCTGGCTCACCGGCTCCAGGCTGTCACGCTCGAAGGCCGCGCGCAGGTGCGCCGGAACCAGAGTCTCCAGCGTCTCTTCGCGGATTTTAGCGTTAAAGTGCTGGCGCACCAGGCTCAGCGGCGCTTTGCCGGGCCGGAAGCCATGGATACGCGCGCGCTTTTGGATGCCTTGCGCGATCCGCGTGTATTCGCGTTCCACTTCGCCCGCGGGCACCTCAACCTCGACCTCGCGGATACATTCACTCGAGCTTGCCATCGCACTTGATTATAACCTGCGAAGCCGGTGCTAACTTTAAGATCATGAAAGCTGTCCGCATCCACTCTCATGGGGGGGCTGAAGTCCTGCATTTGGAAGCTGCGCCCGATCCGGTCCCGGCTGCCGGAGAAGTTCTGGTTCGCGTGCGCGCCTGTGCGCTCAACCATCTCGACCTTTTCATCCGCCAGGGCATGCCCGGCGTCAAAATCGGCATGCCGCGCATCCTCGGCTGTGACATTGCCGGCGAGCGCCTCGACGCAGGCAAAGCCACCGGCGAGCGCGTCATCGCCGCGCCCGGTGTCGGCTGCGGCCACTGCCATTTCTGTCTCGACGGGCGCGACAACGAGTGCCGCAACTATCAAATGTTCGGCTACCAGCGCGACGGTGGCTACGCCGAGCTCGTCGCTGTACCCGAACGATGTCTCATCCCCATGCCGCCGCAGCTGGACTTCGCCGCCGCCGCTTCCATGCCGCTGGTGTTCCTCACGGCGTGGAACATGCTGGTGCGCCGCGCCAACATCCAGCCCGCACAAACCGTTCTCGTCTGGGCTGCATCGAGCGGCGTCGGCATCGCCGCCATCCAGATCGCCAAACTCTTCGGCTGCCGCGTCCTGGCCACCGCCGGCGGTTCCGCGAAAATGCAGCTCGCCCGCGACCTTGGCGCCGACGAAGTTGTGGACCACTACGACGCCGCTACGCCGGTTGCGAAAGCCGTCAGGCGCTGGGCGCCCGAGGGCGTGGATATCGTCGTCGAGCATGTCGGCCAGGCCAGTTGGGAGCAAAGCGTGCGCTCGCTCACGCCCGGCGGCACGCTCGTGACCTGCGGCGCCACCACCGGCTTTGAGGCTCACCTCGACCTGCGCTTCCTGTTCTCGCGCCAGCTCCGGCTGCTCGGCAGCTATATGGGCCGCCGCGCCGACCTCGATACCGTCTTCGCCCTCATCGCCGCCGGCAAGTTGCATCCCGTCGTCGACCGGATGTTCCCGCTCGCCGAAGCCGCCGAGGCCCACCGCTTCCTCGCCGCCAAAAAGCAGTTTGGCAAGGTTGTGCTGACCGTCTAGACTCTCGAGTACTACGCCATCGCCCGCTGCAAAGAGTCCGGCGGCAGAGAGCCCGAGCTGAATCGCCAGTAGCCGAACCCGGCTTAAAACAGCTCCGCATCCAGCGGCGCAATAAAATCGATGCCCGGCACGTGCAATCGCCGCAACCGCTGATCATTGGTCAGGAATAGATTGACCCGCGCTCGCGCCGCCGTGGCCACGTGAATGGCGTCCGCTGCCGATATTGTGAACTGCGCCCGGATGAGCGCGAACTGCTCAGCCACATCCTCGCTGAAGGGAACAACCTCAACTTCCGGTGACCGCATCACCTCTCGAATCCGTGTCGCCGTCTGCACCAAGCCGAGGCGAATCGGCTGCACAAGCAACTCGCCAAGCGTAAACACGCTGGTACAGAGCTGATCTCCCCGCTCCTGCATCGCCTCCTGAATGACTCCCGCCCGCGCACCGAGCGGGCCCTTATCTTCCAGCAAGTGAATGAACAGCATCGTGTCCCAATAAATGCGCGTCATGGCTCGCGCCCCGGCCCATAGAATTGCTCCCGCTCTTTCCGCAGCCAGGCCTCGCCACCTCCGTCTTCATCAAAGACGCCCCGCAGAAGCCCTCGCAGCGATTTCAGGCCCGACTCGTGCTTCGGTCCGCGCCGGCCCTCCGCCTTCAGGCCGTAGGTGAGCACCACGCGTGGACCCAATCCCGATGGCGGACCCTCGGTCGCCTCGATCTTTAAGCCTTGATCACGCAAGAAGGCCCTTTTCTGCAGCGCTCGGCACACAGTCGGCGCCCGCTGCTTGAGACCCATCTCGCGCTCGATGTCGCCAACCCGGATTCGCACCCGTACTGCGCCGTGCTGGCGCGCTGGCGTGATCACGCTCCGCACGACGTGCTCACGTATGCGGTCCGACAAGCTTGCCATGCCCGTAGCATAGCACAAATAGCACAATTTAAATTTTGTGCTAATTTCCCAAGGTAGCGGTCGGGGGTACGCCGGTTAGCGCGCATGTTTGTAGAACAAATCCGTGAGCTCGGCATACGTTGCCTGTGCGCGCGCCGCATCACCGGAACGCAACGCCGAAGTCGCGCAATGCTCGAGATGGCGGCGCATCAGCAGCCGCGCGACGCCGCGCAGCGATTCCTGCACGGCCGAGATTTGGGTGAGCACGTCAGGGCAGTAGCGCTCATCTTCGACCATGCGCTGGAGGCCGCGCACCTGGCCCTCGGCGCGCTTCAGGCGCAGGAGCAGCGCCTTTTTGCCTGCTGGGGTTACGCCTTCCGCCTTAGTTGGCTTTCGCATTGGACCACCTCTTCAGTCGCAGACTGTTGCTCACCACGCTCACCGAGCTGAACGCCATCGCGGCGCTGGCGACCACCGGCGAGAGCAGCACCCCCAGCCAGGGATACAGCACTCCGGCTGCAATCGGAATTCCAATGGCGTTGTACAGAAGTGCCCAGAACAGATTCTCGCGGATGCGCCGCATCGTGGCCCGCGACAGTGACAGTGCCGTCGTCACTCCCTCGAGGCCCGCCCGCATCAGCGTAATCGTGCCGGCCGCCATGGCGACGTCGGTGCCCGTGCCGACCGCGATGCCCACATCCGCCTGCGCCAGCGCGGGCGCGTCGTTAATGCCGTCGCCCACCATGGCGACTACCGCACCGGCCTGCTGCCGCCGCTGCACAGCCTCGCTCTTGCCTGCGGGCGATACGCCGGCCTCGACCTCGTCGATGCCGAGGCGGAGTGCGAGCGCGTGCGCCGCCGCCTCCGCATCGCCGGTGACCATCAC
>JBOGKK010000257.1:0-2549 GCA_050745425.1 Terriglobales bacterium
AGCCAGGCGGCGGCAAGGGCGCACAGAGCGAGCAGGATGGCGGCGAGCGTGAGGGTCAGCGGATCGCGCGGCGCCACGCCGTACAGATAGGCCGACAGCACTTTGGCCAGCGCAAGCGTGAGCGCCAGACCGATGGCGATGCCGATGGCCACGCGCCAGGCTGCGCCTGATAATACCAGCGTCCGAATCTGCTGCGGTGACGCACCGAGCGCCATCCTGATGCCCATTTCCCGCCGCCGCTGGGTCACCGCATAGGCGAGCAGGCCGTACAGACCGGCCAGGGCAATGGCCAGCGCCGCCAGGCCGAAAACGCCCAGTAAGCGCGCCGCGAAAATCTGACTACCCATCGCGTCGCTCACGATTTGCTGCATGGTCATGAAGCCTTCCACCGCGGCTGTGGGCGCGACGTCGTGCACGGCCTGCCGCAGTGCTGGAGTGATTGCCGCTTCGGGCAGACGGGTGCGCACCGCCAGATCGGTGAAGCCGGTGGCCATGCCATACAGGCCTGTGCCGGGAAATAACTGCGTAGTTGAGAAGAACATTTCCGGCTCCGCCGGCTGACCGATGGCGGCGTCATGGACGTTGGCGAGCACGCCGACGACTGCAAGCCCTTTCTTCTTTCCATTCAATGTATGGCCGACCAGGTGTTGGCCCGGAAAGTACCGGCGCACAAATGCTTGATTGACCACCGTGACCTGCTGTGAGGTGGGCGTATCGAGGGTTGCGTCAAAGAACCTGCCAGCCACCATATGAGCGCCAAACACCTTTACATAGCCAGGCGTGGTCATGCGCATTTGGGCATTGATCGTCGGTTTGCCCTTGCGGCTCATTTGCATGGTCATGTCCATGCCACGCTCCAGCGGAATAACCGTCGTGAGCGCTGCCGCTTCGATGCCGGGCAAGTGCTCGACTTTCTCCAGCGTGGGCCGGTAAAAGCCTGTTACCACGTCGCGCTTGGCAAAGGCATCGCCGGGGAGCATGAGCTGCGTGGTGACAATGTTGCGGGTGGTAAAGCCGAGTGGGACAGAGCGCATCGCATAAAGTGTTCGCAGGAGCAGGCCGGCGCCGGCGAGCAGTAGCAGCGCCAGGGCAGTTTCGCCGATGACAAGGCTGTCGCGCAGCCGTGCCTGGCCGCGGCCGGCCGAGGCGGAGCGGCCGGCATCGCGCAATCCCGTTTGTGCGGGTGCCCGTGCGGCCAGCAGCGCCGGAAGCAGGCCGATCAGCAGCACCGAAACCACGGTTACACCGGCAAGACCCCAGAGTGCGCTTCCACTTACGGTGATGTTGTTCAGTCCGGCGGGCAGACGGCTCTGCATGAAGGGCGCGGCCAGCGCCACGCAGCCTTCAGCCAGCGCCCAGCCTGCCGCGCACGCGCCCAGCGCAATCAGGATACATTCGGCGAATGCCTCGCGCGCCAGTCGTACGCTGCCCGCGCCCAGCGCCGCGCGGATGGACAACTCGCGCCGCCGTGCGGCAAAGCGCGTGAGCAGCAGCCCCGCGACGCTCAGGCAGGCGATCAGCCATACCAGCGCCGTCGCGCCCATGAGCGCGTTGAGCGCCGGGCGCACCGGGCCGGCGAGTTCTTCGCGGTAGTCGCGCAGACTGGCTTGTTTCGGCGTATCCGGGTGGGCGCGCGCCAGACGAGCCTCGACGCCGTTTAGCTCTGCTTGCGCGGCAGCCGGGCTGATGCCGGGCCGCAGCCGTGCGAAGACTTGCAGCGCGTCGGAGGACTTGGTCCAGCTCAAATCCTGCGCCGTGGGCGCCATGGGCGTGTACAGCGAGGGCCAACCCACCGGGAAGTTGATGCCCTCGGGCAGAATGCCAATCACGGTATAGGTCTTGCCGCCGGCGCGGATGGGCTGGCCGACGATACTGCGCTTGCCGGCAAAGTCCTTTTGCCAGATGGTGTAGCTCAGCACCGCAACGGCTTTGTTCTCGTCACGTGCGCTATAAAGCCGGCCCAGCAGCGGATGCGCACCGAGGGTGGCGAACAGATTGGTACTCGTGGTGGCCGCATCAACGAAGTCGGTGCGGCCCTTACCTTCAAGCGAAACGCCAATGCCGCCGACATAGGCAATCGACTGAAAATCATGCAACTGCTTCTGCCAGGCCTGCACCAGCGGCAGTGAAACGTTGCCGTCGATGTCACCATCGCTGCGCGGTAGCTCGATCATGCGCAGGCGTTGCGGCTGGAAGTAGGGAAGCGGCCGCAGCAGTACGGTGTTCACCACACTGAACATGGCGGTGCCGACGCCCATCCCCAGCGCCAGCACCAGAATGGCGGTCACGGTGAACCAGGGAGAGCGCCGCAGCCGCCGCAGTGCGTAGAGGAAATCGCGTCCCATGCCGCCATGGTACTGCGGCATGCACCGGAGGCCTAAAGTTTTTGGCGAGCAGCGATTGCCCGGCGAGGTCGCGGCCCGTGCCGTCATCCTGGCCGGCCCGTGGCGGCGGATTTATTCGCTGCGGAGAACGGTGAGCGGGTCGGCGCGGGCGGCGCGATGGGCTGGAAGCCAGGCGGCACAGAGGGCGCAGAGGGCGAGCAGGGC
>JBOGKK010000258.1:0-9018 GCA_050745425.1 Terriglobales bacterium
GTGCACGCCCAGCTCGCGGCTAACCCGCGCGAGTGTGTAGCCGGGGTGCGCCTCGACCAGCGCAAGAATCGATTGCAGCAACTGCGGGCGGCCGTAGCTCACGCCGGGATAATACCACAATCATCCCAGTCGCGCGGCGCCCTGCGCCACCTTGCGGAGGGCTTCGCCGTAGGCGTGCATCAGGGCTTCCGGCTGGGCGTAGATGGGGTACTCGTCGGCGGTGACGCAGAACGAGTTGGCGAACATCGCCACCGTCGCCGGATAGGCCGCGGCGCGATCCTCCGGATAACGGGCCTGCATCATGGGGTGTGCGCACAACGGCGCATCGCCCCAGGTTCCGACGTCCACGCCTTCGGCCGTCAGCGCCTGCATGAAGGCGTCGCGCAGAGCGGCGCCGCGCAGTTTGGTGTCGAGCTGCTCGGGCACGAGCGTAATGCGGTACTTGTGATACACCGAGACGCACTCGGCTGGGATGTAGGGCGCGCGCACGCCGGGCAGGTCTTTGAGATAGCTGTCGAGAATCGCTGCGTTGCGCTGGCCGGTGGCGTTGATCTGGCTGAGGCGCGCGAGCTGGCTGCGGCCGAAGGCGCAGGGCAGCTCTTGCACGCGGTAGTTCCAGGCGAGCAGGTGCTGGAACTCCATGGTGCGGTCGGTCTCGGGCAGGCCTTCGCCCACCTGCTTCAGCCAGTTGCCTTTGAAATAGCAGTCGTCGTCGTTGGTCACCATGAAGCCGCCTTCGCCGACGGCGAAGTTCTTGGTGCCGTTGACGCTGAAGCCCGAGGCCATGCCGAAGGTGCCCGCAGACTTGCCCTTGTAGGTCGCCCCGGGTGCCTGGCAGGCGTCTTCGGTAACGACGAGCTTATGCTTGCGCGCGATGGCGAGAATGGCGTCAAAATCGGCGCACAGGCCGTGAATGTCGACCACCATGAGGGCCCTGGTGCGCGAAGTGATTTTGGCCTCGATCTGCGCCGGGTCCATATTGAAGGTGCGCGGATCAATATCGACGAACACCGGCTTCGCCCCAGCATGCAGAATCGCAGCTGGCGTCGCCAGAAACGAAAATGCGGAGGTGATGACCTCATCGCCCGGTTCGACCCCGGCGGCGACCAGCGCCATGTGCAGGCCGGCGGTGCCGCCGTTGACGGCGAGGGCGTGCTTCACGCCCAAGAACGCGGCAAACTCGCTTTCCAGCGCCTGCTGCTCGGGCGCGTAGAGACCATCGGGGCGGGTCTGTGCCCATAGGATCTTGCGGTCCATCACGCGCAGCACGGCCGCGCGCTCCGCCTCTTCGACGATGGGCCAGTGCGTCCGGGGCAGGGACGGGGAAACAGTGGGCGTACCACCATGGATGGCGAGGGCTGCAGCCGTTGCGGGCATGGATGAAGGGTTCCTTTCTATTCGCCCCACGCCTGTGCGCGGGCATCGATCAGTCTACGGAGCTTCCGGCCGCCGCTGAGCGTGCGCGGGGCATGAAAGCGGAAGTCGAACTCGAAAAATTTCTTGGTGTAATAGCGCCAACAGTCGGGAAAGCGCTCTTGAATATTGCGGAACAACTGCTCCTTGACGGCTTCCTCGCTGCCACCGGGCCGGAGCTCCATGTTGAACTCGATACGGTCGTCGCGGTCGCCGCGGCGCACGATCACCTGCCAGTCGTCGGTGATCTGCGGAATGTCGCGCAGCATTTCCTCAAACCAGTAGGGGCTGATGTTGCCCATCGAACAGTTGATCAACTCGTCGCTGCGGCCAATGATCTTGGCGATGCGCGGCGTGAACTTGAGCAGGCAATTGCACTGTCCGTCGCTTGCCCAGCGCGTGACGTCGGCCGAACGATAGCGCAGCAGCGGCATGACCGTGCGGTTGAGGGTCGAGTAGGCGAGCTCGCCATAGCCCTCCTCGTTGGTGCCGGTGATTTCGCTCACCAGGCTGAGCTCGCTGAGATGGTATCCACCCTTGTCCGGACACTCGACGCCGTTGCACCCGAACGCCTCGGTTTGCCCGTAGCTCAGGTAGACCCTGGCTTTCCAAACCGATTCAATGTACTTGCGGGTGCGCTCGCTCAGGTTTTCCCCGCCCAGCAGCAGGAATTTCACGGGCCAGACGCCCTCCTGCTCGGCAACTTCAGTGACCCGCACCAGATGCGTGGGCACGCCCATGATGATGGTGGGCTTGTAGCCGCGAATGCGTTCATAGAATTCGCGCGGCTCGACGAACGCGCCGATCACATGAAAGGCCCGCATCGCCTCGATGGTGTAGAAGGCGGTGAACGGGGCGTTCCAGAACGAGTAGTCGAAGCCGTCGGCGACGACATCCTCGGGGCGCATCCCCAGGCCCCACATGCCCACGGCGCCGTCGCGTCCGTATTCCTTCATCTCCGCGTAGGAGAAATAGACGCGCTTGTTGATGCCCATGCTGGTGCCGGTGGTTTCAAAACCGAACTCGGGGCGGGCGCACAGAAAATCTTCGATGGGCCGGGAGCGCAGGTCCTCCGCGGTGGTGAAAAAATCGCCCAGATCGGCATGGCTGCGCACCGCCCGCCAGTCGATGCCGTGTTCGCGGAACTTCTCCTGGTAGAAGCGGGAATGCTTTGCCACGTACGCCACCAGCGCGCGGAATTTCGCGCGCTGCAGCATGTGAATGCTGCCTGCGGACAAATGCCGCGCGATGCGCGCCCGGCTTGCGGTCGCGCGCAGGAAATGATGATCAAAATAGCCGAATAGATTGTCGATATTCATTGCAGTTATGCCGCCCAGCTGCGCAAAATCAGGCTTGAGTTCTGGCCCCCAAAGCCAAACCCGTTGGACATGACCGTGCGCAGCGGTGCGTGTTGCCCGGGGGTGGTGATCAGGTGCAAGGCACACTCCGGGTCGGGATGGGCATAGTTCAAATTGGGTGGCAGCAGTTGCTCCTGCAGGGCCAGCAGGCTGAAAACGGCCTCCAGCGCCGAGGCGGCGATCAGCAGATGCCCGGTCATGGCTTTGGTCGAGCTGACCGGCAGATGTTCCGTCGCTGCACCCCAAACGGCATGAATGGCCGCCGCCTCGGCTTGATCGTTGAGCAGGGTGCCGGTGCCGTGCGCGTTCAAATAATCAATGTTTGCAGGCGTCAATGCGGCGTCGTGCAAGGCCTCGCGAATGGCCTGCGCCGCGCCCCGTCCCTGGGGGTGGCACTTGGTCAGGCCGAACGCGTCCATCGAGCTGCCGTAGCCGGCCAGCTCCGCCAGGATCGGCGCGCCGCGCCGCTGCGCGTGCTCCGCCGATTCGAGCACGAGCATCGCCGCGCCCTCGCCCACCACGAACCCGCTGCGGGTGCGGTCAAACGGACGGCACGCCGTCGCCGCCGGTTCGCGCGACAGCGCCGCCAGCATTTCGTACTCGAGCATGCTCAACGGGTGCACCTGCGAATCGGTGCCGCCGGTCAAGACCACTTCGGCCGCGCCGCGCTCAATCAGGCGCTTGCCCAGGCCGATTGCGTCATTGCCGCTGGCGCAGGCGGTGTAGCAGGAATAGCGCGGCCCGCCGGCTCCCACGTGCGCGGCGAGGCGGTCGAGCACGGCGCTGATGTCGTAATAGTTGCGGTGCTGCTCGAGTTCGGGAAAGTGGCGCAGCAGATTTTCCGGGTCGAGCTCGCCACGGCCGGCGGCATCCTCGGCACAGCGCCGGGCCAGCGGATCGAGATCGAGCGTGGCCTTGCCGATGCCAAGGGAAACGGCGCGATTCGCCAGCGGCTCGCGGGCGGCAGGCAGTTGTGCCATGCGCACGGCTTCCTCAAGCGCCAGCAGCGCCATCGCTTCCATACGGGCCGCGCCGCTGGGTACGCGTTCGTCGCGCACCTCGCCCGCGCACGAGATGGGGAAGCCCTGCGCGGGAAACGCCTGCAGTGGCAGGATGCCGTTTCTGCCGGTTTCGAGGCCCGCCTGGTTGGCGGCCATGCCCACCCCCAGCGGGGAAACCACGCCTGCTCCGGTAATGACACACCGCTGCATTTACTTGTGCACCTCGATCATGGTGGGCGCCTCGGCGGCCGCGCGCGCCAGCTCGGTAAGTCCCACCCGCGGTCCGGCGGCGCCGAGGCGGATCAGCGCCGCCATGAGCTCCGGGGCTGGTTCCATGCCGGCCGGCGCCGCCGGCATGGCTTCCGCGCTGGCGGTGATTTCGGTCAGGACCGGCGCGCCGCGCCGCTGGGCGCTGCTCCAGGCTTCGAGCACGACCGCACCGCTGATTTCCGGCTGTTGCGTGCTGCAGTAAGCCTGCTCGGGCGAACTCGACGACTGCGCCAGCATCAGATCGGCGCGGCCTTCGGCGATGGTCCAGAAGCATTCGGTAATGGTCTGCATGCCGGCACCGGCTCCGGAGGTGAAGGAAAACCCGGGCCCTTGCAGGTTGAGCAGCAGGGAAGTGTGCCCGGCCGCCATATTCGCCAGCAGCGCCAAGCGGCGGAACGGATGCAGCTCACGCGCGCCCAGCTCGGCAAAGCGGGCGTAGCCATCCGGCGTGCGCCCCAGCTCCGGTGCCACCGCGGCCAGCACCCGCAGCAGGTCGGGAGTGACGGGCGAAATGTCGGCCATTGCCGTCGCCAGCCCGGCGCGTTCGGGCGCGATGCCCATGGCTTCGACGCCGCCCTCCGCCGGCATGCCGGCGCTCTCCATCGCCATCACGGCCGCCGCGGTTGCCAACTGAAAGCTGCGGTGCATGGTGCGCAAGCGGCGCGGGTTGCGGATATAGGTGGCCGGATTGAAATCGGGTACGCGCAGATCCTGGCTCGAGTGCCGCGCCGGCAGCCAGCCGCGGTAGGCTTCCACCCCCAGGCCGCCGGGAGAAAACGCTCCCACCCCGGTCACCGCTATGCGCTCGCGAACCGCGTTCATGCCAGGCCGCCGTCGACATTGAGAATGTGGCCGGTAATATAGGCCGCATCGGAGGAGAGCAAAAACGCCACCGCCGCGGCCACCTCTGCCGGCTGCCCGTAGCGCTTGAGCGCAATGGCAGCCAGAATCTGTTCGCTGGCGAGCGCGCGTACGCCCGCGCTCATTTCGGTTTCGATCATCCCCGGTGCGACGGCGTTCACGGTGATGTTGCGCGGCGCCAGCTCCTGCGCCAGTGCCCTGGTGAGCGCATTCACGCCGCCCTTGGCGGCTGCGTAGTTCACCTGGCCGCGGTTGGGATGCTCGCCGCAGGTCGAAGAAAGGTTGACGATGCGCCCGTGGCGCTGGCGCACCATGATTTTCGCCGCCGCCTGGCAGCAATGGAACATGCCGGTCAGGTTGGTGGCGAGCACGGCGGCCCACTCCTGCTCCTCCATGCCCAACAACAGGTTATCTTTCACGATGCCGGCATTGTTCACCAGGGCGTCGAGGGCGCCCAGTTGTTCCCGGGCGGCGGCGACCAGCGCCTGGGCTGAAGCCGCATCGGCGACATCGCCCGGCACGGCGACGGCGGTGCCGCCATGGCCGCCAATTTCATCGACCACGGCTTGCGCCGCCGCCGGCGTGGCGTGGTAGTTGACGGCGACTCGGGCGCCTTCGGCAGCCAGGCGCAGGGCAATGGCGCGCCCGATGCCCCGGCTGGCGCCGGTGACGAGCACGGCTTGCCCCTGCAGGCGGGGCGCAAACGGCGGATTGGAAACTGCTTCCGGCATCAGGAGTTAAGGCGTAGGCGCGCGATCGACAATCAGAGAGGCGGTGTTGCCGCCCAGTCCACTGGCATTGAGCAGGAGATGGCGGAACGTTCCGGTGCGCGCCTGGCCGCGAACGAAGTCCAGGCCCAGGTCCGGATCCGGGTGCTCACAGTTCAGAATCGCGGGGACAAAGCCATCGTCGCGCAGCGCCGCCAGGCTTCCGATGAACTCCAGCGGTCCCGAGCCCGCCAGCAGATTGCCCGTCAGCGACTTGATGGCGGTCACCGGCGTGGACGCGCGCCGCGCCCCGAACACGCGCGCCAGGGCTTCGGCTTCGGCGCGATCGCCGCTGTCGCTGGCCATGCCGTGGGCGTAGACCGCTCCCACCGCGCTGGCGGCGATGCCGGCGTCGGCGAGCGCCGCCCCCATCGCCGCCTCATAGGCTTCGGCGGTATCATTGGGCCGCTGCGGCACGCCGCTGCTGGCGCTGCCATACCCGCACACCTCGCCGTACATTTTTGCGCCGCGGGCGCGCGCATGTTCGAGTTCTTCCAGCACCACGAAGGCGCCGCCCTCGCTGGCCACAAATCCGGCGCGATCGCGGTCGAACGGACGGCTCGCACCCGGCCCCAGCCCGTCGCCCACATAGAGCAGGCCGGTGGGTTCAAAACTCTCCAGGCGCTCCTCATCGAGCAGGGATTCATACCCGCCCGCCACCGCCATATCCACCCGCCCGCCGCGCAGCGCGTGAAAGGCCTGCCCGATCGCCATCGCGCCGCCCGCGCCCGACATGCAGATGTTGGCGTTCGGCCCCTGCGCGCCCAGCCTCATGCTGACGAAATACAAGCCCAGGTTGGCCAGGCTCTTGAGCAGCCACAAGGGATTGATGATCGGTATGCCCTCGGCGCCAAACCGCTTCAGGTCCAGTCCGTTGCTGCCGTAGGACAGCCCGAGCGCCGGGAGCAGCTCATCGCGGTCGCCGGCGTGGCCGGGCGAGCCGACATAGCTGCCCACCCGCTCCGGCGCCAGACCGGTGCGGGTTTCATCCACGCCGGCGTCCTGTACCGTGAGCTCCAGGGCGGCGGCACCCAGGCGCACCGGCCGCGTCATCAATTTCAAGGTTTTGGGGTCGCGGATGTACTGGCGCGGCTGAAAGTCGCGCACTGCGCCCCCCACATGCGTCCGGTAGGCGTCCAGCGCCATGTGCGGCACCGTGCCCACGCCGCTCGTGCCCGCGCGCAGCGCCGCCCAGATCGCGGGCACCGCATTGCCCAGCGGCGACACCGCGCCCGCCCCGGTAATCACGACTCTGCGTTGTCCCTTACTCATAAGCGCGCAGCACCAGGCTTCCGTTCGAGCCCCCAAAGCCAAACGAATTCGACACCACGGTGCGCACCGCCTGCTCGCGCCCCTGATTGGGCACGTAATCGAGATCGCAGACCGGATCGCGGTGCTCGTAGTTGATGGTCGGGGGCACAAAACCGTCTCCAATGGCTTTCACCGAAATCAGCGCTTCAATCGCGCCGGCGGCGTTGACCATATGTCCGGTCATGGACTTGGTCGAGCTCACTGGAATCTTGTAGGCCCACTCGCCCAGGCTGCGCTTGATGGCGGCGGTTTCGCTCGCATCGTTCTGCAGCGTCGAGGTGCCGTGGGCATTGATGTAGTCGACCTGTTCGGGTCGCATGCCGGCATCGGCGAGCGCGGCTTTCATGGCCAGCATCGGCCCCTGGCCGTCGGGCGGCATATCGGTAATGCGGTAGGCATTGATGGACATGCCAAACCCGGCGAGTTCGGCGTAAATGCGTGCGCCGCGCCGGCGCGCATGCCCGGCTTCTTCCAGGACCAGCATCGCGCCCCCTTCGGCCAGCACAAACCCGTCACGCTCGCGATCGAACGGGCGCGAGGCCTGCCAGGGATGGTCGTTGTTTTTCGACAGGGCGCCGAGCAAAATGAAGCCGGCAACCATGGTTGGCTCCATCAGGCATTCCGCCCCGCCCGCCAGCATCACGTCGGCCGCGCCGCTGCGGATCACATCGAGCGCGTAGCCGAGCGCCTGCGAGCTCGAGGTGCAGGCGGTCGAGATAGTGGTGATCGGGCCGCGTGCCTGAAACTCAGCCGCCAGCACGTAGCCCAGCCCGTAGGGCGAGTAGCGCAGGTATTCCCACGAAGGCACCGCCGCCAGCGCCTTGCGCCGCGCCGCGACATCCGGCGGGCGCAGCTTGCGCTCCGCCAGCTCGGGGAGCAAACTGTCGCGCCGCCCCTCCGTGCCCAGGGCGATGCCCAGCCGCCGCGGTTCGGCTTCGGCCGAGCCCGGCGTGAGCCCGGCATCGGCAAAGGCTTCGCGCGCCGCCACCCAGCCGAACGCATTCTTGCGGTCGAGCGCGTCGGCGATGTCCGCCTGCGCCGTGACCCGTACTTTTTCCGGATCGAAGCCCTTGACTTCGCCGCCAATCCTCGTTTCAAACGTCGAGGCGTCAAACAGCGTCAGCGGCCCGATGCCGCAGCGTCCGGCGCGCAGTCCTTCCCAGGTCTCGGCCACGTTGTGGCCCAGCGGGGTGATGGCGCCCAGTCCGGTAATGACCACGCGGCGTTCGCTCATGCTGGCTCGCCCTCCGGCGCCAGGAGCGCACCGTCCTGCAGCAGCGCGCGATTCACCTGTTCCGCCCAGACATCGAGAGCGGCGCGCGAGGCCGGCGGAATCACCTGGTTCTGGCCCGTGTCAAAGCCCAGCATCAGCTCGGCGGAGGCAACTTTGGCCCCGCCCACGCTCGCCGTGCAGCGGCAGCGCCCGGCGCCATCCACCAACCCGATCATGTCCGCGCGCAACTCGACGGTATCGCCGGGCCGCACAAATCTGCGGAACCGGGCCTTCTCGATGCCCAGCAGCACCGGTAACACCCGCGCTCCGGCGTCGGTTTCCACCGAGTAGCTGATCAGCCGTCCGGCCAGTTGCGCCATCGCTTCCACCAGCAGCACGCCCGGAACCACCGGAAAGCCGGGGAAGTGGTCGGCGAAATAATCCTCGGTCATCGCCACGCATTTGTGCCCAGTCGCGTGCGAGCCTGGTTTCAATTCGCTGATGCGATCCAGCAGCAGGTAGCGCATAGTGGGGCTACTGGGCGGCCGCCTTTTCCGCTTCCATTTCGCCGATGCGCCACGCCACCAGGCGGGTGAAGGTCTCGGGCGTGAACAGCGCCGGAATTTCCCGCGCCGTCAGCCCGGTCTTCAGGTTTGCGGGATCGACTTCCGGCATCAGCACCCGCAGCCGCTCCAGCGCCGCATCCGTCAGCACGCCGTTCTGCTGGAACTCGGCTTCGGTGAGCGAGCCCTGGTTGTCTCGCAGGATGCCGCCGCGCGGGAGCGTGATGCCGAAGGCCGACTCCAGACGGAACAGCAGATCCA
>JBOGKK010000259.1:0-24209 GCA_050745425.1 Terriglobales bacterium
TGGCGTCGCGGGCCACGCTGGCTGCGATTCAGGACGTGGTTGACTACCTCGGCCGGCAGCCGGGATTGAGGGTGCTCGTCATCGCCTCCGGGGGCTTTCTCGGCCAAACGCTCGAAGCCCAGCAGGACCAGATCATTCAGGAGGCCCTGCGTCAGCGAGTCACCATCAACGGACTCGATGCCAGCGGCTTGTACGCCGGCGGCCCCGGACTCCCACTCGATCAACAGGAAGACGTCGGCATAGCGCCGCCCGCCATGTTTGCGTTTGATGAATCGTCGAAGATGCCCGAGCATGAAGCCATGGATGCGGCCGTGGCGAACCTCGCGCAAAGCACCGGCGGTCTGTTTTTTCAAAACAACAACGACCTTGCGCTCGGCTTCGAGCGGCTCGGTCTGGTTGCCAGCGTGACCTACCGGCTTTCCTTTGCGCCCCAAGGTCTGATCCGCAATGGCAAGTTGCATCACCTCAAGATCGAAGTCGTGCCCGATCACGGCTACACAATCGAAGCTCGCCGCGGGTATTTTGCGCCTCCGCCGGAAACGCCTTCAGAGGATCTCGACCAGGCGATTGATACAGCCATGCGGGGCCGCAGGGAAGCACAGCAGTTCCCTGCAACTGTAGCTGCTGTTCAAGACGGAAAGGATGTCGCAATCGCAATCCATGTCGACCTGGCAAAACTAAAGTTTCACCGCGAGAAAAGCCGCGAGCGCAACCAGCTCGTTATCACGGTCGGGTTGTACCAAGCCGGCGGGAGGTTCGTCTCGGGCAAACAGGCCGAAATGAGCTTTGCCCTGAAACCCACGAGTTGGCGCATGCTGCGCCAGCGGGGTCTTTCGGTCCACCTCAAGCTGCCAGCGGAGGTTGGCCTGTATACATTGCGGACAGTCGTTGCGGTTAGCAATGGCGGTAGGCTGGACGCGATGAGCCAAAGGGTGGCCGTGAACTGAACCGCAGGCGAGCGACCACCCTGCGGTGCTGGGTTTTCCCGAGTCCGCGTACCTGAAGTGCGTTCTCGCCAGCGTGCGGTAGTGCGCAAGTAACCCTACCGGCGGAGGGCGAATCTAGCCGGGGATGAGAGGACGAAAAATTGTACTGGCGGCGAGCCGGTCGGAGTCGTCGGAATATCTCAACAGCACGTGGCGGCAAATGCTTTTGGCCACTTTGCCCACCGATTACGTGCGCATGATCAACACCGACCCGCATTTGGAAAACGAAACGCGCCCGGATGGGCAGGCCGTTTATGTGCCCAACGGCTTGCGCGTGATCGAGTCGCTCCTGTTGCAGCGGTTCGCACCCGAAGACATCGCTGTCTGCTACCCCGACCAGCTCGGGCAGTTCGTGGGCGAAGAAACGCGCGTGGTGGGGCTGCACGGACACAATCCACTTGGAATTACGTTCGCCACCGACGTCTACGCACATTTCTTCGGAGCCAACAAATTGCCGGTGAACGCGGCGGAGTTCAAGCGCATGATCGAACACCCGGCATTGGCGCAGCACCGGCACCACTTCAAGCTGATTGTCGGCGGTCCCGGTGCCTGGCAACTGGAGCGCCAACATCGTCTCATTGCCTGGCATATCGATTGCCTCGTGGATGGCGAAGCGGAAGACATCGCGCTCGATTTGTTCGAGCGCGCCCTGCATGGCGAGGATCTGCCGCGCAAGGTCATCGGCAAATCTCCAGAGCTGAGCAACATTCCGCGCACCCGCCACCGCTCCACCTTTGGCGTGGTGGAGGTGACGCGGGGATGCGGCCGCGGTTGTCAGTTCTGTTCGATCGCGCTGCGACACGGCGCCAGCCTGCCGCTTGATCACATCCTCGACAACGTTCGTACGCAAGTATCCGAGGGCGCCGACACGATTCTGATTACCACCGAGGATTTGTTCCTGTACGAGCAGGGCCCCAAGTTCCAAACCAACGGCCCGGCGCTGGAGCGCATGCTCAACGCCATCGCCGCCGTACCCGGCGTGAAAAACGTCGTCGTCAGCCACGGCACCATGGCGCCGGTCGTGCGTGATCCTGAGGTTATCGAGCGATTGTCACCGATTGCCGTGGGCAAGAGCATTCATCAACACAAGCTCTCGCAACACCCCGATCATCGCTACGCAATGCTGTTCATCGGCCTGGAAACCGGCTCTCCGCGCCTTTTCGAACAGTTCATGAAAGGCAAATCCTACCCTTACAAGCCGCAGCAGTGGCCCGACGTGGTGATGAAGGGCATGGAGATTCTGAACCGGAATTCATGGTTTCCCTTCTGCACCTGGATCGTGGGCCTGCCGGGGGAAACCCGTGAGGATACCAAGCAATCGCTGGATCTGCTCTACTCGCTCAAGGATGCGCGCTGGTGCCCGGTGCCGACGCTGTTCGTGCCGCTTGAGGATACGCGCCTGGGCGCCAAGGCCGCTACCCGCGCACCCGAGTTGACCGAGTTGCAATGGGAATTTTTCTTCACCTGCTGGCGCTACAACCTCGATTTTTTCCGCAACTCGCCCGGAGTGCAATGGAAGTTTCACCTCGGCATCCCGCTCTACTACTACACCGTCGCGCGGCGCACGTTCGGACGCAATATCAAGTACCCGCTGTTCCGGCTCGGCCACATTCCCGAGCGCTGGATGCGCCGCCACTTGTATCTGGATTTCGACCGCCGTCCTCAGCCGAAGTACACCATTCCGGAGTCGGTTCCGATCCCAGAACGCATCCACCAGCCTACAATCCCTGCCTAGGCTTTAGCGTAAATACATGAAAACAAAGTGTAAATTTATATTGACAATACTACACTCATATTTTATGCTTGCATCGTTGGCAATATGCCAACAGGAGGACAAGCAATGACAACGACTTTGGTTCTACAGGGCAGGACGGCCACTTGCTCGCCCAGCGATTGGGCACCGCGGACCGATGTAGTGGAAAGCGAAGCTGGCTACGAGCTGGCTCTCGATTTGCCGGGCGTGAAGCGTGAAGAGCTCGACATTCAGGTGGATCAGGAAACCGTGACCATCAAGGGCGAGCGCAAGCTGGCTGCCAGCCCGGAGGCGTACCATCGTGTAGAAAGACCTTACGGGAGCTTCAGCCGGGTGTTTCTGCTCCCGGATTTCGTCAATGCGACCGGCATTGAAGCCAAGTTGGCCGAAGGCGTGCTGCATTTGACGCTGCCGCGGCGTGAAGAAACGAAGCCGAAGCAGATTCAAGTGCAAGTGCAGTGATGCATGTATGGGGCGCGGCAACCGCGCGGCTGTCGCGCCGATTTTTTTAGGGAGCGGGGATGGCAATTCGATTCGATAAATTAACTGTGAAATCGCAAGAGGCGATGGAGGCAGCGCGCAGCCTGGCGGTCGAGCACGCGCAGGCGGTGATGGAGCCGTTGCATCTGCTGGCGGCTTTGCTCGCCGACCGGGAGGGCGTCATCGGCCCCATCCTGCAACGGTTGGGCGTGAATGCCGCAGGTCTCGCGGCCGATATCGGCCGCGAGCTGCAGAAGCGGCCCAAGGTCCAGGGCGCCAGCGTGGAACGCTCGCTCTCGCCGGAGTTGGCGCAAGCGCTCGAGGCTGCATTCCACCATGCGGACAAGTTCAAGGACGATTTTGTTTCCACCGAACACCTGCTTCTCGGCATTCTCGACAAGAAGGAAGAAACGGCGGCGCGCCTGCTGGCGGCGAACGGGGTCACGCCCGAGCGCGTGCTGCAGGCCCTGCAGTCGATTCGCGGCAGCCAGCGCGTGAGTGACCAGAATCCGGAAGGCCGCTACCAGGCGCTCGAACGCTATGCGCGCGACCTGACCGAAGGGGCGCGCAAGGGCAAGCTCGATCCGGTCATCGGGCGCGATGAGGAGATCCGGCGCGTCATTCAGGTGCTGTCACGCCGTACCAAGAATAATCCGGTGCTCATTGGCGAGCCCGGCGTGGGCAAGACCGCCATCGTCGAAGGTCTGGCGCAGCGCATCGTGGCCGGTGACGTGCCCGAAGTGCTGAAAACCAAGCGCGTTGCGGCGCTCGACCTGGGCGCCATGGTTGCGGGTGCGAAGTACCGCGGCGAATTCGAGGATCGCCTCAAAGCTCTGCTCAAGGAAATTGAAGAAGCCGAAGGCGAAATCATCCTCTTCATCGACGAGCTGCACACGCTGGTCGGCGCCGGCGCCGCCGAAGGCTCCATGGATGCCAGCAACATGCTCAAACCTGCACTGGCGCGGGGCGAATTGCGCGCCATTGGCGCCACCACGCTCAACGAATACAAGAAATACATCGAGAAGGACGCCGCGCTCGAGCGCCGCTTCCAGCAGGTCTACGTGGGCGAGCCCACGATCGAAGATTCCATCGCCATCCTGCGCGGACTCAAGGAACGTTACGAAATTCACCACGGCGTGCGCATCCAGGATGCCGCGCTGGTCGCCGCCGCGCGGCTGTCGGCCCGCTACATCGCCGATCGCTTTCTGCCCGACAAGGCCATCGATCTGGTTGATGAGGCTGGCGCCGCCTTGCGCATGCAGCTGGACTCGCGGCCGGTGGAAATAGAGACTCTGGAGCGCCGCCTGACCTCGCTCGCGATTGAGCAAACGGCGCTGGAAAAGGAAAAAGACAAAGCCTCCAGGGACCGCATCGGTGACATTGAGCGGGAAACGGCTGATCTGCGCGAGCGGGTGGGCGCCTTGCGCACGCGCTGGCAAAACGAAAAGGATGAAATTCAGAGCGTACGCGACATCAAAGCAAAACTCGATGCTTTGACCGTGGAAGAACAGCAGGCCGAACGACAGGGCAACTTCCAGCGCGTGGCCGAGATCCGCTACGGGCAGCGCGGGCAATTGGAGCAGGCGCTGGCGGCAGCCAGCCAGAAGCTGGAAGCCGATCAGAGCACCCGCTTGCTGCACGAAGAAGTGGGCGAGGCCGAAATCGCGGCCATAGTTTCCAAATGGACCGGCATCCCGGTCACCCGCATGATGGAGGGGGAAAAGCAGAAGCTGGTGTATATGGAAGACCGCCTGCACCAACGCGTCGTCGGCCAGGAGGAGGCCGTAAGCGTGGTGTCGGATGCCATCCGGCGTTCCCGCGCCGGCCTCGGCGACCCCAAGCGGCCGATTGGTTCGTTCCTGTTTTTGGGCCCTACCGGCGTCGGCAAGACCGAACTGGCGCGCGCGCTTGCCGAGTTTTTGTTCGATGACGAGCACGCCATGATCCGGCTCGACATGAGCGAGTACATGGAAAAGCATTCCGTGGCACGCCTGATCGGCGCGCCTCCCGGTTACGTTGGTTACGAAGAGGGTGGCCAACTCACTGAACGTGTGCGCCGGCGCCCCTATTCGGTGCTGCTGCTGGATGAAATTGAAAAAGCGCATGGCGATGTTTTCAATGTATTACTCCAGGTACTCGACGATGGCCGCCTCACTGACGGCAAGGGCCGTACGGTGGACTTCCGCAACACCGTCATCATCATGACCTCCAACCTCGGCAGCCAATACCTGCACGGCGAGGTCACCGCTGCCGCGCGCAGCCAGGTCATGGAAGAGCTGCGGACGCATTTCCGTCCCGAATTCCTTAACCGGATCGACGAGATTGTCATTTTCCACGCTCTCGACAAGTCACAACTGGAGCCCATCGTCGAGCTGCAACTCACGCAATTGCGGGCGCTGCTGACCGAGCGCGGCATCGGCCTGACGCTGGCTCCGGCAGCGCGCGATCTGGTGTTGCGCCAGGGCTACGATCCTCAGTACGGCGCCCGTCCCCTGAAGCGCGCCTTGCAGCGGCTGGTGCAAAACCCGCTGGCCACGGCCATTCTTAATGGCGATGTCGCTCCCGGCGAGCACGTCGAGGCGGTGGTTGCAGCCAGCGGCACGGAGTTGCAGTTTCTGCCAGTGCCCGAGCCTGCACCGGAACCGGCGCCGGCGGCATCCAAGAGCTAACCATGCAAGTGCTCAAAACCACGCTGTTGATGACGGTGCTGACCGTCGTGTTGCTGCTGATCGGCAACTGGCTGGGCGGCGAAGTGGGTCTGGTCATCGCCTTCGTGTTTGCCGCGGTGATGAACCTCACCTCTTACTTCTACAGTGACAAAATCGCGCTGAAAACCTACAGCGCGCAACCGGTGACGCGGCAGGAACTGCCCAGCGTCTACCGCATCCTCGAGAACCTGACCGGGCGCGAAAATCTTCCCATGCCCAAGGTCTACGTCATCCCGACCGATTCGCCCAACGCCTTCGCCACCGGACGCAATCCGCAACACGCATCCGTTGCCGTCACACGCGGCATTCTGAACCTGCTCAACGACGAGGAGCTGGAAGGCGTGCTCGGCCACGAACTTGGTCATGTACGCAATCACGACATTCTGATCAGCTCGGTGGCGGCGACCCTGGCGGGCGCCATCATTCTGATTGCCCGTTTTGCCGGCTGGGCGGCGCTGTTTGGCGGCTTCGGCGGCAGCGACGACCGCGAGGGCGGCGCGCTGGGTGCGATTGCGTTGATGATCATCGCACCCATTGCGGCCATGATGATCCAGTTGGCAATCTCGCGCTCGCGCGAATACGCCGCCGATGCCTCTGGCGCCAAGTGGACGGGCAATCCCCAGGCACTGGCCTCGGCACTGGAAAAGCTGGACGCTTCTTCCAAGCGTCTGCCGCTGCCGGCCACACCCTCGACCGCGCACCTGTTCATCATTCAACCGCGCACGCGCGCATTGTTAGCCGGGCTGTTTTCCACCCACCCGCCCATTCCGAAGCGCGTCGAACGCCTGCTCGGCTACTCCCCGGTGAACGCCAAAACAGGCGCAGACACGCCCTAACCTGGCAATCTGTCCGCGTGAACCGATCCCCAAGGCAAGGCGGCTCCGCCCCTACGGGTGGATTGCCGGGCAGCCTACCAGCGAGCACGATGGAACGATGCGAGTTTCGTGGTGCCCCGTTTGTCTGGCCGGCTTGGCGCTTCTGCTGGCCGGCTGCCAGCAGCCTTATCAGGTCTTCGCGGTCCAAATCGCCAAGGCAGCGCCGCCGCCAGCGCCTGCCGCCCAAGCCCAGGCACCATCGCTGCCTCCAGCGAAACCGCACCAGCCAAGCCAACACCGGCACCGGCGCCCCCACCGCGAGCAATGGGACTTAAACCGCGCACCGGCTTTAACCCTCATGCAACTGCCCGGCATTCAAAAACCCACGGTAGCTGCGATCCTCGCAGGACGACCTTATCGCGCCAAACGCGAGTTGCTCAAACGCGGAATCCTCTCCCCGGCCGAATACGCAAAGTGGAAGAGTGATCTTGTAGTGCATCGCCGCGGCAGCGGCAGCTAGCCTGCACCCACTCCGCAGCCGAGGCCGACGCGCTTCCCTCAGGCCGCGTGCCGTTCGCCCGCGTGCGCGCCCGTCTGCGCGCGCGCGTTGCGGCCGCTCTTGGCGGCCTTGCGGCGATGCTCCTCCCAGCGCTTCTTGGCGGCTTCGGAGATGCGGGCCCGGCCCTCCGCGCTCAGGCGGTTGCTCTTGGAACCAGTCACCAGCTCTTCCAGGATGCGAATGGCTTCCGACAGCCGCGCCTGTTCACGCTTCAACTCGGTTAACGATCTCTGCAATTGATTCGTACTTGCAATCATTTCTGACCTCGATGTGACTTCCATGCTGAATTTAGACGCATCCTAGAGGCAAAAGGTCCACAGCAAAATTTTACTGGCACCTACGATCTCACCAAATTCGGAATCAGCGGTTAATGACCGGCGGGTTCCCCACATCGGGTTTGGACACCGGATGTGGGATGCCACCCGGAATGGTGACTCCCGTTTCGACTTTTGACTTGATCAGTGCCCGTAAGCGTGCCTGGATGCGGTTGAAGTCCGAGGTCGTGACCACATAAGAGGGCCGTGGCGGCAGTATCGTCTGAATCTCGCGCTCCGTGATGGCTATACGACTGGAGGTCGCCGGATGACTGGCGTACATGCGCGAAATCAGGCTTGGTTTTTGCTTCTCCTCCGCCTCAATCAACTCGAACGCACGGGGCAAGCCATAGGGATCATAGCCTGCCTTCCATAAATATTGCGTGCCCAGCCAGTCCGCCTCCTCTTCATCACCACGGCTGAACCGCTGCATTTGCAGCGGGACGATCGCGCTCGCCGCCACCTCCGCCCCCAGCCCGCCCAGGCCTGGCCCCGCCAGAATTTCGGCCGGAATGGTCAGCAGAGACATCAACTCACCCTTCGTGGCGTTACGGGTCATATGACGCGCCGCCACGTGGGCGATCTCGTGCGCCATCGCTCCCGCCAGCTCGTCCTCTTCCTTGCAGGCCAGAATAATGCCGCTGTTGACAAAAAAGTAGCCGCCGGGCAGAGCAAACGCGTTGATGGTGTCGTCCTGCAGCACATGCACATGGAAGGGCACCTTGGCGTCGGAATTCCGCACCAGGTTTTGCGCCAGGCGGTTGATGTATTCGTTCACCTCAGGGTCTGTGATCACCTTGCTGTTTTTTATGACTTCCTGTGCCAGTTGATGACCCAGAGCAATCGCCTTCTCCTGGCTGTAGAAGTCCAGCCCCTTGCCGATATCCCGGTGCCCAATCAGGTGCACGTTGTCCTCGGCCTTGAGCTTTTTGGCGGTCTGCTGATTGGCAACCGGAACCCCGTCGACACTCCCCTGGGATTTCTGCGAGGATTGCTGTTGCGCAATCAGTAGCCCCGTGCAGAGCAACACGACCAGAATCAGCGGCAAAATTCGAGGCAGTCGGGAAGACGCAATCACAAGCCACCTTCCTTTGTAAGATGCCACTCCGGCATCACGCGTTACGCATCACTTGCCGATGCAAAACGTGGAGAAGATTACCCCCAGTATATCCTCAACCGTCGTTTGGCCCGTGATTGCATCGAGCGCATGCAGCGCCTCGTACAGATCCACCAGCAGAACTTCGTGAGGTACCAGCGCGGCCGCCGCCGCAGCCCGTTCCACAAACTGCGCCGCCAGTTGCAATTGCTGGGCATGGCGGGCATTCGTAATGTAGCTAGCCTCGCCACCGGCTGCCGGCAACAGACGCGAACGCACGCCCGCGCGCAACGCCTCCAGGCCCTCGCCGCTGCGTGCCGAAACCAAAAACGCATCCTCGCGCCGGGCCCAACCCGCCGCCGGCGCCAAATCCTGCTTGTTCCACACTCGTACGGCCTGCGGAAGTTCGGCAAGGCGTGTGGCGAGAGCCTCGTCTTCGCGTGTCGGCGGGCAGGAAGTGTCAAAAACGGCAAGCACCAGGTCGGCGTCTGCGGCCGCCTGCCAAGATTTTTGAATGCCTATTTCCTCGGCTTCGCCCTCCGGAACGCGGATTCCGGCCGTGTCCACCAACGCTACCGGTATGCCGTCCCAATCCAGGCTCTCTTCGACCAGATCGCGGGTAGTGCCCGGTTGCGCCGTCACAATGGCGCGATCCCGCCGCAACAGGCGGTTGAACAAGCTTGATTTACCCACGTTCGGACGGCCCAGTAGTGCCAGCCGAATGCCTTCGCGCACGGTTCGCCCCCGCACGAATCCGGCTTCCAGGCTGCCCAGCGCCACTCCGATTGCTCCCAGCTCATCGCGGAGAGGGCGATCGGCGAGCACCGTTACATCGTCGTCTGCAAAATCAATGCCGGCCTCGAGCCGGGCAATCAACTCCGTCAGTTGCAGGTGAACGGGATGAAGCAATTGCGCTACCGAACCCTGCATCTGCCGTGCTGCCGTGCGTGCCTGAAACAGCGTGTGAGCCGCGATCAGATCACCGACGGCTTCGGCCTGGGCGAGATCGACACGGCCGTTCAGAAAGGCGCGGCGGGTGAACTCGCCCGGCTCCGCCAACCGCGCCCCGCGCGCACAGGCATCACGCAGCAGGGCATCGAGCAAGACCGGCGCACCGTGGGCGCTGATTTCAATCACGTCTTCTGCCGTTGCCGAATGCGGCGCCGGAAACCAGCTCACAATGACTTCATCGAGCAGTTCGCCATCGCGGTCGCGGTACTCGCTCCATGTGGCGTGGCGCGGCTGCAACCGGATCGCACCCATCATCGCCGCCGCAATTGCCTTGGCGGCCCTGCCCGACAGGCGCACAATCCCCAGGCCGCCTCGTCCCGGCGGCGTCGATACCGCCACAATCGTATCCGTGGCAGCCACGTTACAGTCCCTGGGCCGCTTCCTGCACGGCCAGGGTGAGCATTTCATCAACCGGCAGTTCGCCGCCCGGCTGAGGCACCGCCGCCGGCCGCAGCCAGGCCTCCAGTCCCGCCGAAGACAGCGGTTTGCGTAACACCCCATCCGCCAACGCCAGCTCCTCCGGCGCCAGACGGGCCAGCGCACCCACCAGCACCAGCACCGGAACCGCTTGCAGGCGGGGATCGGCTTTCACCTGCCGGCATAGCTCCATGCCACCTAATTCGGCGGCAAACCCGGGCAAGGCGGCGTCGACAAGAATCAGCTCCAGACGCTGTTCCGCGATCGCGGCCAGGGCGGTTGCGCCGTCCGTCGCCGTCGCCACTTCATAGCCCAGCCCGCTCAGGTATTCCCGGCCCATGCGCAGCGTATGCGGGCTGTCGTCGGCAAGCAAGATCATATCTGGCGATTATAATTGTGGTTCGTGTTTGAAGAACTCAGCAAAGCCTACGAGCCGCAGTCGATCGAGCCGCGCTGGGCGCGCCGCTGGGTCGACTCCCGCTTGTTCCACGCCGCCAATGGAAAGCCCAACAACTGGTCGTTGGTGATTCCTCCCCCGAATGTGACCGGCTCGCTCCACATGGGCCACATGCTCGAGCACACCCTGATCGACATGGTTGTGCGCTGGCGGCGCATGCAGGGATGGAACGTGCTCTGGCTGCCCGGCACCGATCACGCCGGCATCGCCACCCAGATGGTGGTCGAACGCGCCCTGGCGGCGGAAGGCAAGACCCGGCAGGCCATCGGCCGGCCGGCATTTGAAGAAGCGGTTTGGGCTTGGAAAGCACAAAGTGGAGGGCGCATCCAGCAGCAGATGATGCGCCTGGGCGCCTCCTGCGATTGGCAGCGCCAGCGCTTCACGCTCGACGAAGGACTGTCGCACGCCGTGCGCGAGGTCTTCGTGCGCTTGTACGAGGAAGGGTTGATCTACCGCGGCCGCTACATCGTGAATTGGTGCCCGCGCTGCCAGACCGCCGTCAGCGACCTCGAGGTCGTGCATGAGGACATGGTCGGCAAGCTCTACCGCGTGCGCTATCCCGTCGCCGGTCAGCCCGGACAATTCCTCGAAATCGCCACCACGCGGCCGGAAACGATTCTGGCCGACGTTGCCGTCGCCGTAAATCCCGCCGACCCCCGCTATCAGCACCTCGTCGGCAAGCAGGTCGAGGTGCCACTGGCGGGGCGCACCGTCCCGGTGATCGCCGATGATATCGCACAGCCCGAGTTTGGCACCGGCGCGGTCAAGATCACCCCTGGCCACGACCCCAACGATTTCGCTGTCGGCGAGCGCCACCGCTTGCCCCAACTGACGGTGCTCGACGAAGCCGGAAAAATGACCGCCGATGCCGGCGCCTACGCGGGTCTCGATCGTTTTGAGGCGCGCCAGCGCGTGGTGGCCGATCTCGACGCGCAGGGCCTGCTGGCCGGCGTCAAAGATCACCCCATGGCCGTCGGTCATTGCCAGCGCTGCCGCTCGGTCATCGAACCGCGCATCTCGACGCAATGGTTCGTCAAAATTGCGCCGCTCGCACAGGCCGCAGTCGCGGCGGTCGAAAGCGGCGAAGTCGAGTTCGTACCCGCAGTCAATGCCCGGCACTATTTCGACTGGATGGCCAACATCCACGACTGGTGCATTTCGCGCCAGCTCTGGTGGGGGCATCGCATCCCTGCCTGGCACTGCGACGCCTGCGCAAATATGGTTGTGGCCCGCGAAGTTCCATCCTCTTGTCCCAGCTGCGGTGGCCCGCTGCGCCAGGAAACCGACGTCCTCGACACCTGGTTCAGCTCGGGACTGTGGCCGTTTTCCACCCTCGGCTGGCCCGACGACACAGCCGATCTGCACGATTTCTACCCCACCTCGCTGCTGGTCACCGGCTTCGACATTCTGTTTTTCTGGGTCGCCCGCATGATGATGCTGGGGGTCCACTTCACCGGCAAAGCTCCCTTCCGCCAGGTCTACATCCATGCTCTGGTGCGTGACGCCGAACGCCAGAAGATGTCCAAGACCAAAGGCAATGTGATTGACCCGCTGGTGGTCACCGAAAAATACGGCACCGATGCGGTGCGCTTTACGCTGGCCGCCATGGCCGCGCCGGGAACCGACATTGCCCTGGCGGAAGAGCGCATGCAGGGCTATGCCTCCTTCGCCAACAAAATCTGGAACGCGGCGCGCTTCATCTTTCTCAGCGCCAATCAGGCGGGCGTCACCGCTCCTGCCGGCAGTCCGCCGACTTTGATCGCGGAAGGCGATCACTGGGTCGATCGCTGGATATTCACCCGCCTGAACGACGTGGCCGCGGATATGGACCGCAGCCTGACCGCGTATCGCTTTCACGAAGCCGCCGATGCGCTCTTTCACTTCTTCTGGCATGAGTTCTGCGATTGGTATCTGGAAATTACCAAGTTGCGCTTGCGTAGCGACAGCAGCCAATCGATTGCTGCCGTCAACTTACTCGCCGCCTTCGATGGTGCCCTGCGCCTGCTGCATCCCGTCATGCCCTTCCTCACCGAAGAGCTCTGGATGGCGCTCCACGCCCCCGCGCCCCCAGCCGCCTCCATCGCGCTGGCCCCTTTCCCCCAGGCCGCGGTCGAAGCCACCGACAACTCCGCCAAACAGGTTGCCACCTCACTCCAGGCCATCGTCACCGAGGGGCGCAAACAAATGGCGGAAACGGGCGGCAAGATCGACAATCTCAATTGGAGCGGTGCCGATACACACGTGCCCTGGGACTACGTCAAAGCCTTCCTGCATCTCAACCACGAAGCCATTACCGGAACGCGAGGCTCCGAGCCGTTCACCTTCAGCTTCGTCCTCCGTGCCGATGCCGCCGCCCAGAAGCAGCGCCTGGAGAAGGATCTGGCGGAACTTCAGGCTCAAATTGCTCAGAAGCAAACCCTGCTCGCCAACCCTAAGTTTGTAGAGCGTGCCAACCCGGCCATTGTCGCAGCCGAACGCGCTAAACTTCGCGAGCTCGAACTGCTGCTGGCAGCCTATTCCGCCCGCCTGAACTCTGCAAGCTGAACCCTGAAAGCCACCGTCAGTGTCCCGCCACCGAGGTCGAATTCTCCGGCCGCCGGTCAATCTCCCGCGTCGCAAAATACGTGTGCCGAATGCGCTGAATGACCGTCACGTTGCTCAGCACCGCGATCACCCACAGTACCGCCTCCATGCGGTTGAACAGTGCCCCGATAATGACCAGTACAATGCGCTCCGGCCGCTCCATGAAACCAACCTTGCAGCTTTTGATGGTATTTTCGGCCCGCGCCCGGGCATAGCTCACCATGACCGAACCCGTCATGACCACCGCCGTCAGCACCACATAAAATTCACGATGGAAGTGCGCGTAGTAAACCAGAAGCCCGAAATACAATGCCAAATCCGAGTAGCGGTCCATCACCGAATCGAAGAATCCACCGAACTGGCTGACCGTATTCGTATAGCGGGCAACCCGGCCGTCCACCATGTCAAAAATGCCGGCCACAATGATGACCAGCCCGGCGGCCAGAAACTTCCCATAGCCGAACAGAACCGCAGCAATCAGGTTGACGATGAGACCGATAAAGGTGAGTACGTTTGGATTAATGCGCGCCAGCGCCAGCGAGCGGACGATTTTGTCCAGAATGTATTTGCAACCCTGGCCAATGGCGCGGGTGTAGGTCACAGAGTGGAATCCCCCGCTGCTTCTCGTTCGTAAATCGTTTGCAATTTAAGCACTTCGTACTCTCTCGCCCCGTTGGGCGTTTGGACGCGCACTTCGTCCCCGGGCCTCTTCCCCAAAAGCCCCCGGCCAATCGGCGATGAGGTGGATATCCTGCCGCGCGCGACGTCTGCCTCCTCGCTCGTGACCAAACGATACTCCACGTCCTCGCCTTTATCCAAATCATGCAACAGCACGATCGATCCGTAAGCGGCGCGATCATGCGGAATGTTGTCTAAATTGACCAGCGCCAGCTCGGCCGCACGCTTCTTGAGCTGCCCCAGGCGGGCATTGACAAACTCCTGCCGCTGTTTGGCCATATGGTATTCGGCATTTTCGCTCAAGTCACCCAGCGCGACCGCCCGTTTCAGCTCCGCCGGCAGTTCCACTGCCAGTTCGTGCTCGAGCTGCTTGATTTCGGTTTCCAATTTTGCGTGGAGATTGACAGCCATCCCTTAACCTCGTTGCAGTGCTTCCCGCCATTTTGTCATACTGGAGCCAGACCCACCTCATGAGTTCCACCCACTTTTTTCAACCCGGCGATCAAGTTGTCTATCCCAACCATGGTGTCGGCATCATCGAAGCCATCCAGCCGGCCAGCAATGGCCAGGGCGACTATTACCTGCTCCATATTGCCGCCAGCAATCTCCGCGTTCTGGTGCCGCAAGCCAATGCCGCCAGCGTCGGCCTGCGTCCACTGAGCTCAGTTGCGCAAGCAGAACTGGTCCTGAGCTATCTTGAGGACGCCGTGCCGGCCGCCATCGTGGCAGCCCGCCCCGGCGACTGGAAAGGCCGTTTCCGCGAAAACTCCAGCAAGCTAGGCCACGGTTCGCTCTCCGACGTCGCGCAAGTGCTGAAAGGATTGGCGCAACTGCATCAGTCGAAACGCCTCTCCTTCCGCGAAAAAAAGATGCTCGACCATGCCGTACTGCTTTTGGCCAGTGAACTGGCAAGTACCGAACATCTGAGCTTTCCGCAGGCCCTGTCTCTTATCGAGGCAGCTCTGACCAAAGCCACCCTCGCTCTGCCTCCCCTTGATGACGACGTAGCCGCCGCCAGCTAGAGCAAAAACATCGCCCTGGTGCCTACTGCCGCTCCTGCGCCAGCCGCACTTTGACGGCATCCAGCTTTTTCTCAATATCCTGGCGCTGGCTCGCGTTGGCAGCATCGGGATTGATCTTCAGATCGTCAAGCGCCTGTGACCAACTGCTAACCGCTTTTTGCAGCTTGCCATCGCTCTCGTAAGCTTGCGCCAAATGGTCCAGAACAGCCGGGTCGTGGCGATCGTAGTGAACCGCCTGTTCCAGCTTCGTAACCGCCTCGGGCATGCGCTTCATCTTGTAATAGATCCAGCCCAGGCTGTCGAGATAGGCGCCATTGTGGGCATCCTGAGCCAGTGCCTGTTGCACGTACCCGAGGGCCTCGTTCAGGTGAACGCCGCGCTGCGCCAGTAAGTATCCGAGCGCGTTGAGCGTGTCGGCATCGTTGGGTTCAAGCGAGAGTGCCTGGCGGTAGCTGCGCTCGGCGGCAGCATAATCAGCTTGCTTGGCCTCGATCAGTCCGAGCTGGCGCACCGCGTGCGCATGGCCGGCGGGCGTAGCTTGCAGCTTGTCGGCCTGGCGTGTATCGCTCAGCGCTTGCATCCACTGCCGGGCTTGCATCTCAACCTGACCCAGCTCCAGATATAAAGCCGCATCCTGGCTTCCGCCGTGCATGAGCTGGTGAATCGCAGCTTTGGCGGCTTCCGTCTTACCTGTAGCCGCCAGCAAATTGGCATAGGTCAACTGCAGCGAACGCGAATCCGGCTGTGCCTTCAGTGCCGTCTGCGCAGTCGCCAATGCGTTGCCAAAATCGTGCTGAGCCGCGTACAGCTCGATTTGCAGCCTCAGCCCCTGATCGCGGTAGCTGGGGCCGAGCGCGGCCAGTTGCTGCGCGTGCGCCAGCGCCGGCCCATTCTGCCCCATACGCATTTCGAGGCGTGTCAATTGCGCCAGAAAAATGCTCTGCGTCGCGGGTTTGGTTTTGCGCTCCGCCAATGCCCGCAGTTCCTTAAGCGCCGCTTGATCATGGTCCTGGCTCTGATCCAGCAGGGCATTGGCGTAGGCAACCTCAACATCATTGCTGGGCAAGAGTTTTGCGGCTGCATTGAGGCTGGCGCGGGCTTGGTCGAACTGCCCCATCTGCATCTGCAGCTGTCCCAATCGCAGTGCCACCCGCCCATCGTCCGGTGATGCCCGATACACCTGCTGGTACGTCTTCAGGGCCGCGGCGTAATCCCCGGCACTCATCTGCGCGCTGCCCAGGGACTTTTCCAGATCGACAGCCTGCGGATCAGCGTCCAGCGCCTGCTGATAAGCTTTGGCGGCATCGCCATAGCGATGGACATTGGTGTAGGCATCGCCGAGGGTGGCATAAACTTCAGCGCCGCGTGCGACCAGCGGCAATGCGTCGATTTCCTTCTGCGCCTCATCCAGACGGCCCTGGCTGGCTAGCGACTGCACCAGGCTGGTAACGGCGTCCATGTTCACCGGATCCACCGCCAACGCAGCGCGGAATTGCTGCTCGGCCGCCACCGCGTTGCCTTCCGCTCCATAAAGCTTCCCCAGTACAACCATGTCGTCAGCGTTGTGAGGATCGAGCCGGATCAGATCCTTATAGTTGCCAATGGCGGCTGAAATGGCGCCCCCCGAGTTGGCATCGCTGATCGGTTGTGGTGCATGGCTCAGCTCGCGCAAATAGATTTCTCCGAGCGTTTTGTGAGCCACAATACTTTCCGGATGCGCCTGTACCGTCTTTTTCGCTAAATCCACCGCCGGCGCGGTCTGCCCAAGGCGCGAAAGCAAATCGGCCATTTGTGCGGCAATGTAGGCCGAATCGGGATTGGCGGCCATGGCGGCGCGAAAATGCTGCAGCGCCCCATCAATATAGTTTCGCCCGCCGTGGGCTTCGGCCTGCAGCTCATCCCACTTACCCAGCACAAATTCAGTGCTGCTTTTCAATTGCGCAGCGCTGTCGGCAGCCGAAGCCGCTGACGGTGCCGCTGCTGATGCGGCCGCACCCATATTTTGCTGCTGACCAACAATCTGTGCACCCAGCGGAACAGCAACCGCCAAAGCAAGCGCAGCGACCATAAACCGGCGTGATAAAACGGCAGACATCTTGTCCAAAGCTTACCACCGCCTACTCGGCCACGCAGCCCCGACGGCCGCCATGGCCGAACTGGTAGGATGAAAGAACTCGCCGTGAAGCCGCGCAACACCAAGCCGACCGCGCCGCCGGCCCTTGCCGCCGAGCGTCCGCCCCGCCACCGCGGTGCTTATAAAGGGCCTAGCCTGTCTTCCTTTCTCGAAGAAATCGTCCGCGAGCAGCGCAAACAGAATAACGCCCGCCAAGGCCGTCTCGCGACGGCGCATGGCCTGCTGGGGCAGGCACTGGCCGCACGCCGCGATCCCCGCGACTTCGTCCTGGCACTGCGCAATGCCAGGCGGCCAGCCATCATTGCCGAACTCAAGCGCGCCTCCCCGTCGCGGGGCAGAATCCGTGAATCGTTTCCCGTGGCCGAGCTGGCACGCGGCTATGAGCGCGCTGGCGCGACCGCGCTTTCCGTCCTCACCGAGCAAAAACACTTTGAAGGCCACCTCGACTATCTCGAGCAGGTGCGCCAGGCGACCTCGCTGCCCATTCTGCGCAAAGACTTTATTCTCAGCGATTTTCAGGTGTATGAATCCGCGGCCGCCGGCGCCGACGCCGTCCTCCTGATCGCCGCGATCTTGAGCGGCACGATGATGGGCCGCCTCGTCCATGCCGCCAAAAAAGCCGGCATTGCCACCCTGTGTGAAATCCATAACCTGCGCGAATTGAAGATGGCCACCGATGCCAACGTGGATTGCATCGGCGTCAATCACCGCGATCTGCATACCTTCAACGTCGATTTGGCCGTCGGCGAAGAGCTGGGTCCCTTGTTGCCTGCGGCAACGGTGCACGTGGCCGAAAGCGGGCTGCGCACGCCCGCCGATTTGGTCCGCATGTCAGCCGCAGGCTTCCAGGCTTATCTCATCGGCGAGAGCTTCATGCAGGCCTCCGATCCCGGCGAGGCTCTGCAACACATGCTCGGCGGCGTGCGCCTGCCGCTGATCAAGATTTGCGGCCTCACCTGCCGCGAAGATGCTCTGCAGGCCTGCGCTGCCGGCGCCAACGCCGCCGGCTTCGTCTTCGCTCCCTCACCCCGGCGCGTCGAGCGCGAGGTGGTGCGCGATCTGGCGCCGTTGCTGCCCGCCGACGTCTTGCGGGTCGGCGTATTCGCCGGCAATCCCATCGGCGAAATCATGCAGACCATCGATGCTTGTGGACTGCACGCTGTCCAGCTTCACGGCAACTATTCCGTCACCGACGCCCGCATGCTCAAAGCACGAGCTGCCGTCTGGCGCGCCGTCAGCATGCCCCAGGGCGTCCGGGCGGCGCTGGCGTGGGCGCCCGTCGTGGAGCGTTTTGTGCTCGACCATGCCGCCGTCGACGGCATCTCGGGCGGCAGCGGAACGCCCTTTCATTGGGAATCCGCGCGCGCGTTCTCACGCGAACTAACCGCCCAAGCCCCGGCCGGCGCGCACGTACCCGAAGTCCTGATTGCCGGCGGGTTGAAGCCTGAAAACGTTGCCGAAGCGCTGCGCCGTTCCGGAGCCGACGGCGCCGACACCGCCTCCGGGGTCGAGAGTAAGGCCGGCAAGAAGAATCCTGACGCCGTCATCGCTTTTTGCCGTGCCGTGCGCAGCGTCCTGCTCCTGCAAGACCAGCCCGCTCCCGGCGCGGCCGCAGTGCGAACCGCTGCGCCCGGCCGCTTCGGACGCTACGGCGGACGCTACGTGCCCGAAACCCTGGTCCATCCTCTCGACGAGCTGACCTTCGCCTACGACGAGGCCCGCCGTGACCCGGCGTTTCAAAGCGAACTCGACGATCTACTGCACAACTTCGCTGGCCGCCCCACTCCGCTGACCTTCGCTCCCCGGCTCACCCAGGAACTCGGCGGCGCCCGTATTTACCTCAAGCGCGAGGACTTGCTGCACACCGGTGCGCACAAGATCAACAACTGCCTGGGACAGGCGCTGTTGGCGCGCCGCATGAATAAGAAGCGCATCATCGCCGAAACCGGTGCCGGCCAGCACGGCGTCGCCACCGCGACCGTGTGCGCGCACTTTGGCCTGGATTGCGTTATCTACATGGGGGCCGAGGACATGGCCCGCCAGGCGCTGAACGTCGCCCGCATGCGCCTGCTCGGCGCCGAAGTCCGCGCCGTCAACTCCGGGAGCCGCACCCTCAAAGATGCCATCAACGAGGCGATGCGCGACTGGGTGGCCCATTGCGACAATACCCACTATCTGCTGGGCTCGGTCCTCGGCGCCCATCCCTATCCCACCATGGTCCGTGATTTTCACGTATGCATCGGACGCGAGGCGCGCCAGCAGATCCTGGCCAGCGAACACCGCCTGCCTGCCGCTCTGATCGCCTGCGTCGGCGGTGGCTCGAACGCCATGGGCTTGTTCCATGCCTTCCTCAACGATGTCGATGTTGCCCTGATCGGCGTTGAAGCCGGTGGCCGCGGACCTGCGCTGGGCGAGCACGCCGCACGCTTCCAGGCTGGGGAGGGCGGCGGCACGCCCGGCGTGCTGCAAGGCACGTTTTCCTATCTCCTACAGGATGCCTACGGCCAGGTCGCGGCCACCCACTCCATTTCTGCCGGCCTCGACTACGCCTCCGTCGGCCCCGAACACGCCGATCTCCACGACCGCCGCCGCGCCGAATATGTGGCCGCCGACGATGCTGCCGCGCTCGCCGCCTGCCAGCGGCTGTCGCGTCTGGAAGGCATCATCCCCGCTCTGGAATCCTCCCATGCCGTCGCCGAGGCCTGCCGCCGCGCCCCCGCCATGGACCCCGATACCGCCATCATCATCAACATCTCCGGCCGCGGCGATAAAGACATGGATATCCTCACGCGTGAGCTCCATCTGACCGCCAGCCCCGCGCCTGCATCAATATGAGCCGCTTCGCCAGCATCTTCGCCGCCAGCACGAAACAGCCCCGCGCGCTAATCCCCTACCTCACCGTCGGCGATCCCTCGCTCGACACGAGCCGCGATATCGCGCTCGCACTCGCCACGGCCGGCGCCGACATCATTGAACTCGGCGTCCCCTTCAGTGATCCGGTCGCCGACGGCCCTGTGATTCAGGCGGCCAGCCAACGGGCACTCGCTCGGGGCGTCCATCTCGAAGACGTGCTGGCCACGGCCAGGGCCATCCGCCAACACTCCGAAGTTGGTCTGCTGCTGTTCAGCTACTACAACCCCGTGCTGCGCTACGGCCTGGAGGCATTCGCGCGCGATGCCGCCGCCGCCGGCTGCGACGGCGTGCTGATCACTGACCTCATCCCGGAAGAAGCCGCCGCATACCGTGGCTTCATGCAGGCGGCCGGCCTGGATACCGTGTTTCTCGTGGCACCCACCTCGCCACCCGAACGCCTGCATGCCATTGCCGCCGCCAGCACCGGCTTCATTTATGCGGTCTCGCGCCTCGGCGTCACCGGCGGCACCACCACCGCTGGCGCCGGCGAGCACTTGATCGCCGCGCTCCGCCGCCATACCAGCTTGCCCGTCGCAGTCGGTTTCGGCATCACCAATGCCGCGCAGGTCGCCGCAGTCGCTGCCTATGCCGATGGCGCCGTAGTGGGCTCGGCGCTGGTCCAGGCGATTGCCTCCGCTGCTGCCGGTACCGAACCCGTTGCGGCGGCACAGTTCCTGAAAGGTCTGCGTCATGGACATTGCTGACTGGCGAAAAAAAATCGACGCCATCGACCAGCAGCTCGTCGCGCTGCTGAACCAGCGCTGCGAGTGCGCTCTCGCCATCGGCGCCCTCAAGCGCGAGCGCGCCTTGCCGATCGCCGAACCCGTGCGTGAAGACGCCGTCATGGCCAACCTCCACACCGCCAACCGCACCCAGCAGGGCCCTCTGCCCGACGCCGCTCTGGATGAGATCTTCACCGCCATCATGGCCCAGATGCGCCACCTGCAATCCGCACCGGACTGACCACTCACCCCGCCAGTGCCGCAAAAATCGAGCCCGCCGCCAGGGTGGCCACACCGATGAGGAATACCGGCTGATAGCGGCCGAAGTGGGCGTAAACGCCGGAAAAGCCCATGCCCGCCGCCGCGTACGCACTCGAAAACGCCAGCGTCATGTAGCCCCACGCGCGCGTGCGCTGCGCCGGAGCGGCCAGTTCAATGGTGCGCGCCGACGCCAGCGTGGTCGCACCCATGCCCGCCGCGCCTACCAGCAATGACGATATCGCCAGCAGCGCCGGCCCGGTCCCCCAGACCGGCAGCGCCAGCCCCAACGCCTCCAGCCCCAACCCCGCCGCAAAGCTGCGCCGAACGCCAAACCGGTCACCCAACCAGCCCGCCAGCAACGGCCCCGTCGCCACTCCCAAACCGAACAACAGATACTCGTGGCCGCCGGCAACCAGCCCACGCCGCAGCTCCCGCGCAATGAAATCGACCCAGAACAGCGAGTGCGGCGCAAACCCGATCGCATTGCAGCAATACGCCGCCAGCAACAACCCGAAGGCTGCCGCGCCCGCCTTGCGCACGCCCGAGCCGCGAACGACCGCAGGCACGGGCGCCTCCGCTGCCGGAGTCACCGCGCGCCAGCCGTTCCAGACCAGCGCCGTCAGCACGAAACTCAGCAGCGCCAGCAGCAGCCACGCCGTTGGCAAACCCAGGCCAACCATTTCGGGGATGACCTGCCCTGAAAAAATCATCCCTACGCCTACGCCCCCGAAGATGATCCCGCCCACCACACCACGCGCGCGCTCGGGCACAAGCGCCAGAATGCTCGGTACCGCCAGCACCATGAGCACCCCTGCGGCTATACCGGCCAGCAGCCGCCAGATGCAGTACCAGGCGAATCCCCAGTTCAGCGCGCAAGCCGCCAGGCTCCCGGCCGCCACCAGCATCGCCGCCCGCAGCCACGGCGCCGGATGCCGCCTGGATAGCCAGTGCCCGCTCACCGCAGCGCCAATGAGATAGCCGATCAGATTCACGGAAGCCAGAAAATCGGCCACCGCGGGCGTGAACCAGCGTGCCTCGACCAACGCCGGAATAAGCGGCGAGTATCCAAACCGGGCAATGCCGAGACCCACGAACAGCGCCACCGCTCCCAACCCGGCCATCCGCCCCGTCGACAATTCCCGGGCGGGCTGCGGGGTGGTATCTGGCATTGCGGTCTATTTTCCCATGGCTGGCCGCGCCACTTTGCGCTACAGTGGCGCGTGAGGGTAACTATGCGCCGTCATCTCGCCTTCTTGCTGCTGGGCTTGGTCGCCTTGGTGGCATGCACGTCATCAGGGTCCAAAGCTGCCAAACCCGATCCCCGCCTCGCCGGCGCTTATATGAAACCGGCCCAGGACGGCTGGTATCTGGTCCACCTGCAGGGCACCCCCAGCGACATCGGCTTCCAGAACGGCTATCTGCTGGCGCCGCGGATTGAGGATTTCCTCAACGTTGTCGAGCTCGAGCAGACCCACAACAGCCATCGCCCCTGGAGCTTTTTCCGCGCCGAAGCCAAAAAGGTGATGTGGCCCTACATCGAACCGGAATATCAACAGGAATTGCAAGGCATCGCCGATGGTGTCGACGCCCACGGCGGGCACATGGACGTTTGGGATATCACGGCCATGAATGCTTTCGAAGAATGGAGCTACTTCCTCCAGCAATACGATAAAGTTCATCCCGCCCAGACCGTCGCCAAGCTCGACTATCCCGACGTGGGCGATCACTGCAGCGCCTTCGTTGCGACCGGCAGTTACACCAGTGACGGCAAAATCGTCCTCGCCCACAACAACTGGTCGCCCTACATGCAGGGCTCGCGCTGGAACATCGTCTACGACATCGTCCCCCAGCACGGCTATCACTTCGATATGGATGGCTTGCCCGGCGTCATCCACAGCGCCGACGACTTCGGCATCAATTCCGCCGGCATCATCATTACGGAGACCACCATCAGCGACTTCCACGGCTACAACTTCAACGCCGTGCCCGAGTTCGAGCGCGCCCGCAAAGCCATGCAATACGCCTCCTCCATCAAGCAATTTGCCCAGATCATGGAAGACGGCAACAACGGCGGCTATGCCAATAATTGGCTCGTGGCCGACACCAAAAATAACGAGATCGCCGATCTCGAGCTGGGACTGAAAGTCGTCACCTTGCAGACTTCCAAAAACGGTTTCTTCGTCGGCTCCAACTTCCCCGTCAACCCCAGGCTCGCCAAAGAAGAAACCACCTTCAACTTGAACGACAAGGCCAGCAGCGCTAACGCCCGCCACACCCGCTGGCTGCAGTTGATGGCGCAGTACAAAGGCAGAATCAACGTCGCCGCGGCAGAGAAATTCGAAAGCGATCACTACGACGTAATCCTCAAAAAAATCAACCCCGATTCGCGCACCCTTTGCGGTCACGGCGACACCCACCCGCCCTTCCACGATTCCGGCGCAGTCGAGGGCAAGGTCACCGACGCCGCTCTCGCTGCCAACCTTTCGTTCTTTGCGGTGCAGGGCCACCCCTGCGGCCAGAGCTTCGACGCCGCCGCCTTCCTTAAGGCGCATCCGCAGTACGACTGGCAACAGCCCGAGCTGCGCAACATGCCCGGCCACACCTGGACGGAAATTCAGGTCGGCTCAAAATAATCTCTCCTCGCGGCCCGCGTTGCAGTAAAGTGGCGGCTGGATCATTCCATGCGTCGCTATCTTGCTTTTCTTCTGCTGGGGCTGGTCGCCACCGTTGTCGCAACATCGCCGGGTTCCAAAGCCGCCAAACCCGATCCCCGCCTGGCCGGTGCTTACATGAAACCGGCCCAGGACGGCTGGTACCTGGTTCACCTTCAGGGCACGCCCGGCGACATCGGCTTCCAAAATGGCTACCTGCTCGCCCCTCGTATTGAGGATTTCCTCAAAGTCGTTGAGCTCGAGCAGACTCATAACGGCCGCCGCCCCTGGAGCTTTTCCCGCACCGAAGCCAGAGTCGAAATGTGGCCCCACATCGACCCCGAATACCAGCACGAGCTGCAGGGTATTGCCGACGGCGTCGACGCCCATGGCGGACACGTTGACGTATGGGATATCACGGCCATGAACGCTTTCGAGGAGTGGAGCTATTTCCTCGAACAATGGGACCAGGGCCACCACGGCCAGCAGGTCGCCCAAGTCAATTATCCCGGTGCGGGAGAACACTGCAGTGCGTTTATCGCCACCGGCGCCTATACCAGCGACGGCAAGATTGTTATCGCCCACAATAACTGGTCGCCCTACATGCAGGGCTCGCGCTGGAACATCATCTACGATATCGTGCCCACCC
>JBOGKK010000260.1:0-16981 GCA_050745425.1 Terriglobales bacterium
GTCCACCGTGGTGTCATGTCAACCCTTTCAAGCGATCTCGTCCGCATTATTTATCTTTGTCTCACATCCGTCAATAGAAAAGTGTTAGTGTATCGCTGCCCCTGAGAATGTCCTGAGAGCGGCCGGAGCCCGGCGACGAGGAAGCGCCGCAAATCGCCAGCACGCGGGTTTGAGTTCTACACTAGTCTCGTGGCCACCAAATTGCAGCCGGCGGCAGCCGTCATCGGTACGCGGGCGCGGGCGGAGTTCGAGGTGCTGCTGGCGCGCATGGAGGCGAGCCGCCCGCTCGACGATCCGCAACTGTTGCAGAAGGCGTTTGCCTACGCGGCGCGCCTGCACCGCAACCAGCGGCGGCGCTCGGGTGAGGCCTTTATTCTGCATCCGCTGGCCGTGGCGGCGGTGCTGGCGGAAATGGACATGGACAGCACCTGTGTCGCGGCCGGGCTGCTGCATGACGCCGTCGAAGATACGCCGGCCACCACGGAGCAGTTGGCGCACGAGTTTGGCCCGACGATTGCGCACCTGGTCGAAGGGGTCACCAAAATCGACCGGCTGGAATTTCAGGGGCCGTTCCGCAACGATGCGCGGCAGGCGGAAAACATGCGCAAGATGCTGCTGGCGATGGTGGACGACATCCGCGTCATCCTCATCAAGCTGGCCGACCGGTTGCACAACATGCGCACGCTGCAGCATCTTCCCAGCGAGCGCCAGCAGGCGATCGCGCGCGAAACCATGGATATCTACGCGCCGCTGGCCCACCGGCTGGGCATGGGAAAAATGCGCGGTGAGCTGGAGGATCTGGCCTTCAACTATCTCGAGCCGGCGGCCTACGCGCGGGTGCAGACGGCGGTGGAAAGCCGCCGCGCCGGAGGCGAAGATTTTCTGCACGGGGTGGAGCGGCGGGTGCTTGCCGCGCTGCGCGAACACGACATCCCGGCGCGCGTCGAGGGGCGCATCAAGCGCAACTACAGCATTTACCAGAAGCTTGAACGGCAGCGTATCGACGTCGACCAGGTTTACGACCTGCTGGCACTGCGCATCATCACCGATTCGGTGCGCAACTGCTATGCGGTGCTGGGGGTGATCCACAGCGCCTGGACACCCGTGCCCGGCCGCATCAAGGACTTCATCGCCACACCGCGCCGGAACATGTACCGCAGCCTGCATACCTCGGTGATTGACGCCAGTGGGCAGCCGTTTGAGGTGCAAATCCGTACGGAGGAAATGCACCGCATGGCCGAGGAAGGGATCGCGGCGCACTGGAAGTACAAAGACGGCGTTTCGCCCGCTGCTCCCGCCGCCGATGACGAGCGCCTGCGCTGGCTGCGGCGGTTGATCGAGTGGCAACGCGATATCGCGGACCCGGCGGAATTTCTGGCAATGCTGAAAGTTGATCTGGCGCCGGAGGAGATTTACGCCTTCACCCCCAAGGGTCAGATCCTGACGCTGGGGCGCGACGCCTGCGTGGTGGATTTTGCCTACGCCGTGCATACCGAAGTCGGCCATCGCGCCACCGGAGGGCGCGTGAACGGAAGTATCGTGCCGCTGCGCTACCGCCTGCGCACGGGCGACATCGTGGAAGTGCTGACGCAGCCCAAGCACACTCCCAGCCGGACCTGGCTGAGCTACGTGCGCACCTCGCGCGCGCGGCAGAAAATCAAGCATTGGTTCAACATTCACGAGCGCCGGCGCGCCACCGAGATCGGGCGCCGGGTGCTGGAGCGCGAAGCGCGGCGCTATCAGGTGAGCGTGAAAGAGTTGAGCGAAGCGGCACTGGCTCGAGCTGGCGCCGCCCTGGGGCTGGCAAAGGCGGCTGAAGTCTACGCGGCGCTCGGCTACGGGAAGATTGCCGCGCGCCAGGTGCTGTTGAAGCTGGAACCGGCCGCCGAGCGCACGCCCGAGCAGACGCGCCGCCTGCAGACCCGGCGCCGTGAACCGCGGCCGCGGCCGGGAAATCCGATTCTGGTGCGTGGCTTCAGCGATTTACTGGTGTATCGAGCGGCCTGCTGCCTGCCCGTACACGGCGAAGCGATTGTCGGTTACATCACACGCGGGCGCGGCGTGGGCGTGCATTGCCTGAGCTGCGCCAACGTCAGCAATCTGATGTATGAGGCGGACCGGCGCATCGAGGTGGAGTGGGCTCCGGAGGCCGGCGAACTCAGCGAGGTCAAGCTGCAACTGCACACCGACGACAATGCCGGCATGTTGAACGCCATTACCAACGTCATTTCCGGGCAGGGAACCAACATCCGCAACGTGGGTGCGAAGACGAACGATGGGCGCGCCGTCGTGGATCTGGCCGTGGATGTGCGCGACGCCGCAGCGCTGGAGCGGATCCTGCAGGGGCTCAAGCGCGTGCCCGGCGTTTACGCGGTGGAGCGGGTGCGGGGGCGCGCGGCCCGCGGCAAAGGCGAGAAAAAATGATACGCTAGCGGCATGTCAGCTCTCGATGCCCGCTCGACCGTCGCCACCCCGAATGCTCCCGCCGCCATTGGCCCGTATGTGCAGGCCGTGCGCGCCGGCGGCCTGCTGTTCTGCTCCGGCCAGATCGCGCTGGATCCAGGCAGCGGCAAGCTGCTGGATGGGGATGTCGCCGCTCAAACCCGGCGCGCGCTGCAAAACCTGAAGGCGGTACTCGAGGCCGCCGGCAGCAGCCTTGCGGCTGCGGTGAAGACCACCGTCTACCTGGCCGACATGAACGATTTTGCGGCGATGAACGAGGCCTACGCCGCTGCGTTTGGGCAGAATCCTCCGGCGCGGTCGACGGTAGCCGTCAAAGATTTGCCCAAGGGCGCTAAGGTCGAAATCGACGTGATCGCGCTGGCTGTGTAGAACCCGGCGGATCGGGCATGGGCGAGCCGCACGTTCCCCACGTTCTCCCGGAGCGGGCGAACCAAGTCCGCAACTGCGTTGGGCCGCTGGGGCCCTGCTTCGCCAAGGCTACGCAGGGCGCTTAGGCGGCAGGCGAGGCCTGCCGCCTAAGCGGCTTCGGGGCCTTGCCGCTCTTGATGCAGTCGGTGCACAAGCGCAGCTTCGCGGTTCCGCCCTGTGGGCGCTGGACGCGGGTGAGTTGCAGATTGACGTTCCAGCGCCGCTTGGTCACGTTATGGGCGTGGCTGATGCGGTTGCCGAACTGCGGTCCTTTGCCGCACAAATCACAGACGCGTGCCATAGGTAGAAGATCCTCTCCGGAATAAACTACGATTATACAGGAGGAATGGGCGATGAGCCATAGAGTGGGCGATGAGGTCGACGATTACTGTACCCACTGCCACCGCCTGACCAATCACACGTTAGCGGCACTGGTGGGCGAGGCGGTGGCCACCACGACGTGCCGGACGTGCGGATTTCAGCACCCCTGGCGCGGGGGCACGGCTCCGGTGCGCACCCACAAGCCGAAAACCAGCGCCTTTGACCAGGTACTGGCCGGCATTTTAGGCGCAGAGCCGGCAGCGGAGGCCAAATCGAAGCCGCGGGCACGCAAGAAGAAGAGATGACGGGAACAACGGGAGCGCCATCGGACCGCGCGCTGGCGCGCGGCGCCGCCCCACCCGACGCCGAAGCCGTACTGGCGCTGTTGGAGGCCTATTTGCCGACGCCGCTGGGGCGCGGCGCGCTGGCGGGGCTGCGCTTCCAGCGCGACCGCGAAGAGCTCGCGCGGCTGCAGCAGCGATGGAGCGAGGCGGGGGTGTGGCTGCGGCAACGGGGCGGGTTTTCGTTTGCCTCGCTGCTGGATCCGCGGCCGCTGCTGGAGGGGGCCGCGTCGGCGGCGCTGGAGGGCGCCGAGCTGCTGCACATCGCCAGCTTTGCCGAGCACTCCGCCGCGCTGCGCGCCAGCGTGCTCGGCCCCGGGCCCGATGCCAGAGCGGATAATCGCGAGCGCTGGCCGGGGCTGGCGGAGCTGGCGGACGGCGTGCCGGATCTGGGCGGGTTGGCGCAGACGCTGCGCGGCGCGCTGCTGCCAAGCGGGGAGCTGAGCGATCACGCCAGCCCGGAACTGGCGCGGCTGCGCCGCCAACTGGGCCACCAGCGCCAGTTGATCGAGGCGGCGCTCGGGCGTGAAATGCAGAAGCTGGGCGCCAGCGGCGAAGACGCCCTGCAGGATGCGCTGGTGACGGTGCGCAATGACCGCTTCGTGCTTCCGGTGCGCGCGGAGGCGCGGCGCCGCGCGCCGGGGGTGGTGCATGGCGCCAGCTCCAGCGGGCAGACGGTATTTGTCGAGCCGCTCGATACGATCGAGTTGAACAACGACCACATCCGCCTGCGTGAAGGCGAGCAGGCAGAGCAGCGCCGCATTTTGCGGGATCTCAGCCGGCGGGTTGCCGCCGCCGCACCCGATCTGGCGGTGGCTGCCCGCGTCTGCGGCGAGCTCGAACTGGAAGCCGCCAAGGCGCGCTTCGCCCAGGACTACGCCGCTACCGCGGTTGCCTTTGGCGCCACGGTCGAGCTGGAGCAGGCGCGGCACCCGCTGCTGGTGGCCAGCCTGCGCGCGCAAGCGGGCGCTGAGGTGGTTCCCCTGAGCGTGCGCTTCGCCCGCGAACGCATGCTCATCGTGAGCGGTCCCAATACGGGCGGAAAAACCGTAGTGCTCAAGACCATCGCCATGGCGGCCTGGATGGCGCAGTGCGGCTTGCCCGTCTGCGCCCGGCGCGCAGAGCTGCCGGTGCTGGATGCGCTCTGGGCCGACATCGGCGATGTGCAGTCGATCGAGCAGAACCTGAGCACGTTTTCGAGCCATCTCGTCCACATTCGCAACATCCTCGAAGCCGCAACTCCGGCCAGTATGGTTTTGCTCGATGAGCTGGGCACGGCGACCAACGCGGCGGAAGGCGCAGCGCTGGCCATCGCCATTGCGGACTGGCTGCGCACGCGCGGCTGCTGGACGCTGATTTCAACCCATCACGACAGCCTCAAGGCCTGGGCCAGTGAGCACGCCGGCGCGGTGGCCAACGGCTCGGTGGCAGTCGATGCGGTGACACTGGCGCCCAGCTACCAGTTCCGCATGGGCGTACCGGGCGTTTCCGCCGGTCTCGCCATGGCCGAGCGGCTCGGGATGCCGGCGCCGATCATCGCCGCGGCGCGCGATCAGCTTTCCGGCGAGCAGCGCGCCGCGGCCGAGTATCTGGAGAAGCTGCAGCAAAACCTTGCCGCCGCGGAAGAGCAGCTACGCGGTCTGGAGCAGCGCGAGCGTGAAGTTGCCGCGCGGGAACACGCGATCGCGGTTTACGACCGCACCTGGCAGGAGAAAAAGCAGGCCGCGCTGCGCGCCGAGATGGAGCGCCGGTTTGCGGCATTTATGGAAGCGGGTGACCGCCGCTGGCAGCGCGAGCTCAATGAACTCAAAGCCTCGCTCAGCGCCGCGCAGCAGCGGAAACTTGCCGCCGCACGCGCACGGCAGCGGCGCGAAGCGGAGGAAGCCTGGCAGGCGGAGTCGTCGCAGGCGCTGGGGCTCGCTACGGCGCCGGCCGCCGCGGCGCGGCAAGCTCATCCCGGCGATGCGGTGCGCCTGCGCGGTTCGCGGACCGCGGCGCGAGTGCTGCGGCGGCTTGCCGACGGCGGCTATGAGGTTGCCGCGGGCGCCGTGCGCCTGCAGGTTGCAGCGGACGATCTCGAGGTCATCGATCGTCCGGCGGCGGCGCCGCCGCCGGCCCCGGCCGATCGCCTCACGCCGGCCGCAATGGAGCTGAACGTGATCGGCTTGCGCGCCGAAGAGGCTGAGTCCCGCCTCGATAAGTTTCTTGATGATGCCCTGCTCGCCGGCGCCGAGCAGGTCCGCATCGTCCACGGCGCCGGATTCGGAGTTCTGCGCAAGCTGGTGGCCGACGCCTTGCGCGCCCATCCCCAGGTTGCGCGCTTTGCCCACCCCCCGCAGAACCAGGGCGGCAATGGCGTCACCTGCGCTGAGTTAAAGTAAAGGCTGCGGGGGGATAGAGTGGGCAAACGCTATGGCACCACAACCTAAAATTCTCGTCGTCGATGATGAAGTGGTTTTGGCGGAGACGACCGCGCAAATCCTTGCGATGCAGGGTTATGCTGCCGAATGCGCCACATCGGCTGAAGCCGCGCTGGAATGCGTGCGCCGTTGGCAACCGAGCCTGGTGGTGATGGATGTGGTGCTGCCGGGCATGAACGGCGTGGAAGCGGCGATGGCGCTCGCCCGCGAGTGGCCGCAGGTGCGCGTGCTGTTGGTTTCCGGCCAGGTTGCGACCACGGGGTTGCTGGCCATTGCTGAGCGCGAGCGGCAATCGTTTCCGCTGCTGGCCCAACCCGTCTCGCCGCGGGAGTTGCTCGCCAAAATCCAATCGCTGCTTGGTTTACCCGCAGGTGCATTGCTCACGAGATTGACCGTCACCTGTTCGTTGACCCGGCCCCTGGCGGCGAGCTTGTCGGCTTGCTGCAGCGCCGATTCGGCGCGCCGCCAAGACCGCATGTCGCGGGCGACGAAAGCGCGTGCCACCGGCTCACCGGCCTCGTCGCACACCGCGAACGCTTTCAAATGTACGCGTATGCGCTCCGCCCGGCGCGCGTTGTAAAATTCGAGCTCGCCTTCCCAGCCTTCGCCCAGTATTTGCCGCGCGCGCACCGATTGCAGTTGCTGCTGGCGCCGGTCGGAGGGGAAAAATCGGCCAGCGTCATTCCCGGCTGGACGCGCTCCCAACCGCCTCGAGCTGCTGGTCCTCGCCTTTTCGCATGGTGATGTCAAATTGTCATCTCCGCTGTGCGGAGGCGCAAGAGCCTGCGGGCACGCCCCCCAAAGGAGGGGATTTCGTTACGCTATTGCTTCTGCTACGCTAACCTGATGCGACCAGACGAGCTGGCTACGGTGTGCGAACGGATTCGGGCGATCCTGGGCGATCAGGCCGTTGACGAGGTCGAGCAGGCGGTTTTGCTGGACTTACTGTCGGAAATGGTCGCCGAAGGGACGGGCGGACTAGTGGCCGCAGCATCTGCGGCTCCCTATATTGTGCCTGAGCGCCCTCGTGTGCTGCTGGTCGATGATGACCCGGTAATCGCCACCAGCACGCAGGCAGTGTTGTCCCAAAATGGGTTTGAAGTTCGCCTCGCGCTCACTGCGGCAGCAGCCCTGAGGGTTGCCGCCGAGTTCACGCCCGACACGCTGCTGACCGATATCATCCTGCCGGACAGCAATGGCATTCGCCTGGCGCAGATTCTGCGCGCAAAGATCCAGGGCCTGCGGGTGGTATTTTTCTCCGGATGTCTCGATGGCATCGAGATGGTCCAGCGCGCAAGCCAGAACGCTGGCAGGCTGGTGTTTCTGCCGAAGCCGCTCGACCCGCGCCAGCTTCTGCGCAACCTCAGAGCCGCGTAAAAACGCGATGAGCTTTCAGCTAACCGGCGCGAACGGAAGGCCGGTGTGCGGGGCGCCGGAAAACAAAAAAAGCGGCCAGGCTTTCGCCTGGCCGCTCGTTATTAGGCTGACCACCTGCTAGAAGCTGAAGGTGATCTGGCCCTGGAAGGCGCGGGGAATGCCGCCCGCGAAGACGCCGGTGTTGAGTCCGAACTTGTTCGGCTGATTCAACAGCGTGGTGCCGGTGATCGAACCCACGCTGCCATACGTGCCAACTACCGGCGCCGTGTCGCTGGTCGGCAGGCCGCCGGTCAGTACGTCACCCGGAGGGTCGTAGTTGCCCACGTTGAACAGATTGAAGACATCGATTTCCGGCGTGATCGTGAGGCGATCGCCGATACCGATGTTCTTTTTCAGGGTCAGGTCGGTGTCGATGAAGGAATCCGGCATGATCTGACCGGGGGTCACGCCCACGCCGATGTAGGGCATGACCAGGTTCAGTTGGGAAAGCTGGGTCTGGTTCATCAGCCCCGCCTGGAGCAGCGCCTGACCGGCCGGCGTATCAGTACCCGCGTTGTTGGTGTTGTAGTTGCTGATCAAGGCCTGCAGTGCTGCCGGCGAGCCGATGGTGCGGTTGACGGAGCCGAGGTTCGCGCCGGGCACGATGTCGCCCGGGGTGCCGTCTCCCGTCCAGTCCGTCTGGAAAATGCGTCCAGGCGAAGCGATGCCGGTGGAATTGCTCAGTGTGGGCGTAACCGGGAAGCCGCTATCGAAATGATTTACGGTAGCTATCTGAACACCCCAGGGGAAGCTGAATACGCCGCCGATGCTGAGCTGTGAGGTGCGGTCGTAGCCCTCGGGCCCGTAGAACTTGCGGGGATTGTCGTTGTCGGACGCACCGCCGGCAAAGGAGCCGGAGAACTGGTTTGCCTCCAAGCGGCCCAGAGCGTAGCTGATGGTCATGCTGTTGACGCGCACGCTGCCCACACCGCCGAGGTTGGCAATGCGCAACTCCAACTGCAAGGCACGGTATTCGGAAGTGCCCCCATTGCGATCGGTCGCCAGAGCGCCAAAGTTCGGGTTCTGGCCGCCGAAGGCATAGATCGGCTGCCCGATGTTGTTGTTGCTGCCTTTACCGAGCGAATAGCCACCGCTGTTTCCCCCCATCAACTCGCTGGTAATGATCGAGTTGGTGATGGCAGTTGCCGTACCCTGTGAGGGCGTATAGGTCTGGTGGCTGGCGGCGGCGCTGAGCATATTTTGTACCGTGGCCTGAGGGGTGGCTCCCTGGGCCACGCCCAGATCGGAGGCGGAGCCATTAATGGCATTGATGGCTGCCGACTGGTTCAGGTAGCGGGCCGCACCGGTGTCATTGAGGTCCTGAATCACCAGCAGGTCCATGGCCTTGTTGTCGACCACGTTCGCCGAGAACACCACTCCGGGTGCGAACTGGTGCTGCACGCCGAGATTGAACTGCACCGAGTACGGGGTGCGATAGGTGTCATCGAACAGCGGATTGCCGCCAATGTTGGTGCCCGGCGCGCTGACGCCGGGATTGCCCAGAATCGTCGCCGGACTGGCATTGATGTTGCCGGCATAGGAGGCATAGGCAGCGAACAGCTCGCTCTGCGCCGTCAACATGGCCGGGGTTAGTTGGGCAATCGACTGCGTTGACAGGCTGGTGCCGGTGTTGGGTTGGCCCAAACAGAGAAACACGCAGGCGCCCTGCGGTGTCAGCAATGGGCTGCCACTGGTCGAAGGGAATGCGGGCGCGATTGCCGCGCTGATGTAGTTGGAGCGCTCGAACATGACGTTGTTCCAGATGTCGTTCTGGTAGTACATGCCCGCGCCTGCCCGGATGACGGTGCGGCCTTTGCCGGATGGATCCCATGCGATGCCCAGCGTGGGTGAGAAGTTGTTCGGAACGCTGGCGGCATGCGCCAACGTCGGGAAGGCATTGCCGAGGATCACCGGGTGCGCCAGATCGGTGTTGACCTCGCCCGGGTCGCGCTCAAAGTGGAGTCCGTAATTGACGGTCAGGTTGGGCATGGCGCGCCAAGTGTCGGCCACGTAATAGGCCTGCCGCAGGTTGTGGACGCCGCCGTAGGGGTCGCCATGCAGCGGCAGGTTCGAGAAGTAGCCCTGGCCGTTGCCGAAGGTGACCGATTGCGGAGCGTAGCTGGTCGGGTCCGACGCCGCGCCCGCCACCGGTCCGGCCTCGAAGTTCGGAGAGACCTGGGGCCCGGAGGCGAAAAACGCCGCGTAGACGAGGTTGGAAATTTTGTTGACTTCCGCTCCGTAGCGGATGGTGTGATTGCCGAAATAGTAGCTGCCGTCGTACTTCAACTCGTCGTCGTACTGATAGGTATGCTGCGGCGCCAGCAGGTTCGGTCCGAACGATTCGCCCGTATCGAAACCGATACCGATGGGTATATTGGGGGCTCCGGCCACCGGAGCGCTGAAGATATGGTTCTGAAACGCGAGGTGGTCGTAATGGAAGGTATGCGTAAAACGTCCGTGCGTATAGGTTGCCGAAAAATCGTGCATGTTGGAGACGTTTTCGGTGGTGAACGGCTGCAGATTGGTTCCCCCAATCACCGACGGCGGCACCAGTTCGCTGCTGTCGTGCGCGTAGTAATAGAACGCCTTGAGGTTGGGCGTGATCGTCCAGTCAATGCGTGCGTCGGCGGTTTTGTCAAACCCGGGCGTCAGGAAGAAGCCGTTGTAGCTGGAGAAATCGGGCATTTCCACCGACGAGTAGGCATCGCGATTATAGCGTTCGCCGTTGACGAAGAAGAACAGCTTGTTGTGAAGCAGCGGACCGCCCAGCGAGAGCCCATCCTGGTTCTGCTTGAACGGCGGCTTGACTGGCGCCAGCACCGGGTTGGCGGCAAAGCGCGCGCTGCGGTAGGCGGCGAAACCATCGCCGTGCCACTTGTTCGTGCCGCTGGTGGTGGTGACGTTGACCTGGCCGGTATTGCCGATGTCGGAGGAGGTGTCGCCGGAGGACTGGCTGACCTGGAATCCGTGGATCGAGCTGCTCGACAGGTTCATGACCGTCGTGCCCACGGTCTGGTCGGTAATATCCGCGCCGTTGACATTGATTTCCGTGGTGCGGCCTTCGGCGCCCTGCACGGACAAACCGCCAAAGCCGTTCTTGGTGGGGTCGAAGTTGCCGCCGGCGATCATCTGCACGCCAGGCTGCAACTGGGCCAGCGCCAGGAAGTTGCGGCCAATATTGGGGAGGTTCTTGATCTGAGTTGCCGTGATGGTACCGCCGACCTGCGCGGTCGTGGTATCGACCTGAACCGTTCCGGCTGAGGAGCTCACTTCCACGGTCTGACTCGCCGAGCCGAGCTTCAGTTTGAACGGCGCGTTGGTCATCTGGTTGACGCGCACCACCACCGTCTGCTTGGTGGTCGAGAAGCCCTTGGCCACGGCCGAGAGCTGATAATCCCCGGGTTGCAGCGCCGTGAAATTGAAGGTGCCGGTTGCCGTGGTGGTTGCCGGGGTGACAGACCCCGTGCTGGTTTGGGTGAGCAGCACCGCGGCATTGGGTACGGCGGCGCCGCTCGGATCAGTAACGGTTCCGGTGATGGCACCGGTCGATGTAGTTTGCGCCATCAGCAGGCCAGTCGTCATCAGCGCCAGGCCAGCCACACACATCAAGCGCACGGGAAAGTGAGCCAAAAGGCGACGGATCATTGAATATAAATCCCCTTTCACGGTCACGATTACTTCTCGGCGTGACACATGTTCCTGCCGTGGTTATATCTCTGCTGGGCCGTGGTGTCAACACAATCCCGGTCACCGGACGGCCGGTAACAGCCATTGCTTCGTTGTTTTTCTTAGCGCCTGTAGTAAGTGCCCAGCGGTGCTCCCGGCATGGACTGGAGGCGCAAAGCGACTAAAATAGAGACTGGAGCGCGCGCGGAGGGATGGGTGAGCGGTTGAAACCGGCGGTCTTGAAAACCGTTGCGCCGGAAACGGTGCCGGGGGTTCGAATCCCTCTCCCTCCGCCAATTCAGAACACAACGTTGGCTGTTGCGGCCGGCGTAAAGCCGGCTACGGTGTCGAGACGCCGATCAACCTACCGACGCGCGTGCGAGTTGCAGGGCCAGGGAGTCGTCGAGCACATGCGGTAGCGGATCGAGCAGGCGGGGCCAGGCGCGCCATAACGCGGCGCCGACAGCGGTAGGATCCGCTGCGAGGGCGTCCATCGTGACTGTGGCCGCTCATTGAAAGTGCAGGCCGGTGATCTGGCCGTGGGAGTTGATGATCCAGTTGACCGTGGCCGGTCCTTTGGCGAATTGGCAGGCGACCGCGACCAACTGTTGGTCATTCACCGGCTTCACGGTGGCGCCGGTGATCTTTTGAAAATCGCCAAAGCGGCGGATGACGTGCATCCAGACCATTTGCAGGATCTGGAGCGGCACTTCAGCGGCCATGCCGGGGATCATATGCTGTTCCACCGCGGCGAAGTTGCCGGAGGAGAGATTCGTGACCGCCTGCCTGGCAATATGCGCGTAGTCGGGAGGCTGCGCGGCAGCGAAGGCTGCGAGCAGCAGAAAAAGGAAGGCGAATATGCCAGCGCGGCGAAAAACAGAGCCCATTTGGGGAATGGTAACACGCGCTAATGGCTAAGGCTGCTGAGCACAAGCGCGATGGTGATGGCGGTTCCAATCGCAACCAAAAGCAACCAGCCGCGCGGTTGCGCGAGGTTGACGGTCACACCGATGCCGATGCGTTTGGGCACGATGACGCGGGGATCGTCGGGGTTGTAGTACACGGCGCCGAGGAGCCGATATCCATGGCCGGTGGACTCGTGCGGCGGCGGCGGGTGCTGGCCCGGAGGTTGCGGAGCTGGGATTGTCGATCGCCAGGCGAAGGCCAGCAGGACGGCGACGGCGAGTGGAATGAGCACCGCGGGCAGCACAATCCAGGCCCTGGGAACGCTACTGGCGGCGCCGCGCAGCGGCAGCATGGAAACGAAGCTGAACACCAGGGCGAGAAGATAAGAACAGGCCAGCAGGGACCAGGCGGTGCCGCGGCGATGATCGGGGCTGGTGGCACCGTGCGGGTGTTGCGCCCAGTGCAGCGTGGCGTGGCCCAGAAAAAGACAAAGCACGCAGAACGCGGCCGCCATCAGCAGCAAGCCGTAAACGCCCCAGAAGTTGCGGGTGGCCCAGCCATTGACGGCGCCGCTGGCATTCCAGTGGATAGGAAAGCGCGCGGGAATGCGCTGCCAGCCGGCGTGCAGGAGGGCGGCGTGGGCGGCGAGGATGAGGAAAGGACCTGCCGAAATCCAGAGATAGGCGTTGCGATGCGGCGGCAGGGAAAAAGGCAGGGTGCGATCAGTGCCAGCCATAGGGTCAATCCACCTCCAGCGGTTCGCCCGGCGGCAGCACGCGCACCAGGGTTTGCGGCGCTTCGCGGGCCATGGCAGCGGCAAAGCCTTCCACGGTGCCGGTGGCCTGCAGCAGAAAGCGATCGCGAAATCGGCCCCACGAGGCCCGATAATGCGTGGGCACGGCGTAGTGCGGCTGCAGCAGGCCGGCGATCACGGCGGCCTGCTCGGGGTCCATCACCAGTTGGTGGTGGAACCACATGCGCAGCCGGAGTCCCTGGATGGGCAGCAGCGCCACGTCGGCATGGGCATAGCGCTCGACGAGGCTGCGCGCTTCCGGCACGCGGAGCGAATCGGCCGCGATAAAGACCATGCGCCCGCCACAGCGCACGACGTAGGTGTTGTCGGGGGTGCCGTGGCGCGAGGGGGTGGCGCTCACCCGCAGCGGGCCGATGGTGACCGAGCGCCAGGGTTCCAGCGGAAAGATATTGGTGAAGCCGGCGGTGCGCGCCAGTTTTTCCATGCCCGGGTTGACGATCATGGGCACGCCGTGGTCCGGGTAGGACTGGAAGCTCCGCATATCAAAGTGGTGAAAGTGGTTGTGACTGCAAATCACTGCCGATAACTGCGGCAGATCCTCGAGGCGCAGTCCCAGGGGCTCGCCATGGCAGTGGCCGGGACGCTCCGCGAACCAGGGGTCGGTGAGCACGCTGCTGCCGCCGAATTGCAGCAGTACGCTCGCGTGGACGATACGAGTGATAGTGAGCCGCTCCAAATAATGGCTCCGCCCGGGCCAGCTTGGATTATACTCACGCGCATGAGCAAACGCATCCTGCCGCTTCTGGGATTCGCGCTGGCCGCAGTCGCAGTGGCCGCTTTCGCGCAGTCCGCACGCCGTCCCTTGCGCGTGAACGATCTCAACGCCATCCGTTCCGTGCGCGACCCGCAATGCTCGCCCGGGGGGCACTGGGTTGCCTATGTGGTCAGTTCCATCAACGTCAAGAAAGACAAGCACGAGTCGCATATCTGGATGGCCAACGTTGACGGCAGTCAGAATCTGCAGCTCACCGATTCGGCCACCAGCTCGGAATCGTCGCCGCAATGGTCGCCCAACGGCAAATACCTGGCCTTTACCTCCGGCCGTCCGGGTCCGGCTGCCGGCGGTCAGGTCTGGCTGCTGAACCGCCAGGGCGGGGAAGCGGTGCAGTTGACCGCGGTGGTGGGCGCGCTGCACGGCTTCGTGTGGTCGCCCGACAGCCAGAAACTGGCGCTGGTGATCGAGGATCCCTCCGCGGCTACGCTCTACAAGCGCGCCCACCACGGCAAGGCGCAGCCGCCGCAGCCGGTGGTCATCAAGCATTATTTGTTCGAGGCCGATACGGTCGGCTATCTCACCGGCCGCAAGACCCATATCTACATCTTCGACATCGCCACCAAAAAGCTCACCCGCCTCACCGACCGCCGCTATGACCAGAGCCAGCCGGCCTGGGCGCCCGACAGCCGCCGCATTGCATTTTTCAGCAACCACGATCCCCATCCCGACCGCGAATACACGGGCCAGCTCTACGAGATGGACGTGCGTCCGGGTGCGGTCGCCAAGCAATTGACGCCGGAGGACTTTTACGCCGGCGGCCAGCCCGCCTGGTCGCCCGATGGACGCTGGATTGCCTTTAGCAAAGGCACCGCGCCCAAGGTGCATATGTACTCGATGGCGCGTCTGGCCGTGGTTGCCTCAGACGGCAGCAGCGGGCCGCGCCTGGTCGCGCCGCAGTTCGACCGCGCCGTCGCCAGCCCGCACTTCACGCCCGATGGCAACGGCATCATCGTGACCGTGACCGATGACCGCTCGCAATACCCGGCCCGTTTCAGCGTCGCCGACGGCAGCGAAACCAAACTGCTGGCGCCGCCCATTGTGGCCTCCGGGTTTACCAGCAAAGGCGGGTGCGAAGCCGCGGTTGTGGGCTATCCCGACAAGGCCAGCGAAGTCTATGCGATCGCCAACGGCGCGGTGCGCCAGTTGAGTCATCAGAACGACAAGCTCTTCGCTCAATTGCAACTGGGCAAGGTGCGCGGGGTCGAGTTCACCGCCTCCGACGGCAACAGCGCGCACGGCGTGCTGACGCTGCCGGTGGACTATCACACCGCCACGCGCGTGCCGTTTCTGCTGCGCATCCACGGCGGTCCCACCGCGCAGAACGATTACAGCTTCAGCTTCGAAAACCAGATTTTTGCCTCCCATGGCTATGCCGTGCTCAACGTGAACTACCGCGGCAGCAACGGCCGCGGGCAGGCGTATGCACAGGCGATTTCCGGCGACTGGGGCAACCTCGAGGAAAAAGATCTGGAAGCGGGCGTGAACTGGGCGATCAAAGCCGGCATCGCCGATCCCCAGAAGCTGGGTGTCGGGGGCTGGAGCTACGGCTGTATTTCCACCGATTATATGATCGCCTCGGATCCGCGCTTCAAGGCCGCGACCTGCGGCGCCGGGACCGGTTTCACGTTCAGCCTCTACGGCGTCGATGAGTACATTCGCCAGTACAACGACGAAATCGGGCCGCCGTGGAATCCCACCGCCTGGGCCACCTACCAGAAGATCGGCTACCCGCTGCTGCACGCCAACCGCATCAAGACCGCGACGCTGTATCTGAGCGGGCTGCTCGATATGAACGTCCCCAAGGTCGGCAACAAGCAGATGTACGAGGCGCTGAAGACACTGAACATTCCCACCGAGCTGGTGTTATATCCGGGGCAGTGGCATGGCTTCCGCCGTCCCAGCTTCCAGCGCGACGTCGACCGGCGCTACCTGGCCTGGTATGCCAAGTACCTGCTCGGCAAAGTTGCTGACCCGGCCGCGGCTCGTTAAAGCGCCGGAATGCCTAGAGCAAAAACAGCGTCGGTGTATCCCGCTTCGAGCAGCAGGCGTGCGGCTTTTCTTGGGGAAAAGCCGCATGCGGCACGACGCGCCGAGCTACAGCAAGGCTGTTTTTGCTCTAATTGCTGGCAGATGCGGCGCGCCAGTCGGTCAGCGATTTCCACGTGGCGTGGCACGGCGCTGGTTGCCCCGTTATTGGGGTTTACCCAGAGTGAGTGCGCGCTGCCTTCGCGCCGCAATACGCAGCCGAAGCGCCGCAGGTGCCGCAGCAGCGAAGACCGCTTCACCCGACGGTGACCACGCCGCGCTCGGCCCCTTCGGGCACCGCCCGCAGCCCCTCGCGCCGGCGCTCTTCGAGTATCAACTGTATGGCCGCCGCCAAGCTGGACCGAGCTTCATCCTGGTTGTGCCCCTGGCCATTGGCGCCTGGAATCTCCGGACTATAGGCAATCACCCAGTCCCCGTCGGTTTCAAACACGGCGGTGAATTCGTTGTACATAAAGGTAGAATACTGCGGTATCCTAGCCCGCATGAAACGCGCTTTCGTGCTGATGGGTCTGGCATGCGGTCTGACCCTCATGGTGGCGGCTCAGTCGCCGTATCCATCCACGTTGTTCCAGAACCTGCGCTGGGAAAACCTCGGGCCCGAGCGCGCCGGGCGCTCGATCGCCAGCGCGGGCTCGGCGGCGCGGCCGCTCGAGTACTTCAGCGGCGCGACCGGCGGCGGATTGTGGAAGACGACTGACGGCGGTTTCACCTGGAAGCCGGTGACCGATGGCCAGCTCCACAGCTCGTCGGTCGGTGCGGTGGCGGTTGCGCCGTCGAACCCGGATGTGGTCTACATCGGCATGGGCGAAAGTGCGCTGCGCGGCAACATCATGCAGGGCGACGGTGTGTATAAGACCAGCGATGGCGGCGAGACCTGGCAGCACATGGGTCTGGCCGACACCCAGATCATCTCCTGCATCCGCATTGATCCGACGAATCCTGACATCGTATATGTGGCCGCGCTTGGCCATCCGTCGGCGCCGAACGCCCAGCGCGGTGTGTTCAAGTCGACCGACGGCGGCCAGAGCTGGAAAAAGATTCTGTACCGCAACGCCCAAACCGGCGCCATCGATCTGGCGCTGGATCCGCACAACCCGCAGGTCATCTACGCCGCGCTCTGGCAGGCGTGGCGCAAGTCGTGGGGGATGTCGAGCGGCGGGCCCGGCAGCGGATTGTTCAAGTCCAGCGATGGCGGGGCCACCTGGAAAGAGATCACGCGCAATCCCGGCATGCCGGCGGGCGTCATCGGCAAAATCGGCATCACGGTCAGCGGGGCCGACTCCAACCGGCTCTACGCGCTGGTCGAGGCGCGCGACGGCGGCGTGTTCCGCTCCGATGATGCCGGAGCGACCTGGAAGCGCGTGAACAGCGAAGACACGCTGCGCCAGCGTGCGTTCTATTTCAG
>JBOGKK010000261.1:0-6059 GCA_050745425.1 Terriglobales bacterium
GGGCCGGGCCCGCCCGGCCCGCGCTCCACCCGGAATTCGGAGGCTCAGTGAATATCGGAATCACCTGTTATCCCACCTACGGCGGCAGCGGAATTGTGGCCACCGAGTTGGGCATGGAGCTGGCGCAGCGCGGCCACGAAGTCCATTTCATTACGCACGCCAACCCCATCCGGCTCGATGCGGACACACCACGCGTCCATTATCACGAGGTCGAGGTCTCTAACTATCCGCTGTTTCAGTACCCACCCTACGCGCTGGCGCTGGCCTCACGCATGGCCGAGGTGGCTTCCTGCTACCGGCTTGACCTGCTGCATGTCCACTATGCCATTCCGCATTCCATCGCGGCGTTGTTGGCGCAGCAGATGGTGGCGCCGCGCCGCCGCCTGCCCTACATTACGACACTGCATGGTACCGACATCACGCTTGTCGGGGCCGATCGGTCCTACTTCCCCATCACCAAATTCTCGACGGAACGCTCCGATGGCATCACGGCAATCAGCGAGTATCTGCGCCGGCAGACGGAAGAAGTTTTTGGCATAACGCGGCCCATTCAAGTCATCAACAATTTTGTGAACTGCGATCTCTATCGGCCCGATCCGCAACGCCGGCGCCGCCGCCCCACGTTGCTGCACGTTTCCAATTTCCGTCCGGTCAAGCGGGCGCTCGACTGCATCCGCATTTTGCAGCAGGTGCGCCGTGAGGTTGACGCCGAACTGCTGATGGCGGGAGATGGTCCCGATCGCGGTCCGGCGGAAATGCTGGCCCTGGAACTCGGGATCAGCGATCATGTCGTCTTTCTCGGCAAGCAGGACCACGTCGAGCGCCTGATTCCGCAAACGCATGTGCTCCTGCTGCCGAGCGAGCTGGAATCGTTTGGCCTCGCTGCACTCGAGGCCATGGCCTGCGGCGTCCCGCCCGTAGCCACGCAAACCGGCGGACTGGGCGAGCTCATCACCAGTGGCGTGGACGGCTTTCTCGAGCCCGTCGGCGATGTGGCGGCTCACGCCGCCCGCGTCGTCGCGCTGCTTGAGGACGCCGGCCTGCACGAGCGCATTGCCGCCGCCGCGCGATCCACCGCCGCCAATCGCTTTGACGCGAGCCGCATCATCCCGCAGTACGAGCAGTTTTACCAGGAAGTCTGTGAGGCCGTGCCGGCATGAAAATTCTCGCCGTCGGGCCTCATCCGGACGACATTGAGTTTGGCTGTGCCCCGCTGTTGCTGCGCGAAATCGACGCCGGCAACCAGGCCAATCTCCTGGTCCTCTCGCGGGGGGAAGCGGCCAGTGCCGGAACGCCGGCGGAGCGCGAGCAGGAAGCGCGCGCAGCCGCCAAGCTGCTGGGCGCCGCGATTGAGTTTGTCGATTTTCGCGGCGACTGTCAGTTGGAAGCCACCCCGAGCAACGCCATCCGCCTCGCCCGCGAAATCCGCAGGCTGCAGCCGGAGATGGTGCTGGCGCCTAATCCGGCCGAAAACCAGCATCCTGACCATGCCGCCGCCGGCCGCCTCATACGCGACGCCTGCCGCCTGGCGCGCTACGGCGGCCTGCTCGAACTGCGCGCGCTCGCTCCGCACAAAGTGGCGCAGTTGTATTTCTACGACATCACCCAGCACGGAGTGCGCAGCCCCGATATCGTGATCGACATCAGCGATCTGGTCGAGCGCTGGGAGGCCGTCATGCGCTGCCATGCCAGCCAGGTGCAAAGCCGCGGGTACATCGAGCTGCAAAAAACGGCTGCGCACCTGCTGGGCCTGACCGTCGGCGTCGACTACGCCTGCGGCGTCTATGTCAACGAGCCGGTGCGGGTGGAGCGTCTGTCCGCGCTGCCGCTCACCGCGCGCAGTTATTGACGGTGCCCTTCACCGCCCATGACGAACACTGGATGCGCGCGGCCATCGCCGCTGCCCGCCGCGGCATCGCGGCTGGTCAGTCGCCGTTTGGATGTGCCATCATCCGCGGAGCTGCGCTGCTGGTGTCGGCCCACAACCAGGTCTGGGCCTCCGGCGACCCCACCGCGCACGCCGAAGTCAACGCCATCCGCGCCGCCGCCGCCGAACTGAAAACCATCACCCTCACCGGCTGCACCCTCTACAGCACCTGCGAGCCCTGCCCCATGTGCATGGCCGCGATTCACTGGGCGCGCGTGGAGCGCGTGGTCTACGGCGCCGCCATCGCCGATGCCGCATCCGCCGGTTTCCATGAGCTGCATCTGCCCGCCGCCGACCTCGTCCGCCTCAGCGGCAGCCCGGTGCACCTCGAAGGCGGCTGCCTCGCAGCCGAATGCCGAGCGCTATTCGCTGCCTGGCTCGACACCGGCGCCGCGAGAGCGTACTGAATCACAAGTGCTGCTGCCTGCGCGACAAGCGATGAAAACTCCGTCGGCCAGGTACAGAAGCGGACCGCGGGAGCGCCTCAGAGCCGAGCTCTCCGAGAGGGCGGCCGGATAGATGGCTTACTTGGTTTCGCCGGAGTACTCGCCGCGGGAGCACGCACACAGGAAGCCGCACGGAACTCCTTCGGTGCGCAACCGTAGCGGATTCGGAAGGCCCGTTCGAGTTGCGATATACCACCAAAGCCGGACGCAGCCGCAGCTTCTTTGATGCCGAGGCTCACATCCTGCAGTCCGGCCGCCGCCCGCTCGGCGCGAAGCCGCGTCACGTACGCCGGAAAGCCAACCCCGAACGCAGCCCTGAAAGAGCGGCAGAGATGGAAGCGGGACATTCGCAGGCGGCGGCTGACAGAACCCAAACTCAGTTTCGGATCGGCGAAATCCTGATCTACGATCCGCCTCGCAGCGGCAACCGAGGCAGTGATTGGGCTGTGGTTGGCACCGCTCCCGCCCGGCAACTCTCCGGCGTGGCGAAGTGGCACCATGCTACAGCCCGGGCGAGCCCGGCTCACCGGACCCCTTCCTGCCCGTCGTCTTCGGTTTGCGGCTCGCGGAGCAGCCCGATTGGGCCTGCGGCCACAATTTCTTGTTCGATTTGGCAAAGCAATAGCAGTGCCGCGCGTCGGTTTTTTTGGCGCCGCAAACACCTTCCTCGGGTTGCCCGTGGGCATAGTACGTGCACGGTTGCGTCGTGCAATGCCCACCGGCAAGACCGGGCACGAATGCGCAGGCCGCCATCAGGAACGCGGCGGCAACAGCAACTTCAATCCAGGCAAGAGTTTTCGTCATGGGCACACCCTCAGTCATCCGTCGGCGGCTGCGATCAGTTCACCCGGATCGCGACGCAGCGAACTCAGAAGCGTCGGTAGCGCTACCGCGAATTCGAGCACCACGATCACGGCAACGCTCAACGCAAAGGCCGAAAAATGAACGGTGGCGCCGGGAAACTGCAGGACAATCACGCCGGAAATCCACCAGGCGAGGCACGCGCCAACCGCCGCGGCCGCGATCGCATAAGCCATTTCGCGATAGAGCATCACGCAGGCGAGCCGTGCCGGCCGCGCCCCGAGCGCCAGCCGAATGCCGGCCTCGCCGCGGCGGCGGCGCAGTTCACCGTCGGCCTGGCCCCATGCGCAGATCGCGGCCATTGCCAAGCCGGGCAGGGCGAGCGCCAGCAGGAGGAAAGCGGCGCGGCGCAGCGGCTGCGAGGAGGCGCGAACCAGGGAATCCATATTGGCAAGCCGCAGCACGGTGCTGCCGGGCACAATGTGCTGGGCTGCGGACTGGATCCACTCCCGCAGGTCCGGCGTGGGCAACCCCGCACGCGCTCGCACGACCAAGTCGACTGAGGGCACGGCGGCGGTACTCAGCAGGAAGTAGAAGGTAGGGGTGGCGGGCGCCAGCAGGTTGTGCTGGCGGGTATTGCGCACGATGCCGACAACCCTGTCCCATGCTCTGTCGTTGAATCCGGGCTGAGCGACGTATTTGCCGAGCGCGCTGGCGCCGGGCCCCAGAGACTTTGCCATGGCGAGGTTGATCACGACTGCGAAGCGATCTCCCTTGGTCAGGTAGCGCCCATAAAGCATTCGGATGCCGAGCTCACGCAGAGTTCCTTCTGTGATGCCGACCGGGTGGGCGGACACTTCCTGCAGCATCGCGAGCGACGAGGGCGGCGGATCGGAAACGGGAGAGACCAGCTCACCGACCGTCAGGAGTGTCTTCACCGTAAACGGGGCGGATGTCATCACCGCGACGGAGGTGACACCAGGGTACGATGCAACCTGCCGCCGGATGCGTGCGATGTCGAGCGCCGTGCGGCGGTAAAACTCCTTGGCGGCGCGGCGGCCAGCCGCCGCCGACACGACGTTGGTCTTGGGGTCCGCGGGAGCGTTATTTGCCATGTATCGCATCTCGCTGAACGGCAAGTCCACCGCGGCCACGGAAAGGCCGTCGGCGCGTACACCTGGATCCAAGTGGGCCAGCGAATACGCCCCGCTAACCAGCAGTACCGCCAGCACCAGTAGCACCGTTGCGGCCACGACCTGCAGTCGCAGCCGGACGGGCAGGCCGGACCGCGGGGCGGCCTGCCGAACGCGGGCGCTCGCCCACAGCCACTGAAACCGCAGGATCCCGAGTCCATAGGCATAACGCAGGGTGACGAGCGCGGCGATAAGGCCCAACACCCCGGCGGCTATCGCCATGTCGATCACTGCCATGCCCGGCGTGAGGCCGACGGGAGCCGAAAGCGCGTGCGCGATGATCCGCGCCGACCCCGTGCCGATCAGCACCGCCGCGGGAACGGCGAGCGCGAGAGCCGCGACGAGCTCCACGCACAGGGTCCCAAGCAGTCGGCCGGAGCTGGCCCCGAGGACCTGTCTTATCTTGAGACCGGCGAGCCGGACTTCAAACTCGCGGTTACAAATGCTGAACGCCGCGGCTGCGGCGGTGACCAGCAGAATCAGCGATAGCAGCCACAACTGTGGGCTCAGCCGATACGCGGAGCCGGCGAGCACCCCCGAAAGCGGCTGCAACGCGCTCGTGCCCGCCCAAACCCAAAGCTCCTGGTTGCGTGGCCACGACGCGATTGCCGCCTCCGCCGCTGCAATCGAAATTCCGGGCTTGAGGCGGCCGATCACTACGTACCGCCAGCTTGGGGCGGCTGCGGATTGGATCAACGAGCCATAATGGAAGGGTGACTCTCGCGTCCAGATATCCACACCGCTGGGATAATCCATGGCACGCGGCGCAACACCCACAATCCGAAAATGATAAGGATAGAGCCGTTCGTCGCTGATTTCGCGGCCGATCACGCCAGGAGAACTGCCGAATCGGCTGATCCACAGGTGGTGACTGATGATCGCCGGCTGCGGCGGCAGATTTTCCTCCATGGGGATGAGGCCGGCAGGCAGGCTGTGGCCCAAAGCCATGCGGACGCCGAGTAACTTGAAAAAGCCCGTCGTAACCTGCGCTAGCAGGATTGGCTGTGACCGGCCGGAGGTAATGAAGTCCGACTGGACGTGGTATCCCGCAAGGTTGGAGAAAATCTCTGGAGCACGCGGATTCTCCTTCCAGGTATACCCGCTGATCAACATGCCGCCCGCACTTTCGCCGGCAACGGCTATACGCGCGGGATCGCGGAAGGGAAGTGGGCGATGGGCCACGGCATAGGCGACGTCGAACGCTCCGACAATGCCGCCGAGTGCAATGGCAACGGCAAGAATAAAGGCCAGTGCAGTGCTCGGACGGCGCAGCGCCCGACGCCCTGCTGCCATGAGGTCGTCCCGGACGAATCCTAGCCCTACCCTAGCCGCCATCGCTCGCACGCTCACTTTCCTTTATGTTATCCAGCGCATCGAGCCCGGCGTCAAGGCTTTTTCGATCAATGGTCCCGACGCGGTACCACACTATATTTCCGTGGCTGCCAAGCAGGATTGACTGCGGGACGACGAAAGGATTGAGAACTCGCGCCAAAGGCATGGTCACGAACTGCAGCTCCAGCCCCGCCGCGACCGGCAGGGTCGGCTTAGTGATTGTGCTGGCAGGCCATACCGCTACCCTCTCGCAGTGAGCCGCGTTGGCGCGCCTCGCCAACTGACCAAAATCGGGTCGGTCGGCGCGGCAGTACGGGCAACCCTTGGTTGCCAACCTTAACAAGTAACACGGGGCTGGTG
>JBOGKK010000262.1:0-3814 GCA_050745425.1 Terriglobales bacterium
GTGCTGCTGCGGCCGCTTCCCTACCCTGATTCGAGCCAGCTCGTCACCGTGACCGAGCCGTCGTGTATGCCTGCGGTGTTTTGGGGCGCTTCGCATCTCGATTTCGTGGACTGGCAGCGCGAAAGCCATGACTCCCAATCCCTGGCGTTCTACCGGTGGGGTGAAGCAACCCTGGATGCGCGGGACCAGGCCCTCGAAGTCAGTTCTTCGCCCGCGAGCGCAAACTTCTTCGCGACACTCGGACTGCCCGTAAGCCAGGGGCGCGGCTTCACGGCGGACGACGTGACCGCGCACGCGCACGTAGCCGTGCTTTCGCACGCCTTATGGGAGAAGTGGTTCCATGGCCAACCGGCGCTGGGCAAGGCGCTGAAGCTGAGCGGCACGCCCTACCGCGTGATCGGCATTCTGCCGCCGGCGGCCAGGTTCCCGCGGGTAGATCCTGTCGACGTCTGGACGCCCTACGAGACGCCAGCGGCGGACAAGCGCGATGACGAGCAGTTGCACGTTATCGCACGGCTGCGCGCAGGGGTATCGCCGCAGGCGGCGCAGGCGGAGCTCAGCGGCATCCAGGCGGGCATTGCGGCGCATTACGCCAGCCTGCATCTATCGAAGCGGGTCAAAGTGGAGCGCTATGCCGACTCGCTGGTGGGCAACCTGCGGCCGGCGCTATGGGCGCTCGCTCTGGCCGTCGCCGTGGTGTGGCTGATCGCGTGTGCGAGCGTGGCAGGCCTCCTGTTGACCCGGCTGGCGGCTCGGCGGCGGGAACTGGCCGTGCGGGCGGCGCTGGGCGCGGGAAGGTTGCGGCTGGCGCGGCAGTTGCTGACCGAATGTGTGCTCATCGGCGCCCTCGCGGGGCTGGGCGGATGGGGTTTGGCGGCGGCATGCCTTTCAGGCATGCAGATGTTCCTGCTCGCGCATTTGCAGGGAGTGGTCAATAAGGTGGGTCTGAGTTGGCAAGTGCTGCTGGCGCTTGGAATTGCCACGCTGCTATCGGTGGTGCTTATCGGTCTGGTGCCTGCGCTGAGTGGCGCGCGCACCCCGGCCGCCGAAGGCTTGCAGGACCGCTCGCTCGGCGCCAGCCGTGGACAGACGCGGCTGCGGCATGCGCTCGTAGCCGGTGAAATCGCGCTGGCGCTGCTGCTGCTGGCCGGGGCAGGCTTGATGCTGCGCACGCTCTATGCGCTGAACCAGGTTCCGCTCGGGTTCCAGACAGCCAACATCATCACCACGCGATTGAACATTCCCAAGTCACGCTACGCGCAACGTAGTATCTACGGCGGGCTGGAGGCGCCGCTGCTGGCAAAGATCCGGGCTTTGCCCGGCGTCGCCGCGGCGGCGGTGAGCTCGGTCGTACCGCTGGCGCAGGGCGTTCGCGTCGAGGGCTCGTTTGGCATCGTCGGCCGGCCAAAACTCGACCCCAATCACCAGCCCGCTGGCGATATGCGCTTTACCAGTCCCGGATATACGAAGGTATTTGGCATTCCCGTGGTGCGGGGCCGCTTTTTCGATGTCAGCCTGGATACGCCCACATCGCAGGCGGTGACCGTCATCAATCAGGCGATGGCAGAGAAGTACTTTGGCAGCCAGAATCCGCTAGGACAGCAGATCGAAATCAGCAAGCACAAGGGAGCGACGATCATTGGCGTGCTCGGGGACGTCCACGTGCAGGGCGTTGCCACAGCGCCCGGACCGGTGGTCCATTTCTCCGATACGCAGCTAGCGCCCAACGGCAACGCACCGTTTTATAACATCGGTTCACAGTTCGTACAACTGGCGGTGCGCGGCTACGGGCCGCCGGCGTCGCTGGAGCCGGCGATCCGTGCCGCGCTGCACCAGATTGCGCCGGATGTGGCAGCAGGCACGTTCGCCAGTGAGCGGGCGCTGAGGGCACAGTCGATCAGCGACCAGACGTTTACCGCACATTTGCTGAGCTTGTTTGGCTTGGCGGCGCTACTGATTGCGCTCGCCGGGCTCTACGGCCTGCTCGCCTACACGGTTACCCAGCGCCGGCACGAAATGGCCATTCGGCTTGCGCTCGGCGCCAGCCCCGCGCAGATCCGCTCGCTGGTGCTGGGCAACGCCGCCTGGATGATCGCCGCCGGCATTGCCGTTGGCCTCGCCCTCGCCCTCGCCCTCGCGAAAGCCCTCGCGGCCTACCTGTTCGGCGTTGCCCCGCGCGACCCCTTCACCCTGGCCGCCTCCGCGGCCCTGCTGGCCGTCTGCGCCTTCGCTGCCGCGTGGCTCCCCGCCCGCCGCGCCGCCGCCGTGGCTCCGCTCGAAACCCTCCGCACCGGCTGATTGGGTCACAGATCAAGCGTGCCGAGCCAGCGCACCGGAAAGCGTGAGCCCAGGGCGCGAACCAGACGCTCATCGGCGGTAATCAGATCCTCGCCGAGCGAACGCGCCAAAAGTACATAGAACAGATCCTGCACCGGCCAGTGCCAGCGGCACGCCAGTTCCAGGGCTTCGGAGCACAAATCGCCGGTAGCGATGGTCGGCAATTTATATTCCAGCACCACATTCAGGGCCGCTGCCGCAGCGCGCGCATCGATGCGGCGGCGGCGTACCGCCCGCGCAAGCAGATTCGTAAGTTCCGTCCAGAACAAGTCCGGCACGATAAAACGAACCCTGCCCTGAACGTGGCACTCCAACAACGCATCGGCGTGGACGTTGCCCTCGTCTGGCAGACACCACTTCGCCGCGACGCTGGCGTCAAGGATCATCGTTTACGCTCCGGCTTGTGAATCGGACTGCGCCGGCGGCGTGCTTCCCGCTTGACGCCATCCAACTGCCGCTCGCGCTCCGCGCGCGCCCCGTGCAGCAGATCAACCGTGGAGACGGGCGGACCCACTGGTCGAGGCGCCGACTCGCGTAGCCTCATCAGCTCTTCGTATAACTTGCGCCGCCGGATCAGCTCGGCCGACGTGGGCACGTGTTCCCGCAGCAAGGCGATCGTTTCCGCAGCGATCGAGGTGCGGCGTTCGCGGGCGCGTTCTCGCAGCGCGTCATAGACATCCGCGGGCACGTTCTCTACATATAGCGTCGGCATAGCTATACCCTAGCATGCCCCTAGGACGCGCCAATGAACCGAAGCCGGGTTGGACGATCAGCGCCGGTCTACGCCTAAATCTTAGAGAATTTTGGCGGCGAGCCGCTCTTTGATCTCTGTGTGGCGCGGGACCGCAGAGGTCTTTCCACTTCCCGGATTCAGATAGACAGTGTGCCGGGCGCCCTCGCGAACAATCAGGCATCCACCGCGTTCCAAACGCCGGAGGAGCTCACGGCGTTTCACGCCTCCTCGGCGATCCAGCTCTCGCGGATTGCCCGAACGCGGCGCTCGCTGAGCGATCGCTCGGCCAGCTCACGGTTCGCATCGAGGATGAGCGTGATAGCCTCACGGAGGTTGACGCGGGCCTCGTCCAGCGTATTGCCCTGCGTATTGGCGCCCGTGAGCTCCTCGACATAGGCAACGTAGCCCCCCTCATCGGCCTCTTCTAAAAATGCACGTCAACTTCATGACGCAATTATAGTGCGCATAGGTGCATGCCGCTGTACCATGGCGGCATGAGACGCGATTTCCTCTACGCAGTGCGGCGGCTGCGGCGCTCTCCCTGGTTCACCGTGACCGCCATTCTGGTGCTGGCGCTGGGGATGGGCGTCGGCACCGCCATGTTCAGTGTGGTGAACACCGTACTGTTGCGGCCGCTTCCCTACTTCCAGCCGCAACGCCTGCGCATGATCGAGCTACCGCGCAGCGATGGTGACATCGACGGCAACGTTTCACTGCCGCTGGTGCAGGCCTGGCAGAAGCAGT
>JBOGKK010000263.1:0-8515 GCA_050745425.1 Terriglobales bacterium
TGCCTGGCTGAGGCTTGGCAGCGCCTCCTGATAGGCAGCGAGATCCTGGGAGCGGCGCGCCATCTGGTAGAGCTGCGCCTTCACGCGCGGGTTGGCCGCAGCGGCAGCCAGTTCGGGGTTTTCCTGCAGCAGACGGCTGAGGGCGGCGGTGCCGACGCGGGCGGCGGCGGCCGCGGGTTGCGCCTCCTCGGGCGCGGCGGGCGCGGCCGGCTCTGCGGGCTCTTCCTCGGGCTCATCGTCAGGGTAGTCGAGCTCGACGGTGGGAGCGGTTTCGGCGTGCTCGCCGGCGGCTTCCGGTTCCGGCGAGGCAACCGATTCCGGCGCCGGCGGCTCGGATGACGGCGCCGGATCGGGCGTGGCAGCCGGAGCCGCGGGCGCTTCTGCGGCGGGCTCGGGTGCATTCAAAATGGCTAGATCATCATTGGGCATTGCTGGTCTCCTGGGGGTTGCGGGCGGCTTCGCGCCGCAGTTGGGCTTCGGTACGCAGTTGCGCGACCAGACGGGCCTTGCGGTCGCGGACGGATCGTTCGGCTTCGACTGCTTCAATTTGCTGACGCCACTCGCCGGCCGATAATGGCGGACGCTGGCGCGCCGCCTCGGCTTGCTGTGCGGCGGCGGTACGAGGCTGAAAGCGCGGATCCTCGGGATGAAAAATGGGTAGTGAACCCGCCGCAAACAGCGCGTTGTCGATGACGCGTTCGAGTCGCTGCTGGGCCGCTGCCAGCTCGGTCCGCAGCCGGTCACATTCGCCTCGCCGGTTTCGCCAGAACCAGATCACAGCGCCCCCTGGCAGACCGGAATCGGAGCTACGCGACGGGCCGAAAAACGGGCCCAGATGCGGGCGACGTAGTCACGGATCTGATCGGCGTCGCAATGTTTGCCCTTGCAGGTGGCAAACGACAGTTGCGGAGCCACTTCCGCCCATACGTGACCGCCCAGGCCATCGCGCTGAGCGAGTTGTTGTGCGGCCAGCACGTAGCCGGAGCCACCGTTATAGCTGGCGAGACCGAACTGCATGGCTTCATCCGGTGTTTCCTCCGTCCATATGGCAATGCACTGGCGGAGCAGACTGGCGCCGAGCTTGACGTTGTTGCGTGGATCGAGCAGCGCGGTGCGCGCCCAGGCGGGAAACGTGGATGGCATCAGTTGCATAAGGCCGAGTGCGCCGCAGCAGGAAACCGCGCTGCGGTTGAAATCCGACTCCTGTTCGATGACGCTGTAAAGCAGCCACCACGGGAGCGCGTTGGCGCTGGCCGAGCGGGCGATGAGCGGGTAGAATGGCTCGGATTGGTTCGCTTCACTCATAGCCCAGGCGCTCCCGGATCGCTTGTTCGGTGAACGGTTCACCGTGACGGAGGTGATTGAAAACCGCCGTGCGCAAGACGGCGATGTCGCGGCGGACGGGTTCCAGTTCCTGGCGGATGATGGCGCGCACCGACCATTGCACGAAGGTGCCCAACACCACCGTTGCGGTGGCGACAGCCAGCAGTGCCTGCCAGTTCACGACAGCGCCTCCGTTTCTGTCACGCGCACCGTGGTCGCGGTGGCGGTGGCCGAGCGCAACTGACAGTAAACGTCCGCCGCGCGGTAGTTGAAAGCGGAAGCGCCGTTGCCGGCGTTTTGCGCGGGCAGTCCACAGATGCCGTCATGCCCGGCGCCGGTGAGTGTGATGGGCGCGCCGGCGGCAAAAGTGGAGGTTGCGCTGAAGCCGTCGGCAGGGAATTGCGCTTCCACCCCCTGGCCGGCAGCGGCGCCATCCTCCACGATCGTGACCGAACGCGCGGGGATGCTGGCCGCGACCGGCGTATAGGCGCCGGAGGCGGCGTTGAGAGCGATGAGCCGGGTTACTGGCACGGGCGCACCTCCGGGTTGTCGGCGGCGGACCAGCGGAAGCCTACGCCGCGCACCGTCTGCAGGCAGGCGGCAGCCGGGCCCAGGCGCCGGCGCAAACGGGTGATGTGCTGATCGACGTTGCGGAGCTGTTCCGGGGTGCCGTCGACGCCGATGAGCAGGCGCAGCAGCGCCGCGCGCGAGATGCAGACTCCCGAATGTTCCATGAGCGCGCGCAGCAGCAGCGCTTGCAGGAAGGTGACGGCGACCGTCCGGCCTTGCCCGCGTAGCTCGAGGTTGGCGAGGTCAAGCGTCCAGGCGTCCGCCGTGACCTGTGGGGTAGTGAGGTCGGCGCTGTGCGCCGCCTCCGCGCCCATGGCAGTGAGCAGCGACGCCATGGATTGCAGTTCCTGGCGCAGGACGGCGGCGTGGCCGCGCCATACGGCCGCGACCTCCGGCCGATAACGGGCCCGGACTTCCTGTCGCGGCATGGTGACAAGAGTGGCGCTCATGTCAGTTGGCCTTCGCCGCTGCAGCTTTGATGCCCAACTGTGCCTTGATGCTGGCAAACAGGGTCAGCGCTTCTTTGCCCAGGGCCACATCGAGCTGGAAGTTGAGGAACTTGTCGTCAACCACGACGGCGGCATCGCTGAGCAGTTGGACGAATTTCGGCAGGTCCTGGTCGAGGACGGTGTTGGCCTCGGCCACGTCTTTACCAATCGTGATGAGGGCCTCGGGGATGGCCTCGACGACTTTTCCGAGCGCGTAGAAGGGAATTTCCCAGATGGGCAGTGACATGGATGATCTCCTTTGGCGAAGGTTTCAGGTTTCAACTAAGAAGTTTCAGTGGGCGATGAGTTCGAAGCCGATATTGAGGTTTTGCGGCTCCGAGGTGTGATCGTCGGCGGTGATGGCAATAGTCAAGGTGGCGCCGGCGGGGAAGGTACACGAGCCGGGAGACCCGCTGGCGGCCTCGGAAACGGAGGGGGCCGCGGCGGCGAGCAGCCCGGCGAAGGTGCAGGTCGTGGTGCCGTCGCTGATGGCCACGGTGAGGCCGTGCGTTCCGCCCGCGCCGGGCGATTGCGCATTGATATCGATGCGGGCGATGCCCACGGCCGTGTTCGGGGTCCAGGCTGCGAGTGTGGTTCCGGCGGCGGGCGCGGTGCCCGACCAGAAGGTTCCAAAGAAGCCGGGCCCGACGTTGCCCGATCCGGTAATCGAAAAGCCGTTCAGGTTAAGGCCGGAACGCACGCTTTGCGGAATGGCGCTGTTGACCGGATTGGCAACGAGCGGCATGGGGAATAACACCTCCGGATTGGAGGCTAGCGGCGTCAACAATCCAACGTTTTCGCTGCCACCATCGAGATACCAGTTGCGCGGAAACCCGGGCAAAACGTTGCCTTGGGCATCTTCCAGCGTTGCTGTGTACCAGGTCCCGGTGGGCAGAATCTGGTCATTGAACAACAGCGAGCAGGTCGAGGTGTTCTGGGCGGCGGGTGCGGCGCCGGAGCTCAACGGGGTGGCCTGCGTGTAGCTCGCCCACCCGGATATGGATGCCTGTAGCGTTACGGTGGCGGGCGTGGCGCCGATGTAGACCGCGTAGCCGGTGGCGGCGGCAGGCTGCAGCAGGGGAGGGTCCACGATCAGTTCGCCCGTGGCGCCTAAGACAAAGCTGGCCGCAGGCGAGGTCAGCGTCAGCGCGCCGTTAGCGGCCGTGTACGCGATGGCGACGGCATAGGTGCCCGCCGGCAATACGCCTGTAGCCATAAAGGCATCCCCCGCTGGTGTGCTAACTGGATTAGGCACACCTACAACAGATCCATCCATCGAGGTGTAGCAACTGACCTGTTCGGGAGCGAGATAACTGCCCCCGCCGCTGGTTGCGGCCTGGCTCAATTGCAACAAAAGTGTGCCATTGGCAACCGGGCCCAGCGTGGGCAGCTCGAACTTGCCGTTCAGCGTGCCCTGGGCATGGACCATCCCGGGGACGCCGGCGGCCAGCATGAAGATGAGGAGAGCGCGCTTCATAGGCTGCAATGGATCGCCTTCCCGTTCGTGAGATAACCGGCGCAGTGCCCGTTCCAGTCAATGCGCAGGCTGCGGTGCGGTGATTCGTGACTGCCCGCGCCGCGGAGCAGCATGTTCTGGCCGTCGTAACGGGTCTCCCCGAGATCGACCAGACGGCTGGCCTGAAGTGCATTCATAAACGTTTCTGGCCGGCGGGCCCGTTCCACTGTTTCGAAAGCCATGTGGCACACTCCTGGTGTCGAATCGACCATGCGCAACCCGCGAACCGGCGGGCTGCCCGGCGGGGCGCCCCACCGGCTGCCGGGTGGCGCTCCCGAAACTGCTTACGAATAGTTAGAGGGCAGAGATGCCTAAGAAAGTTGGCTAGAGACTTGTGACTTTACTGTAACAGGAAGCGTCATCCCGCCCGGCAGAACTGGGAATGAATTGAGTACGTCGCCATCGCCGCAGGCAGCTTCTAAACAGGTATGAGGTATTGGCAAAGGTGCGGGCGCATGATCCGTGCCCTGCGGCATGCACCCGTGGGGGCGGTGCCGGCGGTGCAGATCGACATTGCCCTTTGGTGGTTCTGCTGGCTCAGCCGGCGTGGCGGCGTGTGGCGTTGGCGGCGCTGGCAACTGCAACGTGAGCTGGCGCGCCGGGCGGGCGGGCGCCGATTGTGCGGGCGGCTCTACCATCTCGAGTACGAGGCGTTATGCTGGAGACATGACGCCCACGCCCCGGCCCACGCCCCGGATCGATTTGCTGGAACCGATGGCTGTCATTGCGGGCGGTGAACTGCGGCTGCGGGGCGCTGGCCTGCATGCCGCTGCCCAACAACCGCAAGTGCGCGTGGGGGGTATGGCGGTGCCGCTGGTAGCGGCGCGGGAGTCGATGGTCATTGCACGGGTACCGGAAGCGGCCGTGTCCGGCCGGGTCGAGGTCGAAGTCAGCGGAGCCGAGCCTGTCGAGGCTCGGGCCAGCCTGGAAGTGGGGGTGCAGATTGCCGAGAACCTCCATCCCGTGTGCAATCCCGTGCTCGACGCTGAGGGCAATATTTATGCGACCCTCAGCGGAGCGCGCGGCCAGAAAACGCCGGTGAGCATCTTCAAGCTGGATACCAACTACACCATGAAACCGTGGAGCAGCGCGCTCACCAATCCCAGTGGACTGGCGTTTGACCGCCGGGGCGTGCTGTACGCCTCCAGCCGCTTCGACGGCTCGGTATACCGCATGAGTGCGAATGGTTCGGCCGCGCTGGTGGCGCAGGGTCTGGGGGTGGCAACCGGGATCGCCTTCGACGGAGCCGGAGACCTGTATGTCGGCGACCGCAGCGGCACGATCTTCAAGATTGATCAGACCGGCAATACGTTTGTGTTCGCTACCCTGGAATCGAGCGTTGCCGCCTACCATCTTGCCTTCGGACCGGATGGCAATCTCTATGTGACCGGGCCCAGCACCTCGAGCAACGATGTGGTGTGGCGCGTGAACCCGCAGGGCGCGGTGACAGTACATTTTCCAGGCCTGGGGCGGCCACAAGGGCTGGCTTTCGATGTGGAGGGGAATCTGTACGTGGTGGCCTCGTGGCGCGGGTGGCGCGGCGTGCTGCGCTTGACGCCGGCGGGAGAGGCGAATTGGGCGGTGAGCGGGCAGAATCTGGTGGGGCTGGCGTTTGCGCCTGCCGCAGCGCACGGGCCCGCCGCGGGTGCGCTGGTGCTGGCTACGCACACGGCGTTGTATCATTTGCCCTGGCCGGTGGCGGGAGCGCGCCTGCCGCCGGAAAACTAGATGCAAGCGGAAATCCTGGCCGTGGGTAGCGAAATGCTTGGCTTTGCGCGCGTGGATACCAACTCGCTGTATCTTACGCGTGAGCTGGCCGCGCTGGGCATCGGGGTGCGGCAGAAAATGGTGCTGCCGGACGACCGTGAAGCGCTCGCCGAAGCCATGGCCGCCGCGGTGCGGCGCAGTCCACTGGTGATCTGCACCGGCGGCCTGGGGCCAACCCAGGACGACCGTACGGTGGAGGCCGCGGCACAGGCGCTGGGCGTAGCGCTGGTGGAGGATCGAGCGGCGGTGCAGCGGCTCCGGCAGCGCTTCCGGCAGCGGCATTGGCGGTTCGAGGATGTGCAATTGCGGCAGGCGCGGCGGCTGGCGCCGGCGGTGTGGCTGCCGAATCGGAGGGGCACGGCCTACGGACAATGGTGCGCTCACGACGGCCATGTGCTGCTGCTGCTGCCGGGCCCTCCGCCGGAGTTGGAGGCGATGTTTGCCGCCTGCGTCCGGGCGCGGCTGGCGCGGCTGGCTCCGGCGGCAGCCGGTGCGGTGCGCGTACTGAGCATTGCGGGTATGGGCGAGGGCACGGTGGACGCGCTGGCGGCGCCGATTTATCGCCGCGTGCGCAACCCGGTGACGACCATCCTGGCGACGGCGGCGCCGCAGGTGGAGCTGCATTTTCAGGCGACGGCAGCGACCGTTGCCGAGGCGCAGGCGCGCGCCGACCGGCTGGCCCGCCGGATTGAGCGCCGGCTGGGCAACGCCGTCTTCAGCCGCGAACAGGAAACGCTGGCTGAGGTGGCCGGTAACTGGCTGCGGCAGCGCCAGCAGACGCTGGCGGTCGCGGAAAGCTGCACCGGGGGTTTGCTCGCCGGCCACTTGACGGCCGCCGCCGGCGCCTCGGAATTCTTCCTGGGCGGGGTGGTCAGCTACGCCAACGCTGCCAAGCAGGCGCTGCTGGGCGTGCGCGCGGCCACGCTGCAACGTTCCGGCGCGGTGAGCGCGGCGACCGCCCGGGAAATGGCGGTGAGTGCGTGCGTCCGGTTTGCCTCCGACTGGAGCCTTGCGATTACCGGCATTGCCGGACCCGGTGGCGGCAGCGCGCGCAAGCCGGTGGGCACGGTCTTCATTGCGGTGGGGCGGCGTGGAAACGATGCGGAGGCGGTACGCTACCGGTTTTATGGCGATCGCGACCGCATCCGGCGCGCCAGCGTGCAAGCGGCACTGAATCAGTTACGGCTCACGCTGCAGCCGTGAACCGCTCTCAGAATCGCAGCAGATCGCTGAGGGCGCGGTGCACATCGGCGGCCTGGGGCAGAGTCGCGTCCTCAAGCGCGGGTTGATAGGCACAGAACACGTCCTTGGCGGCGATGCGGCGCACCGGAGCGTCGAGATCGTCGAACAACTCGTCGGCGATGCGCGCGGCGATTTCTGCGCCGTAGCCGAAGCTCAGCACGTCCTCGTAGGCCACCAGCGCGCGCGAGGTTTTGCGCACAGATGTGGCGATGGCTTCCCAGTCGTAGGGCGCCAGCGAGCGCAGGTCGATCACTTCGACTTCAAGACCCTGTTCGTGCGCCAGCTTGTCGGCGGCCTGGATGGCGCGCGGAACCAAGGCGCCATAAGTAATGACGGTGGCGTCGCGGCCGGCACGGGCAATGCGCGCCTTGCCGAAGGGAATGCAGAAATCCTTGCCGGGGTGCGGGCCGCGGTTGAAGGGCTCGCGGTACAGGCGCTTGTGTTCGAGAAACAGCACCGGATCTTCGCCACGCAGCGCGGTGCGCAGAAGGCCGCAGGCATCGACGGCGGTCGAGGGCATGGCGACGCGGAAGCCGGGGATGTGAGTAAAAATCGATTCGCCGCACTGGCTGTGATAAATGGCGCCGCCGGTAAGATAGCCGCCAATGGCCACGCGCAGGACGACCGGCGCGGCGTAGGTGCCGTTCGAGCGCCAGCGCATGACCGGCAGTTCATTGCGGAGCTGCATCATGGCGGGCCAGATGTAGTCGAAAAACTGGATTTCCGGCACCGGCTTCAGGCCGCGCGTCGCAATGCCGACGGCACGGCCGACGATGGAGGCCTCGGCGAGGGCGGAGTTGTAGACGCGGTCGGCGCCGAATTTGCGCTGCAGATTGCCGGTGACCTTAAAGACGCCGCCCTTGCCTTTGACCTTGTCGAGGTTTTCCTCGCGCGTGCAGTCGGCGACATCCTCGCCGAAGGCGAGCAGGCGGGGATCGCGCGCAAATTCTTCGTGCAGGCACGCGTTGATGAGATCCACCATGGTCTGCGGCTTGCCTTCGGTCTCCGGGGTCGAAGCAAAGGCATTCGCGGTCATGTCGACATCGGGAGAATAGACGAAGTCGTAGATCGAGCCGGGCTCGGGAATCGGCGCCTTCATTGCCTCCTCGCTGGCGGCAGCGACTTCGGCATCGGCGGAGGCTTCGAGCGCGTCGAGTTCGGCCGCCCCGGCGATGGCGTGATCGATGAGGTAGCTCCGGAGCCGGGTAATGGGGTCGAGTTTGGCTTCTGCTTCCCGTTCCTCGGCCGGACGATAAAGGCGCTCATCATCAGACAGCGAGTGCGAATAGGGGCGGATCACGTGCGCATGCACCAGCGCCGGGCCTTGGCCGCTGCGGCAGTATTCATGGGCGCGGGTAAACGTGGCGTGGCTCTCGATGAGATCGCAGCCGTCGCACTCCAACACCAGCAGGTTCGGGAACTGGCGCACCACCTGGGAAAGTCCGGCGCCCGAGCCCTGCAATTCCGATGGCACGGAGATGGCGTAGCCGTTGTCCTCAATGAGGAAAATGACGGGCAGTTTATCGCGGCACGCCCCGTTGAGCGCCTCCCAGAACTCGCCCTCGCTGGTGGCGCCCTCGCCGGAGGAAACCATCACAACTTCGTCCTC
>JBOGKK010000264.1:0-21106 GCA_050745425.1 Terriglobales bacterium
ATCTAAAACAGATAGAGGGTGAAGAACAGCAGCACCCAGATGACATCGACAAAGTGCCAGTAGTACTCGGCTGCCTTCAGCGAGTAGTGGTAGTCCTTGTTGTAGTCGCCCCGCTCCATGCGCCAGTACACCAGCGACAGCAGGATCAGGCCCACGGTGACGTGGCAGCCGTGGAATCCGGTCATCAGGTAGTAGACCGACGAGTAGGCGCCGGTCTGGTAATGGAAGCCCATCACGCCGTTGAGGTAGCCCCACTCAAAACCCTGCATGCCCAGGAAGAAGATGCCCATGCCGATAGTCAGCAACAGCCAGTTCTTGGCGGCACTCTTCTTGCCTTTGAGAAAGGAACCCACGCTCCAGTTGAGGGTGAAGCTGGAACCAACCAGAATGAGCGTCGCGATCGCCGGCAGCGATGTTTCCAGCCGCGGCATGCCAGCCGGAGGCCAGGAAGCATGTTTGAAGCGGGTGAAGTAGTAGTACTCGAAGTAGGACTCGAAGATCATCGCCTCGGAGGCGAGAAAGAAGAAGAATCCGCGGATCAGGTCGCGGTTGGTGCTGATCGGGTTGTGCTTGCGGCGCTCGGTGGCAATTGTGGTGGCCCACCCGCCCGCGCAGTAGATCGTGTACAGTGCGGCCGCGATCACCAGCAGCGTGGCCAGCGGCACGCCACTGTAGAGCAGGAAGACGAAGAAAAAGACGCATCCGATTCCGGCCGCCAGCAGGATCGGCCAGAAGCTGGGCGCGGGGACGTGCTTCGCCAGTTCCGGCGTCATCGGTGCCGGCGCAGTACGGACGAGAACGGAGGTAGAGGGAGGGATCGTGGGTTGGCTAGCCATCTACTTCTTCATCCATTTGGGAAATTTATAGGTCGTTTGTTCGGGGTAAATCCAGCCGTGATGCACGGGAATTACGGTCAATACCATGATCGCGACAGCGATGACCGCGATCACCCACCCCAACCACGCGTTGCGGCGGCGTACACGGCGGGGAAGCTGCTTGAGTTGCGCTACGGTCGGCATGCGTTTATTGATTCCCCCCACTCAGCATTTGCTTGATCGGGCTGGGCGACTGTTCGGGCGCATGAGGCGCGATTGATTCCAGCGTATACATGATGCTGACCCGCTTCACCAGCGAATCCAACCCGCGGTTCACCTGGTAGATGACGGGCAGCGACTTTTTCGTGTGCGGCTTCATCACCTGATTGGTGAAACAGAAACATTGGATCAGGGCCAGATGGGTGGCTGCCTGGTAGGGATAGATATCGTGGATGGCCCGAAAATAGACGGTATGGTTGGTGTTGTTGACGAAGACAAAATGGTTTTCAGCGCGCTGGCCGATATGCACGGTCTGCATCGTGTTCTGGGGATGAAACACGATATCCATCCCATCGGCCTGCACACCGCTGAAGCTCACCGTCACCTGGCGCCCGGTTGCCGGACCGGTGGAGGCGGCCACCTTTTCGTCCTGCGGCACGTATATGCCCAGATGCGTGCAGAACACGCGGAACAGCGGAACTTGCAAGAAGGCGAAACCGACCATGGCCACCGCAATAATGGACAGTCTCCATATCCATTTCTGCTTGTGCAGGCCCGGTTGTCTCCTGGTCGTTGCTTCTTGTTCTTCTGACATCACTACTTCTTTCTGGGGGCGCTAGAGCAAAACCAGACTCGGTGCTGATTTTGTGTTAATTGACCTCCGGCTGTTCAACAAAGTTATAAGCGGGCGGGGGGCTCGAGGTCTCCCACTCAAGGTGCCGTTCAATTTCATTCGACTGCCACGGATCATCAGGCGCGTCGTAGGGGCGCCGGCACGACCGGACGATGTCGATGGTGAAGATCAAGCCCGCCAGTGCCATCAGGGGAAAGCCCATCGAGATGAACTGGTTGAGCGGCTTGAATTCTGGCCGGTAGCTGGCAACGCGCCGCGACATGCCGTCAATGCCGAGAATGTGCATGGGCATGAACACCCAGTTCATACCGATGAAAAACAGCCAGAACACCCAAGAGCCGGCCTTTTCATTGAGCATGCGGCCGCTCATTTTCGGGAACCAGAAGTAGACGCCGGCAAACAGGGTCATCACGGTTCCGCCCACCAGCACGTAATGGATGTGGGCGACGACGAAATAGGTGTTGTGGACCTGGATGTCGAAGGGAACCACAGCCAGCATCAGACCGCTCAGGCCCCCGAGCACGAAGGTGAAAATGAAACCCAGCGAAAACTTCATCGCCGTGGTAAATCGAATCACTCCACCCCAGCACGACGCCAGCCAGGAGTAGATCTTGACCCCGGTGGGCACCGAGATCAGCATGCTGGCCATGGAGAAGTAGACGCGCGCATCGGCGGAAATGCCGGAGGTGAACATGTGGTGCGCCCAGACGGTAAAGCCGATAATGCCGATCGACCAGAGGGCCACCACCATGCCCTTGTAGCCGAACACTTTCTTCCGGGCGAGAGCGGGAATGATGTGGCTCATCATGCCAAAGCCCGGCAGAATCATGATGTAGACCTCGGGGTGGCCGAAGAACCAGAACAGATGCTGGTACAGCAGCGGATCGCCCCCTAGCGCGGGGCGGAAAAATCCGGTATTCAGCCAGCGGTCGCTCAGCAGCATGATCATGGCGCCGGACAGCACGGGCAGGGCCAGTACCAGCATCCATGCCGTTACCGCCCAGCTCCAGACGAAGAGAGGAATCTTGCCCCAGGTCATGCCGGGCGCGCGCATGTCAATGATGGTCACAAGAAAGTTGATGGCGCCCATGATCGAGGCAATGCCCAGGATGATGATCGCCAAGCACCATAGATCCTGTCCGTGGCCGGCAGAAAACTGTTTGGTGCTCAGCGGCGGGTAACTCCACCAGCCGCCCGCAGCCGATCCGTTCACCACAAAAAAGCTGCCGTAGAGCATCAGGGCGGCCGGAATCATCATCCAGAACGAAAATGCGTTGAGCCGCGGGAAGGCCATGTCGCGGGCGCCGATCATGATCGGCACCAGGTAGTTGCCGAGGCCCGCCAAGGCGACCATCAACGTCAGGAAAATCATGATGGTGGCGTGCATCGTCATCAGCTCGTTGTAGACGTGCGGGCTGAACAGTTGCCAATCCGGATTGAACAGATTGAGGCGCACCATGCCCGCCAGACTCCCGCCGACCCAGGCATTGATCAGGGCGAAAAACAGATACATGGCGCCGATCTTTTTGTGATCGGTGGTGGTAATCCAACTCATAACGCCGTGATACTCGCGGGGCTGATTCACCTCGCCGAGGGTGGCAACCTGTGTGCTCATTGTCCTTCCCCTTGCCGTTGCAGCTGCGGCACATCCAGCTTCGCCGCCGCTGCCTTGGCCGCGGTCTTTGCCGGGGCTGCGGCCGGCTGGGCCCGATGCTTCTGCAGCCATTGCTGGAATTGCTTGTCAGGCAGAATCTGCACTTCGATCAGCATTCCCGAGTGCCCGGTCCCGCACAGCTGGTCGCACTGGCCCTTGTAATAGCCCGGTTGCGCCTTGAACCAGAGATTCGTAATCCGGCCCGGCAGCGCATCTTCCTGAATGCCCAGCCCCGGAACAAAGAAACCGTGAATCACGTCGACGCTCGTGAGGTCCAGGTCAACCACCTTGTGGGCGGGCAGCACCAGCGTTCCATTGGCGATATCGATGCCGAACTGCGGGTACTTGTACTCCCAGAAGAATTGGTGGCCCACCACATTGATGGTCACGTCCGGGTTGTTCCCGCCGAATTCCATAAAGTGCAGCGGCCCGTAGGAGTGCACCGCGACGGTGACCACGATGATGATAGGAATCACGGTCCAGCAGAATTCCAGCAGATTGTGCTCACTGAAGGCTGCCGGCTTGCGGCCATCGCCCTTGTCGCGGTAGCGCAGCATCACGAAGACCAGGCCAACGTAGGCGATGAGGATGAAGGGGAACACCATCCAAAATGACCACCAGCTCACCTGCGCACTCAGATGCGCGATATTGCTCCCCGGCGTCGTGAAGGCTTGCCGAGTCGGCGCCGCCATGCCCTTCAGGGCACCCTTGTCCATCAGTGACTGCAGACTTTGCCACAGCATGAGCGAGATCCAGGTCATTGCGATCCTCCCGCGTGCGGGGCCGCTGCCGCTCCGTGCACCAGTTGCTGCACGTAGGCAAACAGCGAGTTCAACTGCGCAGCCGTGAGCGTTCCCTCCCCGGGCATCATGCGTCCGGGCAGGCCATGCAGTACATAGTGATTGAAGGCCGCCCGGTCATCGGGAGTTCGCATCATGATGGGATGCGAGAACGGCTCAGCGGTTACTTCGACATAGGGATCCGAGCCAATCATCATGGTCGGCTTGCCGCCTTGCCCTTGCGCGCCGTGGCAGGCCTGGCAGTGCTGTTGGTAGACCGCCTTGCCGACCGCGAGATCGACGGTCTGGGGGGCGGGGGGCGGATCCGGTTTTTGGCTGGCCAGCGGTTGCGGCTGCGACGCCGGCTTCTGACCCGCCAGAATCTGCATCGCCACGTTGATCGGAATGCGCGGCCCGTTGGGTACTGGGTTCAGCGGCGGCAGGCGCACCGGCCCGGATGCGGCCGGCGTCGCCAGCGCCGCGAGCTGCGCGGCCGTGTTCTTTTGGTAGGCCCATTTGGGTATGAAGTCGGTGCGCACGTAATGGATTACCGCCATGCGCTCCTCGGGCGAGAGGGCGATGAAGCTGGGCATGGCCGTTCCCGGGGAGCCGTTGGTGACGGTGTGGTACAGGGTAAGCACCGAGGTTCCGTAACGGAACTTGCCGGAGTGGTAATTCCGCGGTGGCGGATTGAGCCCGGCTGCCCGCGGCCCGTTGCCATAGCCGGTATCACCGTGGCAGGGAACGCAGTTGGACTCGTACACTTGCTTGCCCTCGGCCAGCAGCTTCGGCGTGGGCTTCAGCAGCGGGCGCAGATCCACCACGGTGGCCGCGCCCGGCGGGGCGGGCTTATGGAAATCAAACCGAGCCTGGAAGCTGGCGTTGCGGTACTCGCCACCGAAGGCTGAATAGATGAAGAACCCCGCTACCAGAACCACGACGAAGAAGCCGATCAGCGACTTCAGCGAAGGCTTGTGGGGAGCTTGCCGATCGCTCACAGGTACCTCCCGGCCACCGAATGCAGAAATTTGGGATCGCCCACCGGCACAGTCGGGTGCTTGCTGAGATAGCGCGTGGCGAGCAGCCCGAAGATGCCCAGGAAGCCGAGAAACACGCCGATTTCTACCCAGTTGGGAACGTAGAAATGGCTGTGCACCGGTGGCATGACCATCCAGTAGCAGTCAAACCACTCCGCCACCAGGATCAGGCTGGTCATGAGGATGAGACAGGTCTCATTGGTGCGGATTTTCTGGTTCATCAGCACAAAGAAGGGAATCACCCACTTTGCGAACAGCAGGAACAGAAACACCCAACCCCAGCCGCCCACCATGCGCTGATGGAAATACACCGTTTCGTATTGGAAGTTGGCGTACCAGATGAGCAGGTACTGCGCAAAGCCGATGTACACCATGAAGATACAAAACGCATGCACCATGCGCGCCAGATCGACATAGTGGTGATCCTGAACCGCGTTGTCGAACATGTTGTGGCGCCGGAACATGACGGTCAGCAGTAAGGTCAGCGCCAGGCTGGCTTCAAACATGCCGGCAAACCCGTACGGCCCCCACATGTTCGTATACCAGTGCGGCTCGAGCGACATAATCCAGTCGACGAACCACCAGGTGAAGCTGTAGGCGAAAAAGACAAGGAACCCGGCCGCGATGCGCCCCCGTTTGGTGGGCGCCTTGCCGAAGGTCTTGCGCGGCAGCAGCGCACCCGGATTCCTGTCCTGTTTGGTCGAATCCTTGAGGAACCACCACTCAAAAACCACCCAGCCGCCGAGCGCGAGCACGGTGCGCAGGCTGAAGAATCCTCCCGAGAACCACAACTTCTTGCTCGGCGCCGACCACACATAGCCCGCTTTTGCCCACGGATAAATATGGTGAATGCCCAGCAGCATGATGATGCCGAGAATGAACGCCGCCGGTAAATACGTGGAGACCGCTTCCGGCAAGCGCCGGAACACGACCGTCCAGGTGGCGCTGGTGATGTACTCGAGGGCAACGAGGAAGACGCCGCCCACGCCCAGCACCATGAAGAAGAGATAGTTGACCAGGTAGCTGTACCAGGCCCGCTGCGGGTCGACTGCGAGCGCGATCAGAAATACGATCACGCCGATGGCGGTGAACGCCAGCAGGATGTTCCGCATCCGCGGCGGAAACACCGCGGGGCCAGGATTGGGAATGGCGACAGGTTGCGGTTGTGCGCTCATGGTTGTGGTTGCGGCTTCGGGTTGTGGGGAATGGCGTCCGCGCCGGGGATCTTTCCGAGCACGCCTTGCGCCTTAGGTAAATCCTTCGAAAAATCCATGCCTTCCTTTTCCGCCAGCGCCGTATCGGCCGCCGTCGGATTGGCCGCGCGCTGCAGCACGCGAAGGTAATGAATCACCGTCCAGCGCTCGGCCGGATCCAGTTCGGTGCGATAGGAGGGCATGTTACCCAGCCCTTCGCTGACGATGGTAAAAATACGGCCATCGCTGAACTGGAGTGGCGCCCCCGCGATCAGCGGCGGCGGTTGTGTCATATGAGGCACGATGTAGCCCAGGCCGGTCGCTTCTGCACCGTGACAGACGATGCAATAGGTGTCGAAAATCTGGCGGCCTTTGCTGAGCGTCTGCCAATTGATCGGAATCGGGTTGGCCATGTGGTCTTCCCCGGTGACGTCGGCGTTCTGGGGAAACGGCACCCAGTTCACCGGAACCGTCCCCGCCGGCGGCACCCGCATGCCCTGCACCTTGTTGTTGATATGGTCGGTGTCAAACGCCTGCACGTAGGGCTGCACGTACATGTCCGGCTGGTACTCCAGCTGCGTCGATGATTTCGTCCCCGATGTGTGGAACTGGCATCCGCTGATTCCCACCGCCAGCGCTGCCACCAGAAGGCCACCGAGCACTCCGTGAAGCCGGTGGTGGTTTGTAATCTGTAACCTTGGGTTAGGCAAGGCTGCGTACCTCCTCGGCTCCCAGCTCTTTCAACAACTCCTGCACGTTGGCGGCTTCGTAGGGGCGCACGGGCACATACAGCCCGAAGCGGTCGTCGGTAAGGCTCGCATCCATGCTCTTGAAGTTGGGCGCCGGCATGAGCCGCGCCGCAATCAGAACCGCAATAAACGTCGAAATGCCGGCAATCAAAATGCCGCTTTCAAACGTCACCGGCATGTACGCCGGGACCGACACGAACGGCTTGCCCGCGATGTCCAGCGGCCACGCCCACGCCATCGTCCAGGCCTCAAAGGTGAATCCGAGGCAGGCGCCCGTGATGAAGGCGGTCTTGGTGACCCGAGGCATCCAGCTTTCCTTCAGCCCCATCGCCTCCGAGAGGCCGTGGACCGGAAACGGAGTGTAGGTGTCGAGGCCACGGTAGCCCTTGGACCGGAACTCCTTGATCGCCTCGATCATCCGGTGCGGGTCGGCAAACAGCGCCAGCACCGCTGGTGGACGGTATTTGTTACGCCCGGACTTTGGCATTTTCCCCTCCTGGCAGCGGCCGCGGTGCATGCGGCTCGCCCACCTGGTTTGTCAGTACGCCCTTGACTTCGGCAATCGAAATCACCGGCACGAAGCGCGCGAACAGCATGAAGTTGATGAAAAACAGACCGAGCGACCCGACGAAGGTCCCCATGTCCAGCCACGTCGGCGCGAAGTAGCGCCAGTTGGTCGGTAAAAAATCCTGCGCCAGCGACGTGATGATGATCACGTAGCGCTCGAACCACATGCCAATGTTGATGATGATGCTGATCCCGAACAGCAGGAACAGGTTTCTTCGAGCCTTTCGGAACCAGAAAATGAGGGGGGCTATACAGTTACAGAACGCAATCGTCCAGCCCGCCCACGCGTAGGGACCGAAAAAGCGAATCCAGATGTAAATGTGGGTTTCCTGCGGAACCTGTCCGTACCAGGCCATGAACACTTCCACAATGTACCCATAGGAGACGATCATCGAGGTGGCCACGATGATTTTGGCCATCAGCTCCATGTGATCCATCGTGATGTAGTCTTCGAGGTTGAACGCCTTGCGCACCACGGTCAGCACCGTGATCACCATGGCAAATCCGCTGAAGATGGCGCCCGCCACAAAGTAGGGCGGGAAGATGGTGTCGTGCCAGCCCGGAATCGAGCTCACCGCAAAGTCGCTCGACACGACGCTGTGCACCGACAGCACCAGCGGCGTGGCGATGGCTGCAAACATGCCGTAGGCGGATTCGTAGTGATGCCAGTCGCGGGCCGTCCCCTTCCATTTCTGGGCGAAGATACCGTAAACCTTCTGCGCCACCTTGCCCGGATGCATGTCGCGCACGGTCGCCAGATCGGGGATCATCCCCTGATACCAGAACAGGATCGAGATGATGGTGTAGGTGGAGACCGCAAACACGTCCCAGACCAGTGGAGAACGGAAGTTCACCCACAGGTGGCGCGGGTTCGGGTACGGGATCAACCAGTAGGCGATCAGTGTGCGGCCGATGTGCAGCAGTGGAAACAGTCCTGCGCACATGACCGCAAAAATCGTCATGGCCTCCGCACTGCGGTTGATGGCCGTGCGCCAGCGCTGCCGGAACAAATATAGAATCGCCGAGATCAGCGTCCCGGCGTGAGCAATACCGACCCAGAACACGAAATCGACAATGTAGGTGCCCCACATCCCCGGCCGCTTCAGGCCGAGCACGCCCATGCCGACGTGGAGTTGCACCCACACCACATAGACGCCGATGAACAGGCAGATGTGAGCAATCGCCATGCCCGCAAACCAGAACTTGTTGGGCTTGCGGAAAATGGCCGCCGTCAGATCCTTGTTGACCTGGGTGATGGTCAGGTCGGGGCGATACAGCGGGACCCCATCCACCCAGGCCGTCGGGTTGTCGACGTGCGGAACGAGCTCGATGGTATCGCTCATGCCTCGCTGTCCTTTGCGCCCGCAGGCTCTGCACCCAGATTGCGAATCTTGGTCAGGTAAACCGTGGAGGGCCGGTAGTTCAAGTTTTCCAGGACCTTGTAGCCGCGCTCACTGCGCGCCTGCATCATTTTCGAGTTCGGGTCATTCATGTTGCCAAAGTAGATTGCCTGGCTGGGGCAGGTTTGCTGGCAGGCCGTCTGGATGTCGCCGTCCCGTACCGGCAGGCCCCGCTCCTTGGCCCGGTAATGCCCGTCGTGGATGCGCTGGACGCAGTAGTTGCACTTTTCCATCACGCCCTTGCTGCGCACCGTCACCATCGGGTTCAGCGCCAGCTCCAGCGGAGAGGCGCGCACCTTGGCGTAGTTGAAGAAGTTGAACTTACGCACCTTGTAAATGCAATTGTTCGAGCAGAACCGCGTCCCTACACAACGGTTGTAGACCTGCACGTTGATGCCTTCGGAGTCAGTGATCGTGGCAATCACCGGGCACACGCTCTCGCAGCCGGCGTTCGAGCACTGCTGGCACATCATCGGCTGCCGCGTGACATCGGGGTTCTCGTAGTCATCGCTGAAGTAGCGGTCGATTCGCAGCCACGCCATGTCGCGCCCGCGCCACACCTGATCCTTGCCGACCACCGGCACGTTGTTTTCGTTGTAGCAGGCGGCAATGCAGGCGCTGCAACCGATGCAGGCGTTCAGATCGATGGTCATGCCCCAGTGATAGTCGGGGAAGGTGTGCTCGTTCGGGCCGCCGTTGTCCCACAGGCTCAACGCCTTTTCCTGTTCCGGATTGCCTGCGCGCGGGTTGGTCTGCAGCTGCACCAGCGTCGCTTCGCGGATAATCATCGGCCCGCGGTCGCCGCCTTCGGGCGTCTGCGCGTCGGCGGTGAAGTTGATGTAGTTGTTGTCCTGCGGGCTCGCGATCAGATAGCTGGGGCCCGTAATCTTCTTGAACTTGACCTTGGCGCCCGCGTAAATCAGCCCCGTATTGTTCTGCGCAATGCGCGCTACCGCGTACGCGTTGTGGCCCACGTCGGTGCCAATCTCTCCGCACGATGCCCGCCCGTAGCCCAGCGCAATCGTCGTCACTTGCGGGTGTACGCCCACCTGCACAAACACCGGCGCTTGCAGCTTGTGCCCGTCCACGTCGACTTCTGCGATCACGTAGCGGCGCTGATCGTCCGGTTCCAGGCCCAGCCGCTTGGCGGTGGCCGGAGACACCGAAAAGAAATTGTCCCAGCAGTTTTTGGTGACGACCTCGGGGATTTCCTGCAGGTGCGCGTTGTTGGCCCACCAGCCGTCGCCCATCATGCAGTTCACCGCCAGCGCCAACTCCAGCTCGTCGGCGCCCAGTGCAGGCGCTGCCGGCGCGGCTGCATTCTTGCCGAACGCCAGCGCGGACGGATTGAACGCGCGCGCCGCTCCCGGCTGCAGTCGCACCGGATTCGGATCGAATACGCCCGCCCGCAGCGCGCCCACCCAGAAGTCGTCGAACGATGCCGGCATCGTGCTCTTCGAGTAGACGTTGGCCTGCCAGTAGTTTTTCAGGTACTCGTAAAAACTGATGACCGTCTTCGGTGCCGGAGGCGGCGCCGCCGCCGCGGGTGCCGCGGCGCCCTTCCCGGCTCCCGCTTTCGCTCCCGCTTTGGGTGCGGTCGCCGCCATGGCCGCGGTGCCTGCCGCCGCCGCAGCGGTTCCCTCCACGCCCGTCGGCGCACCGGCCGCCAGCGGCGCCGGAGGCGGCACCGGCTTCGGCGCCGCTGGCGGCGCTGTGAATTTCGCCTTGCCCGCCGCCGTCGTATACGCAAACCCGATCAATGCGTCCTCAAAACTGCGCCCATCGAGCAGCGGGTTGATGGTCGGTTGCTGCAGACTCAGCAGCCCCAGCTGCGGCTCTGCGTCCCCCCAGCTCTCGGTGCCGTGCAGCAGCGGCAGCACCACATCGCCAAGCTGCGCCGTTTCATCCAGCCGGTCGGCGATCACGATTACGTGCGGCACCTTGGCCAGCGCCGCCAGGAACCCGGCCGCTTCGGGCATGGTGTAGGCCGGATTCGATCCGCAGACGAGCAGGGTGTCGACTTTGCCCTGGTTCATGTCATCGACCAGCGCCAGCATTGCCGCATTGCTGCCCTGGGCCTGCAGGCTGGGACTGCGCGTGCCGTCAATCGTCGAGCCTTCGTTGCCCAGCACCGAGTTGAGGAACGCCGCGGCGACTTCGAGCTTCTGCTGATCTTGCGTGCCGCCGGCGATGCCGCCGCCGGCGATGATGCTCTGGCCTTTTTGCCGCCACAGTTCCGCCGCCAGCCGTCCCAGCAGCCCCTGCGGCAATCCCGCGGCCGTTTCCACCGCGGCCGGCTCGTAAGCCGCCAGTGCCTGCGCCACCGCCGCGTTTCCGGCGAATGCCGAGCGCTTGTCCGCCACCACCAGTTGGTTTGCCAGCCCCATGGCCACGCTCAGCAGCTGCGACGGCGGCACCAGATAGCGCGAATCGGCGTTGACGCCGACCAGGCTCATGGCGGGCTCGAACGAAACCACCCGCGACATCCGCAGGTGGCCCTTCTCGCCGCGAATCTTGCGCTGCCGCCCAAACCCAACCGAATATTCCTGGCGTGAAATCCCGGCGCCGATCGGATCTTCCCCGAACGTCACCACCATTTCCGCCTTCTCATAGAAGTACCGCGGCACCACCGGCTTGCCGTAGGCGGCCTGCTGCGCCCCCACCAGCGCATCCGGATTCAGCGAGTCATAGACGACATGCTGCATCGGAAATACGCTGAGGAAATCCGCCAGCACCGCCGTACGCGCCGGTCCATGAATCGTACCCGTCAGCAGGACCGCGCCCTTGCCCGCGCGCTGCAGCAGCTCGCCCACTTGCCGGTTTGCCTGTTCCCACGAAACCTTCTTCAGCGTGCGCTTGATGGGATGGATGTTGTTGCGCAGGTTCCAGCCTTCGTGCCACAGGTTGGTCGGGAACACCAGGTTGTACTTCACCTGAGGCTGGGTGCCCACCAGACCCTGCAGGCTATGCACCCGCTCCAGCGCCACCGGATATTTCAGCCGGTCGGGATCGTAGAGGTTGAACAGTGCTGCCTGGCCGCGCGGACACAGCGTCCCCTTGTTCAGCGGATGCAGCGGGTTTCCCTCCACCTTCGTGGGGCGCCCCTCGTGCGTCGTCAGCACAATCCCGCACGCCGCCCGGCACTCATGGCAGGTCGAAGCGTAATAGTCTGCGTTGCCCGGCATGACCTCGGGCGGCTGGTTCACGTAGGGAATAATCTGCTGCGTCGGCTTTCGGCTGCAGGCCGTCGTCGCCAGCGCCAGCGCCCCCGCCGACCATTTCATGAAGTCGCGCCGCCCGAAGCTGAGGCCGCCTTTGGCTTCGGCGTCAAAGTACTCCTGCGGCTTCGCCGTAAACTCTTCGTGGCGCCGCTTCTCGACGGCAGGATCGTTGTTCCGATCCCAAAGTGTTGTCCAGTAACGTCGTTTACTCATGGCTAGTTGTGACACACGTCGCAGTCCTGCTGCGCGTTCGCCTTGCGGTTATGGAACGTGGCCGGATCGCGGTGATAACCCGAATCCCCGGGTTCATGCAATAAGTTATCGTTGCGGTGGCAGTTCAGGCACTCGCCCATCGTCCATTGATATTGCTGCTTGACCTGGTCCATGTCCTGCACCGGGCCATGGCAGGTCTGGCAGGCGATGCCCGCCGCGATGTGCCAGCGGTGCTGAAAGTAAACAAACTCCGGCAGGTCATAGACCCGAACCCACTGGATCGGCTTGTTGGCTTCGTACGCCGCCTTCAATTTCCTGATCGGGGGCGCATTCGAATCCACAACAGCATGGCAGCCCATACATACGTTGAGGGGCGGCATGATCGAGAGTCGCGAACGGTCGACACCGGCGTGACAGTACTGGCAGGGAATATGGTTGATGCCGGCATGCAGCTTGTGACTGAACGGCAGTGGCTGCTGCGGCGAGTAACCAACGTTATAGCCCACGCCCAGCAGCTTCCAGCAGCCGAACAGAACTAGCACGACTACAATCGTCGCGATCCGCCAATGTTGTCTCATGGTGCGAGCCTATCCGTTAAATGTCGCCGGGCACAAGGCCGCGGCCTGAGCGGAGCCACACTACGTCCGCCTACGTGCTGGCGCATTGGGTGGAGGGGCATCCGGCCCTCGCCGCACATCGGCACTGCCGCGCGGCGAACCAAGGCTGCGGATCGATGGGATGGGAATGATTAAAGGAATGAAGGGCCAACAACTACGCGAACGAATAAAACTGCAAATGAAGGCTTGGCGCCGTTCCCCTCAAACTCATCCAGTGCTTGCCAGCAACATTAGAGACTAAAAGTTTTTGCGAGCCAAGTCAAGAAACTTTTGCTACTTTTGGCCGTCTCAGGAGTTTCCTTGACCTTCTGCGCAGCACTCACCAGCGCGGTTCGCGCGGCTGCCGCACGTGCCCGCGATAGTCGTCGTGGCCGCCGCGGCCGCCACCGCCAGCGCGCGGGGCGCTTGGCCCGCCCGGCCCGCGTGCATAGCCGCCTGCCGGCCGCTCCGGCCGCGGCCGCGCTTCGTTCACGTTCAGCGTCCGGCCGCCCAGCGAGCTCCCGTTGGTTCCGGAAATGGCCGACTCGGCTTCCTCGTCGTTCGTCATCTCCACAAATGCGAAGCCGCGTGAGCGCCCGGTTTCACGGTCCATCATGATACTCACGCGCGCAACCGAGCCGTAGTTTGCAAACAGCTCGCGCAGCTCCTCTTCGGTGGCGCTGAACGACAGGTTCCCAACAAAAATACTCTTCAACGATTTCTCCTGCGCCGTTTGAGAAAAAGTTTCCGGCGCGAACCTAGCTTACACGAAACCCAGCCAGGCTTGCATCTCCACCCGGGCGTGTGGCCTCTACTCGAGCCGAAGCTGCCGGCAAACCACCCCTGCTTCCGCCAAAATCCGCTGCGCCGCTTCTGCTAAGGGATACTGCGCATTGAAGATCACCTCGCGTATGCCCGCATTAATGATCATCTTTGTACATTGGAGGCAGGGCGAAAGGGTGGAATACAGCACCGCATCCTTGATCGCGATGCCATGATACGCCGCCTGCACGATGGCGTTCTCTTCACCATGGCTGCACACACACTCATCGAGGCGGGTGCCGCTCGCCGCCAGCGAGTTGCACCGCGGGCAGCCCCCCTGGTTGCAGTTGCGCACCCCGCGCGGGGTGCCGTTGTAGCCGGTGGAAACGATGCGCCGGTCGCGCACGATGATGGCCGCCACTTTGCGCTTCACGCAGTTGCTGCGCAGGGCGACGATGCGCGCAATGCGCATAAAATATTCATCCCATCCCGGTCGTGGATCGGCGGCCGCCTGCGCCTCGAGCCAGCCCCGGATCACCGCCTCGGCCCGCTCCCGGAAGTCCTCGATGGTCCCGTCATTGGCGATCACTGCATCCGCCATGCCCGCACAAGCAGGCAGGTTCTGCGCCTCCGGATCCGCCCCGCTCATCTCGCGCTGCTCCAGCTCGACGAATTGCTCGAAGCTCGCCGGCGCGCGCGCATCTCCGCGCGCCCGCGCCCGCTCATAGCGCAGATCCAGCGGCGCCTCGACCGCCAGTAGATGAAAATCCGGCAGCGCGCGCAGCGCCCGCACTTCGTCCGGGTGGCGGATGGAATCAATAATGTAGTTCCGCTCCGCGCTCAACCGCTCCCGCGTCCGCACCGCCAGCACGTCCCGTCCAAACTCGTGCCGCAGCCGGTTGCCGCACGCAATCAGGTTCTCGCGCGTCAGCGGCTGGCCCGCCCGCTCCAGTTCCGCCCGGATCTCGTCGGAAAGCGAAACATAATAGAAGCCTGCCGACTTCAGAACATCCGCCAGCGTCGTCTTGCCGCTGCCGTTCGTCCCTGTGAGTCCAATGTACATAAGGAATGCTGTCAGTTTAGCCTAGACCACATATGCACGAAGAACTCGTCATGGCCGTGCGCACCGCGGATCTGTTCCGCGCCGGCGCCTTCCAAGGTCTGCAAATCGGCGCTGGCCCCTGGCTCCCGTTCATCTTTGACCCGCGCCACAGCCGCTTTCTGCCGCGCGCGGAGGCGGAAACCGATCCCACGTGGAAGCAAGTCATCCCCTACGTCATTTTGCACTGCGGCGAGGAGGTCTTTTGCTACCGGCGGGGCCAGCGGTCCACCGAAACCCGCCTGCGGGCTCTGCACTCGGTCGGGCTGGGCGGCCACATCCGCCACAGCGACGACAGCTTGTTCGCCGCGCCCGGCTGGCCTGCCTATCAAGCTGCCCTGCAGCGCGAGCTCGACGAAGAGGTCGAAATCAGCGCGCCCATCGTTGACCGGCGCCTGGTGGGGCTCATCAACGACGACGCGACCGACGTGGGGCGCGTGCACATCGGCCTTGTCCATCTGTTCGAGCTGGCGGCGCCGCAGGTGCGCGCGCGGGAGTCGAAAATCGCGGGCGCAGGTTTCGCCCCCGTTGCCGCACTGCGCGGCCCGGCCGCACCGGAAATGGAAACCTGGTCGGCGTTCTGCCTTGCCGGCTGGGAGAGGCTGCGCACCCAAGCCGGCTGGCAGCCCGCCTCCGGCCTATAATTTCCACGATGTCGCTCGCCCCCGGTTCTCGGCTGGGTCTGTACGAAATTCTCGCACCGCTCGGAGCCGGCGGGACGGGTGAGGTTTACCGCGCGCGTGATCGCCGCGCTCAACCACCCCAACCTGCTGAGCGTCTACGACCTTGGCCGGCGCTGTCGTCTCGGCGTTAACTGATTTCGCCGTCTCCGCCGACGGCAAAACCTACGCGTACCGCCTCGAGAAAAACCCCTCCACCCTCTACATCCTGCGCGGCCTGCACTGAACCGGAATCACCCCGATCTCCACACCTTGCTGCAGCCGCACCCACGCCCCGTCGCCCAGTGATCACCCATAGACTCTCGTTTCCGGCGTGGGGCCGAGCTCGGCTACGCCGGCAAACGGCGCGCCCCCTGCGTTCAGCTGCCCAACCGCATGTAGGTCACCTGCGCCACCGCAATGTGCTTACGGCCCGCATCGTACAGGTTCACTTCTACCGGACACAGCGTCCGCCCCAGCTTGATCACCCGCGCCTCCGCGGTCGCATCCGAGTGGCACGCCGCCAGAAAGCGGATGTTCATGTCGGTAGTCGTGAGCTTCTCGGTTGCGCCGGTGCGCGTCAGAATCGCGATGCAGGCCACCGTATCCGCCAGCGTCATCAACAGCCCGCCGTGGAACGATTCGAAAATACCGTCGTAGGCGCGCTCGTACGGCGCCATCAGCGCCGCCGTTCCGTCGCCGGCCGCAAGCAATCGCAATTTCAGCAGTTGGAATATCGGGATCGCGTCCAGCCGCGCGTGCAAATCTTCAGCAGTGACCATGAATACAATTCTACCGGGCCGAGAACGCGCATATCTGCCACGGTCCCGCTGCCGCTGTCGCCGTAATCCGGAACGCCTGCCAATTCCCTGCCGGTACGGCTACGCCTGGCGTCAGCCTGGTCCACGTCGGCCCGCCGTGCGATCCCTGCAGCCGGTACGCCGGCGCGCCCCTGGCCGTAATCGTCAGCCCCTTTACCGCCCGCGCCGCGCCCAGCTCGAGCGTGAAGCTCGCTCCCGGCCGCTCGCTCGCCGGCACTGCCCAGCAAGTGGATGATGCTGCTGCGATGGGCACCAGTAGCGGCGCCGACTCGATCGCACTCGGTGCTGCGCGGTAGTACACGGCATCGGCCTGGGGCGATGGCGCCTGCGCCAGCTTCTTCATTCGCTGCCGCATCACCCATGCCAACCCCGGGCTTGCCGGCGCGCCATGCTTCCGCCGCGCGCTCGCCATGATCAAATTCATCAGATAGATTCGCGCCCGGACGTCCTGAAAATGCTGCAACAGCGGCAGCGTCGTCTGCGATACCCATCCGTCGCCCAGCCGGTAGCTCACCAGTGCGTGGCATTCCGGATACCCCTGCCCGCGCGGAATGATCTGATACCCGTTCCAGTGATAGAGCGCAATCGTGGTGTCGTGGCTGTAGTCGAACTTCAGCGGCGGCCGCAGCAACCCACGCACGCCATGGATGCCAGCCGTCAGTGGCTCGGCGAACGCATCGCTCCCGCATTCGCCCGGCGACGGCGCCACCAGTGGAGGCGCCAGCGGCCAGTACGCCGCCTGTGCCGGCGCCGGCGGCTCCAGCAGTAGCGCCTTGGCCCCGTTCGCCACCTGCTGCCACAGCCACGCATACTGCGCCGCCAGATTGCCTCCCGCCGGTTGCCCGACGACCAGCAAGCGCGTCGCCGGCGGCAGGGGCGCGGAAAGCTCCGCGGACGTGATCACAAACCCGTGCGCGCGCAGGTAATCCGCCACCCCTCCGGCAATCCCCAGGCCCGCCACCGGCAGCACGCCGCCCAGCCCGGCCGCGGCATCCGCCCGCGCGTGCAAGGGGATGGTTTCGACCGCACCGTTTTTCGATTCCGCCCGCAGCAGAAAGCTTCCCGCGTGTGGCAGCGCCATCGCATTCGCCGTCACCGTTGCCCCCGGCCCCAGCGTTACGCGCTCGGTCGCCAGCCGCTTTCCCGCGTCATTCCAAAGCGTCAGGGTAATGGCGTCATGCGCCGCGTCCGCCTCGGCGGCCAAGCTCACCACCCGCGGCGCAAACTGCTGTCCCACGCTCAGGTACGCCGCTGGAACTTGCAGCACGTATGGGTTCGATCCTGGCACCGGCCCCTTGCGCAGCACCAGCCACGCCGCCGCCAGCACCACCGCTACCGTAATCATGGAGAGCCGCAGACGCATGCCTCCTGTCAGTATTCCACACTGCTGGTGGGCGCGCGTGTCCAGACGCCTGGCTGCAACCTACTGCTTCAGGTCCGCCAGTTGTTTCTGCGCCAGCGCCGCTGTCGAGGTATTGGGATACTGCGTCTCGAGCTGATGGTAGTACGTTGCTGCTTCCTTCGGCTTATACGTGCGGTCCAGGCTCGCCAGCTCCAGCAGCGCCACCGCGCGCGGCATCGTGGGCGAATCCTGTTGTGTCAGCGCCAGTAGCAGCGCATGTGCTTTCGCCAGATCCCCGTTCTGAATGGCCAAATTGGCCAAGGCGTGCTTGGCCGCTGCGGCCACCGTCGCATCGCTCGACGACGATGCCGCCTGCAAGTCCGCCTCCGCTTTTTTGCTGGCCGCGGGCGTCTTTTCGTCCAACTCCGCCAGCCCTAAATAGTAGTGAGCCAGCCTGCCCACACTCGTCGATCCGTAGGCCCCCACCACGGCTTGAAACTGCTGCGCCGCCGCCGCTCCTCGTGCTTTGGCGTCGGTAAACGATGGCGTTCCCGGCGTTGCCGCCGCCCCGGCCGTGCTGATTGGCGCGTGCAGTGTGTTCAGCGCCTGCGCCAGCATGGCGCTGGCCTTCTGGTTGCGCGACTGCCGCCAGGCAAAAAATCCATAGCCCAAGCAAGCCACCACCGCCACGATGATGATGATGGTGATGATCGACTTCTGATGTTGCAGGTAGTATTCGTAGGCGGCATCCATGCCGCTGACGAACTCATCGCTTTTTAATTCTCGTCGGCTGATTTGGGCCAAGGCAACCTCGGGCAAAGTCTCGGTGGATAATGCTTTATCGTATCCGCCCCATCGGGGGCTGTCAAACCACTCCCGTATTTGGCCTCTTAGAAAGTTGTACCCTGCTGCCTGCAAGACGCATCCAAGCCTCAGATCGCCGCCTTGCGCGCAACCGATTGACAGATTGCTCCAAGGCCGGTATGGTTAATCATTTTGACGCGGTGGATATTTTCCGGCACCGCGCGGGAGGGTGAGCATGGATCGCAAAAAGCTCGAGCAGTTCCAGAAAAAGCTGCTGCAAAAGCAGCATGAGCTCACGAAGGCGGTTGTCCGCAACGAGCAGGATGGCCGCGCGGCTGACGAAGAAGCTACGCAGGATATCGCCGACAAGGCGACCAACTCCTACACCAAGGAATTCCTGTTCCATCAAAGCAACGCCGACCGCACCCAACTCCAGCTCGTCAACGACGCCCTGGTGCGCGTGCGCGACGGCAGCTTCGGCGAGTGCATCTCCTGCGGCGAGGAGCTCAACCTCAAGCGCCTTGAAGCCGTCCCGTGGGCCGGCCTTTGCATTAGCTGCCAGGAAAAAATGGAACAGGGCGTCGTCGCCTAGCCAAACTTCGGCCGTGCTATCCTGATACCACTTCCGGGTAGAGGTGCTCTGCATCTCGAGGAGGGGTATCTTCAGTCGCAGCTTCGATCTGCCCGCCGCGTCCCTGAGCAGGGCCCAAAGGCTCTGCGCGCCATTGCTTTGCGCGCTGTTCCCGTCACCCTGCCGCCTCTGCCATCTCCCGCTCCGGCATGCGCATCGCCTCCCGGTTTGTGATCCCTGCCTGGCGCTCGTCTCTACCCCCGACGGTGCCGCCTGCCTGCGTTGCGGCCACGCCCTGGCAGCCGCCGCCGAACCTTGCCCAAACTGTTGCGCGTTTCCCCCGGCCTACGATGGCGCCATTTGCGCCGCCGCCTACCGCGATCAGGCGCGCGAGTTGATTCATCTTCTGAAATTCGCTGGCGTACGCACCATTGCCCCATTCTGGGCGCATCGCCTCGCCTCACTTGTCTCCACTTTGCCCGCAGCTCCCGATCTCGTCGTCCCCGTTCCTCTGGGCAAACGCCGCCGCCGCGAGCGCGGCTTCAACCAGAGCGCCGACATCGCGCGCTTCCTGGCACAGCGCATCCCCTGCGCCTTCGTCCCGCGCGCTCTCGAGCGTTGCCGTGAAACCGAGCCGCAATCCAATTTGCCCCTCGATTTGCGCGAGCAGAATATCGACGACGCCTTTTCCGCCAGTCCGCGTCAGCTTGCCGGCAAATGCGTCCTCCTGGTCGATGATGTCCTCACCACCGGCGCCACCGCACGCGCCGCCGCACACGCTCTTGGCCAGGCCGGCGCCGGCCGCGTAATGCTTGCCGTCGCCGCCCGCGCCGACCTCCGCCACCGAAACGCCGGAAAGGTGGCCGCCGCATGAGTGCCGCCGTCTCCTCTTCGCTCCAGCCCGCTCCGCTGCTGGCCCCCGTCCTGGTCCTCAACGCCACCTACGAGCCCATCAACGTCTGCGCGGCCCGCCGCGCCCTGGTGCTGGTCCTCAAAGGCGCCGCCCGCACCGAAGAGGTCCATGCCAGCTTCTTCCGCAGCTGCCGCAACCACTATCCCGTGCCCTCGGTGATCCGCCTGCTCGACTATCGCCGCATCCCGCACCGCACCCGCGCTCTGTCGCGCAAAAGCATCCTCCTGCGCGACCGCAACACCTGCCAGTACTGCGGCACGGTGTGCGCCGCCCAGGCCCTCACGCTGGATCACGTCGTCCCCCGCTCCCGCGGCGGCAAGAGTACCTGGGAAAACCTGGTGACCTGCTGCCACGACTGCAACCACCGCAAGGGTGATCAGCTCGTCGCCGCCGCCGGTATGAAGCTCCTGCGCGAGCCCCAGCCCTTCAGCCTCCACACCAGCCGCCATCTCATCCGCCTGATGGGCCGCACCGACGAACAGTGGCGCAAGTACCTCTTCTTCTAGCCCGCATGGACCATCTCTTCTCTCCCTGGCGCTATCAATACATCCGCGAGCCCCGCGTCGGCTCGGCCGGCTGTGTTCTCTGCCATGAGCTCTCGCAGGGCGACGATGCAGCCAGTCTGGTCGTCTTCCGCGCCCGGTACTGCGCCATCGTGCTCAACCGCTTCCCCTACACCACCGGCCACATCATGATCCTGCCGTTCGCGCATTGTGCGACCCTGGCCGCCTGTGGCGTCGCCACCCGCGCCGAGATGTTTGAATTAGCCGCGCGTGCCGAGATCGTGCTGCAAACGGAGTATCAGCCCCAGGGCCTGAACGTCGGCCTCAATCTCGGCGAAGCCGCCGGCGCCGGCATCGCCGGCCATATCCATCTCCACGTGGTTCCGCGCTGGCGCGGTGACGCCAACTTCATGACGATCGTAAGTGAAACCCGCGTCCTGCCCGAGGCCCTCGCCGACACCTACGCCCGCCTCCACCGCGCCTTCGCGCTCAGCCCCACCCCCGGGGCTCCCGACGCTCCGCACTGAAGCGATTTGTTGACGCGGGCTCCAGCGC
>JBOGKK010000265.1:0-5986 GCA_050745425.1 Terriglobales bacterium
CTCAAGGCCGGCATCATGGAAATTGCCGATGTCTTCGTCATCAACAAAGCCGACCGCGGCCCCGAACGCCTCGAACAGGAAATCCGCTCCATGCTCGCCCTCGCCGCCTCCGTCGCCGACCGCGAAACCAGGAACGACGCCTGGCGCCCTCCCATCATCAAAACCGTCGCCACCGAAGCCACTGGCATTGCGGAACTCCAGGCCGCCATCGCCCAGCGCCTCGCCTGGATGGAAGCCCATGGCGGCCTCGAACATTTCCGCGCCCTGCAGTGGGCCCAGCGCCTGCGCCAGTTCGCCCGCGAACGCCTCGCCGACAAGCTCCTCACCCCGCTCCTCAGCCCCATCCGCCTCAACGTCCTCGCCGATTCCATCGCCCGCCACAAATCCGACCCCTACACTGCCGTCGACGCCCTCATCGCCGAAGCCCTCGGTACGAAATAGTTCCATCAGCCCCGATTCGAAGCCCGCCCCGCCGCGAGGGCCTTTGCCAACAGCGAGGCAATGAACGCCTCGAAACGAAGCTCCTCGGAAGGCTCGCGGTACTCACCATAGCGGTCCGCTTCGCCCCTAGCCAGCAGCAGACAGACGGAATCGTACATCCGCTCGCGCACCATCTTTGTCAACAACAGTTCATATCGTTTCGCGTAGGATGCGTTGCGGAACTCATCAAAAACACGGAAATGCGGCTCCCGCGACCGGACGGGCGCATTGGAGCTGGGACAGTCCTCAAGCAGCATCAAGTAGCCAAGCCACGGCCGGCTAGATGGCCGGAACGCACCCTCCCGGTACGCCGCCCAGAGGTCGGTGGCGCTGCCCAGCGCTTCCTCGCTGCGGTTGTTGAAGTTGTTTCCAAACGAGGGGCCGACCTGGGACTTGAACTCGATCCCGGCCAGAAATGCGCCATCGGATATTACGATCAGGTCCCATTGCTTCTCGGCCCTGTACCAGCCCGGCAGTTCCAGATGGCTTTCGCAATGCACGCTTGCGCGCGCCATACCGCACTCGCACAATAGCTCGCGCACAAGACCCACGAACCCGTCCATCTGCGCACCACCGGTGACCGCTGCACGTTCCCCTGCATCGCGCGTGCCACTCCTCCCGCCCTGCTTGGCCGACTGCCGCTTCCTCACCGTCCAGAACTGGCGGACCGCGGCGCGGAGCCTGCTCTGAATATCTGGCGCCAGCGGCATCGGTTCAGGCAGCCTCAATGCGCACCTTGGCGGTGCTGAAAAGGTTGAGCAAATCGCGCTGGATGCGCTTGTGCGCCAGTTCAACATAGTGCGGATCAATTTCGATCCCGATGCTGTTGCGCCCGCACAGACCCGCAGCCACGGTGGTCGTACCAGTCCCCAGAAAAGGGTCAAGCACGGTATCGCCCGCAAAACTGAACATTCGCACCAGGCGCTGCGCCAGCTCAAGCGGATACGGAGCCGGATGGTCCCGTGTGGAGGCGCCATGCACATCGCTCCAGATCTGACGGAACCACGCGCCGTGCTGCTGGGCCGAGATCAGGCTCAACAGCCGGGTCGATAAGTCCGGCTGTCGATAGCCTCCGGGTTTGCGCTGCATCAGAATGAACTCGATGTCATTCTTGATGACCGAATTTGGCTCATACGGCTTGCCCAAAAATCCTGGTGAACCGTTCTCGACTTCGTAAGCAGCGTTAGCGATCTTGTGCCAGATAATCGGCGCGAGATTGTCAAAGCCGAGGGCGCGGCATCGCTCTTGAATCGCGGCGTGCAAGGGAACCACCGTGTGCCGCCCGCCGTTTTTCCGCCTTGACAGGCAGACATCCCCCACGACGCAAATCAGCCGCCCGCCCGGCACCAGCGCCCGGTAGCAGTGCTGCCAAACCCGGTCCAACTCGATAAGGAACAACTCATAATCGCCGATCTCCCCCATCTGCCCGCCCGAACTCCGATACTGCTTGAGCGTCCAATACGGCGGTGAGGTCAACACCAGATGCACGCTCCCCGGCGCAAGCCAAGCCGAATCGCGCGCATCGGCCTGATGTAAGACGTGCTCGGTCGACGACGCCAGAGCCTCCCGTTGCAGCCAGTCCACCAGACGCACATCCTTTGCTATCCGGGGCAGATCCTTCTGCGGATCCGCAATCGGCCCTACGCCTGCCTCGAGCCTCAGCATTACGTCATCGGTCCTGTCGCTCGTCTTCACTGCAACCTAGAGTACCAGCAGCCGCGACAAACTGAGCAACTCCCTCACCGCCCTGTTATCCTGTTCAGTGCCCATGCGCCCAGCTCTCGATCATTTCGGCATCGCCGTCCGCGACCTTGATGCCGCCTGCGCCCGTTGGGGCCTCGTCGGCCTCGCCGCTGAGGGCAGGGAAGAGGTGCCGCACGAGCACGTGCGCGTCGCCATGCTCCCACTCGCCTCCGGACGCATCGAGCTGCTTGAGGCCACCGCGCCCGAGTCCGCCATCGCGCGCTTCATCGAAAAACGCGGCGAAGGCCTGCATCACGTGGCCCTGCGCGTGCCCGACTTGCCCGCGACGGTCGAGCGCCTCAAGAGCGCTGGCGCGCGCTTGGTGCAGGAAACAATTCAGGTCGGCGCCGGCGGTCATAAATATGTCTTTGTACACCCCTCCAGTACCGGCGGCGTCCTGTTGGAATTAATTGAGGACGATGAATGAGCGAACAATACCCGATCGGCATAATCGGCGGCAGCGGACTCTACTCCATGCCCGGCCTTACCGTCACCGCAGAGCGCCAGGTCGAAACCCCGTTTGGCGCCCCCTCGGATGCCCTGATCCTCGGCACTCTCGATGGCGTGCCCGTCGCCTTCCTCAGCCGCCACGGCCGCGGCCATCGCTTCTGCCCCACCGATGTCCCGTATCGCGCCAACATCTTTGCCATGAAGACACTTGGCGTCGAGCAGATCGTGTCGCTTTCCGCCGTTGGCTCGCTCAAGCAGGAGCACGCTCCTCTGCAGTTCGTGCTTCCCGACCAGTTCATCGACCGCACCAAAGCGCGCGCGGATTCGTTCTTCCGCGACGGGCTGGTCGCCCACGTCAGCTTGGCCGAACCCACCTGCGCGCGCCTGCGCCAGGCGCTCGCGGATGCCTGCGCCGCCGCCGTTGTCGCGGTGCATCCGGGCGGCGTCTACGTCAATATGGAAGGCCCCGCCTTTTCCACCCGTGCGGAGTCGAACCTCTACCGCTCCTGGGGCGCCGACGTCATCGGCATGACCAACCTCACCGAGGCCAAGCTCGCCCGCGAGGCCGGGATCTGCTACGTGACCGTGGCCATGGTCACCGACTACGACTGCTGGCATGCGGATCACGACGCCGTCACCGTGACCGAGATCATTGCCAACCTGCGGCGCAATGCCGCCAACGCCGCCGCCGTCGTCCGTGCCGCCGCCAGGCAGTTGTCGGGCGCCGCCCGCACCTGTGCTTGTGGCTCGTCCCTGCGCCATGCCCTCATTACTGATCCCAAATCTGTTTCCGCCGCCACGCGCTCGCGCCTGGCTCCGCTGATTGGAAAATACCTTGCCTGAAAACGCAACCCTCCTGATCGTCGGCTCCGTCGCCTTTGATGACATTACAACTCCCGAAGGCCGCGCCCCGCGCGTGCTCGGTGGCTCCGGTACTTACAGTGCGCTGGCCGCCTCATACTTCACCAAAGTCCGCCTGGTCGGCGTGGTCGGCGATGACTTCACCGCCGCACACGAAGCCATCCTGCTCCGTCGCGGCATCGACACCGCCGGCATCGAACACGCCAAGGGCAAATCCTTTTTCTGGGCGGGCGAATACGAAGCCAATCCCAACAATCGCCGCACGCTCAAAACCGAGCTCAACGTATTTGAGCACTTCCAGCCCAAGCTGCCCGCCGCCTACCTGGATTCGTCCACGCTCTTTCTGGGCAACATCGCCCCCGCGCTCCAGTGCCAGGTGCGCGATCAGCTCGGCCCGCGCGTGCAATTCGTCGGCGGCGACACCATGAATTTCTGGATCACCGGCCAGCCCGAAGCCGTCAAGCAGTTGCTCACACGCCTGCATCTGCTGGTCATCAACGATTCGGAAGCGCAACTGCTGACCGGCGAAAACAACCTCTTCCGCGCTGCCCGCAAAATCCTCGATCGGGGCCCGGCTGCCGTCGTCATCAAGCGCGGCGAGCATGGCGCCACCCTCTACAGTCACAGCCAGTATTTCGGCGTGCCCGCTTATCCACTCGAAAACGTCTGCGATCCCACTGGCGCCGGCGACGCCTTCGCCGGCGGCATGCTCGGTTATCTCACCCGCGAGCAAAAAGTGGATGCCATCACCCTCCGCCGCGCCGTCGTTTACGGCTCCGTCATGGGCAGCTTCACCTGCGAATCCTTCGGCCCCGATCGCCTCGCCGCGCTAAGCTCGGAAGAGATTGAAGCCCGCTACCAGGAATTCATTGACGCCACCCGCTTTGATGCAGCTGCCTCGGCCGCGCGCTGATTCTGTCCGCATCGGCCTCTGGCATTGCTCCGCCCTATATGCGCTCGTCGCCGCTCTCGCCGGCGTGCTCACGTTGCTTTGGGCCCTGCTGCACCAGCGCCTGCTCCTTTATGGCGATGCCACCGCGCACCTCGCCATTGCCCGCCGCATTATTGATTCCGCCACGCCCGGTCTTTCGCAGCTCGGCACCGTCTGGCTCCCGCTGCCGCATCTGCTCATGGCGCCGCTCGTCATCTTCATGCCGCTCTGGCGCGACGGCCTCGCCGGCGCCATGCCCTCGCTCCTGGCGCTGGTCGTGGGCGCTTGGCTCCTCCATCGTCTGGTGAAGCGCGCCTTCGGCGCCGGCGCCGCCGCCTGGGCTGCCCTGTTCTACTGCCTCAATCCTTCGCTGCTGTATCTTTCCGCCATTCCCATGACCGAATCCATCTACCTCGCTACCTTTCTCGGCCTGGTCGATCAGGTCGGCGCCTTCTGGGTCACGGGAGAGCGCAAGCACATCTGGCGCGCCGGCGCTTGGGGATTGGCCGCCACCCTCTGCCGCTACGACGGCTGGTTCGCCCTCCCCTTTGCCTTGTTAGCTCTGTTGCTCGCGGCGCCACGTTGGCGCGATTGGTTTGGGCGGGCCTGGCGATTCGCCATCGTCGCCGGCGCCGGCCCCATCTTCTGGTTCGCCTACAACTGGTTCTACTTCGGCAACCCGCTCGATTTCCTCAACGGCCCTTATTCCGCCAAAGCCATTGCGGGCGCCGCGCGTTATCCCGGCGATCACGCGCTGGGCGTTGCCGCCCTGTACTACTTTAAGGATGTCGTCCTCACCGTCGGCATCCCCCTCGGCGTGCTCGCGCTCCTTGGTCTGTTCCTCACCCGTAAGTGGCGCTGCCAGCCCGTCGCCTGGTTGCTATTGCTCCCGCTGCCCTGGTATCTCTGGGCGATGTGGTCGGGCAATGTCCCCATTTTTATCCCCCAGTATTGGCCCCATGGTTTCTATAACCTCCGCTACGGCGTGCAACTGCTCCCCGCCATCGCGCTGTTTTCCGGCATCGTGGTCGCCGTCATCGCCACAGCCGCCCGTCGTGTCACGCTGCTGCGCGGAACGCGCCTGGCTCTCGGTATGACGCTCGGCCTTTCGCTCCTCTGCGCCGCCGCTTACGCGCAGATGCTGCGTCCGCCCGGCCCTCCCGCCTACGCCGAAGCCGTCCACAACGCGCCGGCCCGTCTCGCCATGGAGCACGCCCTCGCCCACGCCATCTCCGCCTGGCGCCCCGGTCAGCGCGTCCTCATGTTCTACGGCACCTATCCCGGTGCTCTCGCCGACGACGGCATTCCGCTCCACGCCGTCATCCAGGAGGCCAACTTTCACCTCTGGCAGCACGCCCTCGACTCCCCTCACAACTACGTGCAGTGGGTGGTCGTCGAGTCCAATAGCCCCACCGCAAAGCTGGTGAATCGCGCCGATTTGCGCCACTATATTACTGAGGACGCCCATTTGCACGTTCCCACCCAACCCACCATCGAGGACTATCGCCGTCCATGAGTCCC
>JBOGKK010000266.1:0-18110 GCA_050745425.1 Terriglobales bacterium
CTGCGTGAATTTCGCGGCCTGCCGCGCCGACTTGGCCCACAGTGCCAACGGAGCCCTCCAAGCGCGGCCGCTGGAGGCGGCGAACGGGCGGATATAATCGGAGCGATGGGAAGACTGATCAGCCGCAGAGTGTTCCTGCAATGCGGGTTGGGCGTGAGCGCAGTCGCAGCGCTAGCCACGGCGAAATCAGCGGCGTCGCCCGTGGTAGCGGGGACGGCCGTGCGACTGCAGGTTGCCTACGCGGGTTCGATGGCGGCGGTGATGGAGGGCAAGCTGCGACAGGCGGCACGGCAGCAGGGCTGGGACGTGCAGGGACGGGCGCAGGGGGCGACGGCGCTGGCCGAACTCATTGTCGGCGGCGCGCTGCGGCCAGACGTTTTTATCAGCATTACGCCCGGGCCCATGCAGGTGGTGCGCGCGGCCGACAAGGCGGATGCGGCGGCGGCGTTTGCAGCGACGGCGATGACGCTGGCCTATGATCCGCATGGGCGCTGGGCGCAGCGGTTGCAACAGGGGCCGTGGTGGCAGGTGTTGCAGGAGCCGGGATTCCGGCTGGGGCGATCGGACCCGCGCACCGATCCACAGGGGCGCAACATCATTTATGTGTGCTTGCTGGCTGAGGCGAATAACCGGAAACCGGGGCTGGCGCACAAACTGCTGGGGACATGGATCAACCCGAAGCAAATCTTTTCGGAAAGCACACTCGAGGCACGCGTGCAAAGCGGACAGCTCGATGCGGCGGCAGCCTATCGCTTTCAGCCGGCAGCTTATGGCTTGGCCGCGTTGGCGCTGCCGCAGGCGGTCAATCTCGCTTCCCTGCCGACGGCTGCGGCCGAACTGCAGCTCGATTTTGGCGGGCACGTGTACCGGCCTGAGCCCCTGGTGTTTTACGCGGCGGCGTTGCGGCAGGCAGCGCATCCGGCGGCGGCACGGGCGTTTGTGCGCTGGCTGAACAGCAAGCAGGCACAAACGGTCCTGCAACAGGCGGGCTATGGGCAGCACAACGATCCCATCCAGTAGCACCGCAGCACCGACACTCGGTTGGCGCGGCAGCGGGCGGCATGCAAAGTGGCGCTGGCCGGTACGACTGGGGGCGCTCGCAGGTGCGGTAGCGCTGCTGTATCCGTTCAGCGGGCTGGGGGCACCGGTCGGCGCCTGGCAGTGGGGGGGTGGAGCGGGCAGCGATGCGCGGGCCGCAGTCGGTGTGTCGCTGCTGCTGACGGCGCTGGCGATGGGCGTAGTGGTCGCAGTGGGAACGCCGCTGGCGGTCTATATCCGGCGGGCGGAGCGCTGGGAGCGATTGGCCTGGCAGGGGGCGCTGCTGCTGTCGATGCTGCTGCCGGCGCTGGCGCTGGGCATTTTGCTGACGCTATCGCTGCGGCCGGAAGGAGCGGTGGGAAGCGTGCTGTGGCGGCTGGGGGTGGTGACGACCAATAGCTCCGCGGCGTTCGTCATTACACAAATCTACGTCAGCATTGGCTACTACGTGCTGGCGGCAGTGGCTGCACTCGATGCCGTACCCGCGGGCATGGAAGAGCAAGCGGCGCTGCTGGGGCTCAGGCCACGACAGGTGTTCGCGCGAGTCACGCTGCCGCTGGCGCTGTCGGGACTGGCGGTGGCGCTGAGTCTGGCATGGGCGCGGGCGATCGGCGAGTTTGGCGCGGTGGTGGTGACGGCCTATTACCCGGCGGGCATGCCGGTGCAATTGTGGGTTGATCTGCAAAGCCGGGGACTAGGGGCGGTGATGCCGCTGCTATTGATTTTTCTACTGGTGGCGCTGCCGCTGCCGCTGGCGGCCCATTTGCTGGCGAGGCGGCGCCGTGCTTGAGGTAGCCGTTCGCAAACGGCGGCGCAACGGGAGTGTGGAAGCGGAGTTTGCGCTGGGCACGGGGAGCGCGCTGGCACTGTTTGGCGCTTCCGGTGCGGGCAAGAGCACGGTGCTGCACTGCATTGCGGGGCTGGAACGGCCGGACGCAGGGCGGATTGTGATGGATGGGGAGAAGTGGTTTCCGCCGCCGCTGGCGCTGCACGCGAGGCGGGTCGGATACCTCGCGCAGCAGCCCTGCCTGTTTCCGCATTTGAGTGTGGCCGAGAACGTGAGCTTCGGGATGCCGCGCGCCGAACGCCGCGCGGCATCTTCGGCGTGGGTGCGGGAGCTGCGGCAGCGGCTCGATCTCGATGGCTGCTGGAAGGCGCCGGCGCGGAGCCTGTCGGGCGGGCAGGCGCAGCGCGTGGCGCTGGCGCGCATGCTGGCGCGGCGTCCGCCGCTGGTGTTACTGGATGAGCCGTTCACGGGTCTTGATCGCGGCGCCACGCGCGAGATGCTGGAGGCGCTGCTGGGGTGGCGGGCCGAGATTGGCTTCACGCTGATCGCGGTCGACCACCAGCCCGAAGTGCTGGAGCAAATGACCGAGGCGGTGGTCTGGATGGAGCAAGGGCGCGCGCAGGCAAGCGAAAGCTGGGAGAGCCTGCGGCGGCGGCGCGAGCCTGCGCTGCAGCGACTGCTGGAGCAACTTCAGCCGCCGATGCGGACCATGGAGCGGCCGGGCTTCTGAAAGCCGGGTTCACCGATGTGGTGACGCTCTTCCTTTTGCAGCACGGCGCGGCGGATGAGATCGGCGAGCGCGGGCTCGTCGCCCGCGGCAAGCGCCGGACGCAGGTCCCACTCGCGCAGTGAAAACAGGCAGGTGCGCAATTGGCCGTCGGCGGTCACGCGCACGCGGCTGCACTGGTTGCAGAAGGGCGAGGAGACGGGCGCAATGATGCCGATTTCTCCGGGTGCGCCATCGGCAAAGCGGAAGCGGCGCGCGGTTTCGCTCCAGCGCGGCGCGATGGGAGCCAGTGGAAACGCGCGCTCGAGGCGCGCACGCAGCTCGGCGATGGGCACGACGCGCTCGCGGTTCCAGAGCTGGCCTTGCTCCAGCGGCATGAACTCGATGAAGCGCAGCGCCAGTGCGTGCTCACGGGCGAAGGCGGCGAAATCCTCAATTTCATCGTCATTGACGCCGCGCACGAGCACGACGTTGACCTTGAGGGGAGCGAGGCCAGAAGCAGCGGCGGCGCGGATCGCCGCCAACACGTGGGGCAGTCCGCCGGGCACACGCGTGATGCGCGCAGCCCTGGCCGTCTGCAGGCTGTCGAGACTTACGGTCACGCGCTGCAGGCCGGCGGCATGCAACGCCTCGGCTTTGGGCGCCAGTAGATGTCCGTTGGTGGTGAGGGCGGTTTCGATGCCACCGAGAGCGGACAGGTACTGAACGAACCCGACCAGGCCTTCGCGCAGGAGGGGTTCGCCGCCAGTGAGGCGGATTTTGGTGATGCCGAGCGAGACAAACACGCGCGCCAGAAGCTGAAAGTGCGGCCAGGACAGAGGGTCTGACTGCGGCCGCTCGGGATCGGCGTAACGACAGTAGACACAGCGATAGTTGCAGCGCTCGGTGATGGAAAGACGCAGGTCGGTGATGGCGCGTCCGAAGCTGTCGTAAAGGCCGCCGCTCGCGTGCTGATATTCGGCGGGGGTGTTGAGGTTATCGAACAGGCGGGTGCCGAAGCGGGCGAGCTCGGCAGGCGTCAGACATTGCTGTGGTGCGGCGGCGAGAATTTGCGACAGCGGCGGCACGGATCCGCCAGCAGCGGCAGCAGCGGCTTGCAGGTGCGGCTGCAGCGAGCGCGTGTAGACGGCGCACAGCGGCTGATGCCCGGGCCAGGTCCATCCGTCAAAGCTGTCGCCGCGGGCCATGAGGTAGCGCAGGAATTCCGGGGTTAGGTGGGGCAGGTCGCAGGCGAGCACGAGCACGCGCGGCTGCCAGGCTAACGCCGCCAGAATGCCGCCGAGAGGGCCGCGGCTGGTAACGGCGTCATCCAGGCGGACAGCGCCTGGAAGATCGGGCAGCGGCATGCCAGGAGGTGCGACGACGGCCAGCGGACCGGTACCGGCGGTGCGGGCCAAAGCGGCCATGTGTGCCAACAGGGATTGGCCCTGCCAGTCGAGCCAGGGCTTGGAGCGGCCCATACGGCGGCTGGCGCCTCCGGCCAGTATCGCAACGGGCATCGATATCGGCATTACAGCAGCACCACTCCTACAGTATCGCCTGCATGCAGTGCGGTGACGCCGGGTGGAACGTGAAGAAACGCATCGGCGGCGGCGGCGGCGGCCAGATCGGCCGAGCCATGATAAGTGAGCGGCTGCACGGTGGCGCGTAACCCAGACGCCGCGAGGCGCACGGGGCGGAAGACATCAAGGGCGAGGGGCTTGCCGGAATAGTCGAAACCCAACGATGCCGTGACCGTGGCCGGAGTGAGCGATTCGGCAGCCATGCCGGAGAGCAGCTCGAGCGCCGGTCGCACCTGCAACGCGCAGGCCATCAGCGCACCCAGCGGGTTACCGGGTAAGCCGAAGTACAGGCGGCCTTCGCATTCACCGAACAGGACTGGACGGCCAGGGCGGACCCGCACCGCATCATAGGCGAGCCGCACGCCCCGCCGGACGAGCAGGGGCGCGACCAGATCGGCAGAGCCGACGGAAGCGCCGCCACTGAACAGGATCAGCTCGGCACCCATGGCGAGGGCATGATCGAGCGCGGCTTCGAGCGCGCTTTCCGTATCCGGCAGCAAGCGTTCGCACACCACCTCGGCACCGTAGCGGCGGCATTGGGCGGCCAGCATGGGGCCATTCGAGTTGCGGATTTGTACCGGGCCCGGCAGCACGCTGGCGGGCACCAGCTCATCGCCCGAGGCCAGGATGGCCACGCGCGGCGCCGCAAACACTAAAGGATCGGTGACACCGGCAGAGGCGGCAGCCGCCAACGCGGCCGGGGTGAGGCGCCGGCTGGCGGCGGCAACGAGAGAGCCCGGGGCGCTGTCGCTTCCGGCGGCGGCAATGTTGTCGCCTTTATGTTCGCCGGAGTTCACGAGAATACGGCCGTCCTGGTCGATCTGGGTGTGCTCGATCATCACCACGGTATCGAGTTCTTCGGGCACGGGAGCACCGGTCATGATGGCCACGCACTCGCCGGGGCCGCAGAGCGGCGCCGCTGCAGCGCCGGCGCGCAGCTCGCCCACGCAGCGCACGGGCGCGGAACCATCGGCGAAGCGCAGCGCATAGCCATCCCGCATGGAGCGGCGGAAGGGCGGCCAAGCGCGATCGGCAACGACCGGCTCGGCCAGCACGGGAGCCACCCCCGGCAAGGACCACTGCGATAGCGGCACGAAACGGGAAAGCTGCCGGAGAGCCAGCGTGCGTTCGGTGACGAGGGCGCGCGCCTGGTCGAGGCTGACTTCGCGCGCGGGCGGATGCGCGTGAAACGATTGCTGCTGCCGCGCGTGAGATACTTGAGTCATCGTGCCGCCGCCCGAACCTCGATTATCCCATGTGCGCCCGCAGGGTGGCGTGCGCATGGTTAGCGTCAGCGACAAACCAGCGACGGTGCGCACCGCGGGGGCGAGTGCGCGCGTTCACATCGGGGCGGCAGCGCTGCGCACACTGCGGCGCGGTGGGGGTGCGAAAGGCGAAGTGCTCGAAATCGCGCGCATTGCCGGCATTATGGCCGCAAAGCGCACGTGGGAGTTGATTCCGTTGTGCCATCCGCTGCCGCTCACCGGAATCGAGCTGGAGGCGCGCTACATCCGCGATGGGATTGTATTGCGCAGCCAAGTCTCGACCACGGCCACGACCGGAGTGGAAATGGAGGCACTGACGGCGGTGAGCGTGGCGGCGCTGACGGTATATGACATGGCCAAAGCGCTGGGGCACGACATCACCTTTGCGGTGCAACTGGAGTATAAGTCGGGCGGGCGCAGCGGAAGCTGGAAACGGCCGCGGCGGTAGCCCATGCCCGGCGCTCCCCATTTTGACTTTCCGCGCGGCAGCGGCCGCCGGCGCGCGATCGTACTCACCATCAGCGACCGCAGCGCGCGCGGCGAACGGCCTGATGCCAGCGGTCCGCAGGTGGCGGCGTACCTGCAGGCTCATGGTTTCGAGGTTGTGGCCAGCGCCGTCGTAGTCGACGACCGGCGCCAGATCATCACCGCACTGCGGGCGGCCGCGCGCGCGGCGGCGCTGGTCATCACTACCGGCGGCACCGGGTGTTCGCCGCGCGACGTCACGCCCGAAGCCACCGCGCACGTGGTGCAGAAGCTGGTGCCGGGCCTGAGTGAGGCGATGCGCGCCGCCGGTGCCGCCCATCAACCCAGAGCGTGGCTGAGCCGCGGACTTGCCGGGCTGCGCGGCCACAGCCTGATTGTGAACCTGCCCGGCAGTCCCAAAGGCGCCATCGAGAGCCTGAGCGCAGTGATGGAGATTTTGCCGCACGCGCTCGATAACGCGGCCGGCAGCGACCATCGCGAGGAGTAGACCATGCGTGTCACCGTGCTCCTGTTTGCGGCTTTAGCGGAACAGTTCGGCGCCCGCGAAATCGAGTTGGAGCTGCCGTCAGAGGCGAGCGCCGGAGCGGTGTGGGACGAGATGCGGCGCCAGCACCCGGAGTGGGGCCCGATCGGGCAGGCGGTACTGCTGGCGGTGAACGGCGAGTTTCAACCGGCAACGGCGCCGCTGCGGGCAGGCGATACGGTGGCGCTGCTGCCCCCGATGAGCGGCGGTGCAGAGGATGTACCGATGCAAACCTCACTGGTGCATGGGCCCTTGCCGCCGGCGCCCGACTGGACCGACAGCGGCGTGGGTGCGACGGTACGATTTGAGGGTATTGCCCGCGATCATACGCCGGCGGCACCTGGACGGCGCGTCGTGAAGCTCGAATACGAAGCCTACGAAGAAATGGCGGCGCAGCAATTGAGCGTCATTGCCGACGAGGCAGTCGAGCGCTGGGGATTGCGTGGCATCGAAATCGTCCACCGGCTGGGAAGCGTACCGGTGGGCGAGGCGAGCGTGCGCGTGGTGGTGGCCGCCGCGCACCGCGCGGCGGCGTTTGACGCCTGCCGTTTCGCCATTGATACGCTCAAGCGCTCGGTGCCAATCTGGAAGAAGGAATATTTTGCCGACGGCAGTCAGTGGGCGGAAGGCGATTCCCATGGCGGCGATAGCCGCGGCGCCCACAGAGGATAATCGAGCCCTGCCAAGCGGTTGATGGCGATGGCCTGGAGGGTAAGGGCGATTACGGCGAGCTCGATCACCAGCAGGTAGAACGGACGGGTCACGATGCCGAGCGAGATGATGAGCGTGGTGGCGCCGGCGGGCGGGTGCGCCGACTTGAGCAGGATCATCAGCGCCCCGGTCAGGGCCAGCGAAAGCGCGGCGGCAAACAAGCGATGAAATCCCAGCACCTGGGTTGCCGGTGGAGCATGCGCCAGGCCAAAGGTGACGAGGGCGAGATAGCCGCAAGCAAGGCCGATGGCGTGGCCATAGATGGTGTGGCGCGGCGAAGCGGTGGGCGAATGCGGCGTAAAGAAGAAAAGGAATGCGGTGGGACCGAGCGAGGGGAAAATGTCGGGCGTGTGCATGAGCATGCCTACGGCGGCCATGATGCCCAGGCTGATAAAGCCATTGACGAAAACAAAGGCCGCCCAGATGGGGCGTTCGGGGAAACGGCGCAACAGCGAAGTAAGGCGCAGGCGGCGCAGAATGCCCGGCACCACCTCGGGATCGAGCAAGCGCAAGCGCGTGGCCTGCGGCGGCCGGGGATCAACCGCCAAGCAGTTGCTGCTCCAGGGCAATGGCGCGGGGAAACAGCGCGTTGTCTTCCAGATCGATGTGGGCGTTCATGTCCGCATCGAAAGCGCGCAGCGTAATGAACAGCTCGGTGAGGGCGGCATCGGCGTCGGCGGGAGCGGCAAAGCCGCCGGAATCGGTGCGCATCTGCGCCAGCAGTTTTTCAGCCTCGCCGTGTTCAAGCACCATCATGCGGATGGGATTGCCCATGCTGCCAAAGGCGGGCTGCGGAGGCGGCGTGTGCTCGCGCTGCGCGGCGTCGAACTTCGCGATCAGCGGGAACAGGATCATCTCCTCCTTGGCCAGATGCTGCGACAGCGCCGCGCACAACTGCTGAAACGGCGCGTCGAGCTTGGCTGCGCCTTTCGTGGTGCGGAACATCTGCTGCAGATGAATCATCTCGCGGCGGCAATAGGCGTGGTGCGCCTCGACGATGTGGGCGATCAACTCGGACAGAGGCGCAGTTTTCCAATCGTTGGTCATGGATGTACCGGATCGGCCACGGCACGGGCCGCGGGCGGAAGTTTGTGGCGTGAGGTGAGAAACGCGAGGATATCGGAAAGCTCTTTGGGCTTCATGTTGCCGTTGTAGGAAGGCATATTGGTGGCGCCGCTGTAAATGCGGGTGGTGATTTGCTCGGCGGTGAGGCGATCGCCTACGTTGCTGAGGTTGGGGCCGCGCACTCCGCCATAGCCGTCAATGGTGTGGCAGAACTCGCATCCCTTGGCGTAGAACAATTTTGCGCCAGCGGCCACCGGACCGGTGCTGGTGCCCACCACCGCAACCGGAAGCGGCTTGGCATTGAAGCGCGGCGACCAGGGTGCGACGGAGCCCAGATGGCCGAAATAGGCGATGGTGATCACGATAAAGGCCACGATTACCAGTGCCCAGGGGCGGCGCAGCGGGCTGCGCTCGCCGCGGCCGGCGAAAAAGGGCAGGGCAAACAGAAGGAAAAAGAAAATCAGCGGCGCGAGAATAATGACGTAGTTTTCACTCCAGCGCGGCAGCACCGACAGTACGGCGTAGTACCACAGCAGGTACCAGTCCGGACGTGGCGAGGCGCCGATGAGCGTCGGGTCGGGGGCCGAACCGATCTTCAACGGGCCGATGGTCACCGCCAGGCCGACGATGATGGCAATCACGATGAAGCCGAACACGGCATCGCGCCAGGCGGCGTTGGGAAAAAACGGCTCGCCATCACGCTGCAGCAGTTGCTGGTACCAGACGCGGTAGGTGCGCGGATCGACCGGGCGGCCGGCTTTGGGCGGCTCGGAAATGCCGTTGTGGACCACCAGGTACAGGTGCAAGCCGAGAAAGGCAAAGATCAGCGCGGGGATGAAGAAGACGTGCAGCGCGAAGAAGCGGCTGAGGGTGGCGCCACCGGCGGTATCACCGGCGAGAACGAAATGCCCGAGCCAGTTGCCAATGAAAGGCGAACGTCCGGCCTGTTCGGCGGCGACGACGGCGGACCAGAAGCCGTTCTGATCCCAGCGCAGGAGCTGGCCGGTGAAGGCCATGCCTAAAACCAGAATCAGCAGCACGACGCCAGAAATCCAGTTCATCTGGCGCGGGTATTTGTAGGAGGCCATCAGGTAGACGCGAATGGCGTGAATCCCGATCAGCACTATCATCGCCGAGGCGCCCCAATAGTGAATGCCGCGCACGATGGAGCCGAACTGGGAGCTGCTGATGAACAGCAGCGTCTGGTAGGCCTGGCCGCTGGAGGCGACATAAGAGGTCGACAGCGCGATCCCGGTGACGATCTGCACCAGAAAGACGAACAGGGTGGCGCTGCCAAGCACGTACAGCCAGGCGGACTTGCGCGCCCGCGGCACCCGGTGGAACAGCAGCGGGCGCATCAGGGCCGACAAGCCAGTGAGATCGTCAAACCAGAGCCAGGCTCGTTTCCACATAGGCATCAGGTAATCGGCAGGGGGCTGGCGTGAATCTGGACGCGCCCCATCACGACGCGCACCGGATAGCGGCTGAGGGGCCGCGGCGGAGGACCGGAAGCGACAGTGCCGTTGGCGTAAAACACGCCGCCATGGCAGGGGCACATGAACAGGTTGGCGCTGGGCAGCCAGCGGATGGGACAGCCCAGGTGGGTGCAATCGACGGAAAAGGCGATGAAATCATTTTCGTCCTTGCGGCGCAGCCAGGCCGCGGTCTGGGCGGTGACGCCGGACCAGGGCAAGGGCGAGGGGTCCTGGAATTTAACCAGGACGGTGGTGCCGGCCTTGAACAGTTTTTCATCGCCCACGTCGCGCCAGACATCGGTCGGGCGGCGCAGCCCGAGAATGAAAGCGACGCTGGGCACGGCGACCAGCGCGGCGCCGAGCGCGCCCAGGCCGAGGCTGAGGCGGGTCAGGAATTTGCGCCGTGACGGGCTTAAACACTCTTCGCAGGGCAGCTGGGGTTCGGATTGCGGCGGCGGTGCAGGGGCAACGCCGTGTTCGCCAGGTTCACTCATGTTCGCCTCGACGCGATAGAGGGTGACCGGGACCACGGTACCAGATCACCTTCTGATAAGGCCGCCACAGATAATGCACCGGAAACTTGATGAGGTGAACCAGGCGGCTGAACGGAAACAGAAGAATCAGTATAAAACCCAGAACGAAATGAATCTGGATAAAGCCGGGCAGGTGCGCGACGGTGGCGGTTTCCGGATGCAGCCGGGCCAGCGACCAGAACCAGGGCACCGCGGTGTGAACATACCAGAGCCCACCCCAGCGATTGAACAGCGCCACGCCAATGCCGGTCAGCACCTGCAGCAGCAGCAGGGCGAGGATGAGGCCATCCATGCCGGAGGTAACGAAGCGGGCGAGTTTGGCGTAGCCGGTGCGGCGCAGGATCAAAATGATGATGCCAACCAGCGCCATGATGGAGAGGGCAATCCCGGTACACTCCAAAATCATGCGGCGGATGGGATCGCCGAGCAGCGCGGTGGTGGCGCCGGGAAAGATCGCCGCCAGCAGATGGGCCAGCAAAATGAAGCCAATCCCGTAATGCCAGGGCACCGAACCCCAGTAGAGCTTGCGGCTTTCGAGCAATTGCGACGACAGGCTGGAGTACGTATACGGGTGTTTGTAAAAGCGATAGGCTCCGACGCCGAACGCCAGGGCGATGGCCAGATAAGGGAGCGCGATGAAGAAGAAATCGCTCACGCCGTCTGCTCCGCCAGGGGCTGGTCCGCGAGCAGCAGAAAGAGCGCGTGGAACAGCGGTTGATAGAGATGATCCGGCGGCAGACGCTGCGAGAGCGAGCGCAGGCCGGGCAGAATGCAATAGGGGGTCAGATCCTGCAATTCGCTGTCGGCGGGCGAGAGCGCCAGCAGGCGCAGCATCCAACACAAGTGGTCGGGCAACTCACCGCCCAGATCCAGGCCGGCGGTGCGGGCGGCGGCAGCCAATTCGATCAGCATGGCGCTGCGCTTGCCGTGATCTTCTCCGAATAGATGATGGGTGAGATTGAGGGTAAAGTCGGGCTGGAGGTCAAACGTTGCGGCGTAGAGTTCCTCAAGCTGAGCGGGCGGCATGGCGCTGGCCGGAACGGCAAACTCATTGACCAAGCCGCGCAATACCGGCGAAGCCGCCGCCAGCATTCCGGCCGAGCGCCGCAGGGCGGCGGCTGCGACCGGACCGGGATAGTCGAGCACATCCGCAAACAACTCCAGCAGCGGGGGCTGAGCCGTGACCGCGGGTTGGAGGAGGGTATCCATGGGTTACAGGCCGCGTTTGCCGATCTGGATGAAACCGGCGCCGCGGTGTTCCTGAATGTCCTGCGGATCCCCGAACATGGCTTCCGCCTGCTCGCGCATGAACGGCGGGATGACGTAGCGCTCGTCGTCGTTGGCGACGGAGGTGAGGTGGTAGATGCCGTCCACATCCTCGCGCGAAATGCCGGCCTGGTGACGGGCGGCGGCCGCGCGCGCTTCACTGACATCGCCGACGCTCTCGGCCCGCAGGGTCAGGCGGGCGGCAATCAGTTTGCGATAGATCTCGGCGATCTTTTCTTCGTCGCCGGCGCTGAACAGGCTGGCAAGATAGCGCAGCGGCAGGCGCGCCTTCTCGATCGAGGAGAACATGTCGCCGTTCATCTCGAAGCTGCCGTTGGGCACAGTGGCCAGCACCGGCAACAGCGGTGGAATGTAGAACAGCATCGGAAGCGTGCGCCACTCGGGGTGGTAGGGCAGCGCCAGATGCCATTGCTTGATGTACTTGTAGGTGGGGGAGCGCTGCGCGGAATCAATCACGTGGTCGGCGACGCCGTTGGCCTTGGCGGCGGCGATGATGGCCGGATCGAAAGGGTCGAGGATCAGGTTTTTGTGCGCATCGACCAGCTCGTTATCGGGATGACTGGCGGCGGCTTCAATGCCATCGGCGTCGTAGAGCACGACGCCCAGATAGCGGATGCGGCCGGGGCAGGTGTGAAAGCAGGCGGGTGCGATGCCGTCTTCAAGGCGCGGATAGCAAAGGATGCATTTCTCTGCTTTCCCGGTGTGATAGTTAAAGTAAACCTTTTTATAGGGGCAGCCCGAAACGCACATGCGCCAGCCTTGGCATTTTTCCTGACTGACGAGCACAATACCATCCTCGCCGCGCTTGTAGATGGCGCCACTGGGGCAGGCGGCGACGCAGCTTGGGTTCAGGCAGTGATTGCAAATGCGCGGCAGATAAAAAAAGACCAGTTGCCGCAGATGAAAGAACTCGTGCTGCTCCTCGGGCGAAAGCTTTTTCAGGTTGGGATCGTTGGCAGCGTAAATATCGGATCCGCCCAGGTCGTCATCCCAGTTGGGACCAGCCTCGATTTCCATGTCGCGGCCGCTGATCATCGAGATGGGCCGGGCCACCGGCTGCTCGGATGACTGCGGCGCATCGAAGAGCTCGTTGTAGCGATACGTCCAGGGCTCGTAGTAGTCATCGAGCTCAGGCAGACGCGGGTTGTAGCCCAGTTTGGCAAGCTCAGCGGGCCGGGCGGCCAGCTTGAGCTGCAGCTTTCCTTTACGCACCTCCCAGCCGCCGCGGTAAAGCTCCTGGTCTTCGTACAGCGTCGGGTAGCCGGTGCCGGGCTTGGTCTCGACGTTGTTCCACCACATGTATTCGGTACCGGGGCGGTCGGTCCAGAGATTCTTGCAGGCGAGACTGCAGGTGTGGCACCCGATGCACTTATCGAGGTGAAACACCATGGACATTTGGGCGCGAATATTCATTGGCTTACCGGATCCATCGGGGGGCGTTCCTTCAGCTTGCGCACGAGCACATAGGTGTCGCGGTCGCTGGCAGCGGGGCCGTAATCGTTGAAGCGATACGTATGCTGGCCATAGCCACCGACCATGAGTACGGGCTTGAGACGCATACGCGTAATGCTGTTGGTACCGCCGCCGCGATGCTTGCGGGTGGGCGACAAGGGAAAGCCAATGGTGCGCTCGGCAGCGTGATAAAAAATGCAGAGACCGCGCGGCAGCCGAGCGCTTACGACGGCGCGGGTGACGATGGCGCCGTTGTCGTTGTAGGCCTCGATCCAGTCGTTATCCAGAACGCCAATCACGGCCGCGTCCTCATGGTTGAGCCAGAAGGGCTCGATGCCGCGCGACAAGGTCAGCATGCGCAGGTTGTCGGAATAGGTGCTGTGGATGTGCCACTTGCCGTGTGGCGTGATGCAGGCCAGCGTCAGCGCGGGCTCACCGGCGGGAGCACGGCTGCTGGCAAGATTCAGGCTGTGTTCGAGGCTGATGGGTGGTTTGAAGGTGGGCAGGGCTTCGCCAAAGGCGCGATAGCCCTCGTGATCGAGATAATGGCTCTGACGGCCGGTGAGCGTGCGCCAGGGGATCAAGCGCTCGACGTTCTGGGCAAAGCCGGTGTAGGCGCGGCCATGGTTGGTGATGCCGCTCCAGGAGGGGCTGGTGAGCAGGCGGCAGGGCTGCTGCACGAGATCGTCGAACTGATAGCAGGTCGCGCGGCTGGGCTCGCCCAGATCGGCGAGCTTGAGGCCGGTTTCCTTTTCGCGGGCGAGGAAGCCGCGATAGGCGACTTCGCCGTTGGTTTCGGGGGCGAAATACAGAACCGCATTCGCGGCATCAACCGGATCGACCAGCGACGGGTACGACTGCCCGCCCCATTGGTAGGCGGGCTTGATGCGGGAAAATTCATCGTAAAGGTCGGCGACCGGCATGTGAATGCCGCGATCCTCGACGCCATGTTCGCGCAGGCCGGGGCCGAGTGAGCAGAACTGGTGCACGAGATTGCGATAGTCGCGCTCGACCAGGCGGAAGCGGGGCATGGTCTTGCCGGGAACCGGCTCGCACTCGCCGGTGAGCCAGTCGCGCACGTCCGCCTGCGCCAACTCGTCGGGCGTATCGTGCAGGAGCGGTTCGGCCACCAGGTCCTCGACCGGCTCGGGGAAATGGGCGGGCGCGATGGCGCTCACCGTTGCGGCGAGGCGGCGGAAGATCTCCCAGTCGGTTTTCGATTCCCAGCACGGAGGCACGGCGGCGCCGAGGGGATGAATGTAGGAGTGCAGGTCGGTGGTGTTGAGATCGTTTTTTTCGTACCAGGTCGCTGAGGGGAGCACGATGTCGGAGTAGAGCGCCGAGGTATCCATGCGGAAGTTCAAGTCCACCACGAGATCCATCTTCCCGGTGGGGGCGATGTCTTTCCACACGATGTCGTGCACGGCGCCCTGGGCGCGCTCCTCGGCGATGGCGCTATCGCCGGTACCGAGGTAATGGCGCAGGAAATATTCGTGGCCTTTGGCGCTGGTGTGGATGGCGTTGGCGCGCCAGATGAGCCACACGCGCGGCCAGTTCACGGCCGAATCGGGTTCGCGCACGGCCATGCGGAGTTTGCCGGTGCGCAACTCGCGCACCACCCAATCCTGAATTTCGGCCTCCGTCTCGGCGCCTTCGGAGCGCGCCTGCAAGACAATATCGAACGGGTTGCGCGAAAACTGCGGAAAAAACGGCAGCCAGCCAGAACGCACCGCGCGCGCCTGCAAATCCATGGTGTGGGTCGCCGCAAACGGGCCTTCGGTGGGACCGGGCTCGGGAAAGCCGCGCTCGTAACGCCATTGGTCGCTGTGCACATAGTGAAACGAGGGGCCGTTCTGCAGGCGCGGCGGCCGCACCCAATCGAGCGCCATCGCCAGCGTCACCCAGGAGGCCATGGGCGCCAGCTTTTCCTGCCCGGTGTAATGGTTCAGGCCGCCGCCGTTGACGCCCACGCAACCGCATAGGATGAGGGCGGTGATGCCGGCGCGGTAATGCACGTTGGCGTGGTACCAGTGGTTGGTGCCTGAGCCAATGATGATGGTGCACTTCCCTTTCGTCTTTTCCGCCGTCACCGCAAACTCGCGCGCCATCTGGATGATGGTTTCACGCCCGACGCCGGTGTATTGCTCCTGCCAGGCGGGGGTGTAGGGATGCTCGGCGTTATTGTAATCGGCCGTGGAATCACCGTCGAGGCCGCGGGCGACGCCGTACTGACTCATGAGCAGATCGAGAACCGTCGTGACGGGAACTTCGCCGTGGGCAGTACGGACGTAGCGCACCGGAACATTGCGGCGCAGCGTGCGTTCGCTGCCGTGCTCGACAAAGCTTACGGGCAGCTTATCAGCATCGGCGGTGAGCATTGTCAGCTCGGGATCGAGCGGCGTACCGTCTTCGCCGTCCTTCATTTCAAGGTTCCAGCGGCCCTGCTGCTGCTGCCAGCGGTGGCCGACCGCGCCCAGAGGCATGCGCGGTGCGCCGCTGGTTTTATCCCAAACGAGAAGCTTCCAGTCGCCGTTCTCGGCGCTGGCGTAGCGGCTGATGCGGCTCGCACGCAGAAACTTACCGGGGCGATAGCCATCGTGGCCGTCAGGTTCCAGCTCGACGAGAAAGGGACCGTCGGAAAAGCGCGACTGGTAGTCCTGAAAGTAGGGCACCTGGCGCTGGTGGTAAAACTCGGTGAGGATGACGTGGGTGATGGCCATCCAGAAGGCGCCATCCATGCCGGCATGCACGGGCACCCACCAGTCGGCAAACTTCGACACCTGGCTGAAATCCGGCGACAGCACCACGAGCTTGGCGCCGTGGCCGCGCGCCTCGGATACAAAGTGAACGTCCGGGGTGCGCGTCATGGAAAGATTGCTGCCGACGACGACGATGTACTTGCTGTTGAACCAGTCGGCGCTCTCTGCCACATCGGTTTTTTCGCCCCAGACTTCAGGCGAGGCTGGTGGAAAATCGGCATACAGATCGTAAAAACTGAGCATGACGCCGCCCAATAGTTGCAGAAAGCGTGAACCGGCGGCATAGCTCAGCATCGACATGGCCGGGATCGGCGAAAAGCCGATAATGCGGTCCGGACCGTACTCGCGGATGGTATAGAGCAGCGAGGCAGCGATGATCTCGAGACATTCGTCCCAGCTTCCGCGCCGGAAGCCGCCACGCCCGCGCGCTTGCTGGATGGCGGTGCGCGCGCCTTCGTCGTGCATCACCGCCGCCCAGGCCTCGACTGGATCGCTGTGGACGGCACGCGCCGCACGCCAATGGTCGAGCAGCACACCGCGGACATACGGATATTTCACCCGGATGGGACTGTAGATGTACCAGGAGAAGCTGATGCCGCGCTGGCATCCGCGCGGCTCGTAGCCGGGCAGCGCGGGGTCAAGTTTGGGATAGTCGAGCGCTTGCGTTTCCCAGGTGACCATGCCGTTTTTTACGAAAACGTCCCAGGAGCAGCCACCGGTGCAGTTGACGCCATGGGTGCTGCGCACCACCTTGTCGTGCTGCCAGCGATTGCGGTAGAACTCTTCCCAGCGCCGCAGTTTGGGGTTGACGAGATCCTGGATCCAGCTCATGAGCTCTCTCCCGTGATCGCTGCATCCGTGGACGCAGCTGGCGGTGTTGGTTGCGGCGGGCTTGCTGGAGAAGGATGAAGGCTCGCCTGCCGGCGTGCCGATGCCACCAGATTCCGGCGAACGCCCAACACCCGATTGCGCCCGGCGTAGCCGACGATGAGCATGAAGATGACAAACAGCACCAGCGCCAGGCCCAGCACCGGCAGCGTGGTGCCCGGCTGCGGCTGGGTGGAGGAATATTGCAGAAATGCCGCCAGATTGGCACGCTCATCCGGTGTGAGCGGACGGGTCTTGTAGAGCGGGTACATCGCCGGGAAGTAAAGCGTAGTGAGGGCCGAGTCAATCCCTTGCGCGCCCATGCGAGTGTAGGCATGGGTGAGATTGGGGCCAAGCGTGCCGCCGTTGGGGAACGGCAATCCGGCAGTACTGTGGCAGGCGATGCAGGCCGGTCCGCCCCCGGCGAAGCGGAGCTTGCCGGAAAAAAGCGCCGCGCCTGCGGCCACCGAGCCCGCGTGCGCTTCGGCAGCCGTAATCTGCTGCGCCGACAGCATGCACGCTCCGACTGCAAGAGCCACGAGCGCGAATGCAGTACGGCGATCGAAGCACGTCATCAAGTCTGATGATAGCGATGTAGATGGGCGAAAGGCAACATCACCTCGCTGATGCAACAACTGTCGCATCAGGAGAGCTATTGCTCTCCGCCTAGCGCTACTTTATCGGGCTGGCGTGATATTCTCGACGTGAATCGTTTTGGAAGAAGCGTCGTAAGTGCCATGGACGACGACATTGTTGCCGGCGAAGGCACGTGGCATCTTCTGGTTGTCAAGCTTGTCGGTGGCCTTGGTTTTAGCGTTATACAGGACGAAATGGCTGCCGTCTTTGACGCAGGCGAGGGTGCAGTCCTTGGGCGTATGGGTGTGGGTGAGCTTGTAGGCACTAGCAGAATGGCCGCCCGTCTTGGCACACATGCTGTCCATAATTTGGCCATGGAAGTTGCTGACATGCGAAGGCTGCTGGGCGCAGGCAAGACCACAGCCGATCAGAAAAACGAGTGCAGGAAAGAAGATTTTGCGCATATATGAGCTCCGGTGTGGGCCATCGCCGCTCTTTCATTAGAGCCAGAAATCGCCGGGGGGTAGGCAGGCCGCGAGGATTGCATCCTTAAGTCCGGCGATGGGCATGGCAAGCCGTGATGGCTTCGCTTACATCGCACATGAACGAGCAACCCAGCGCGCAGGTACAACCCGATGCAGGCGCGGCGCCATCTTTGAGGGTGTGAGTCTTACGACCGCACGACGGCTGCTATGGATCACAGCTGCAGGCTCGCTGGGGCTTTGGGCCTTGCTGTTCTATTGGCTGCAACTGAGCGGCAATTACATGCACGTGTTTTTGGTGGCGGCGATTGCGATCGCGCTGATGAACCTGATCGCGCATTATTGGACGCTCCCAGACGCGGACGATCGTGCGTGAGGCAACTGCCATGAGCATTCGCACGCGCTTGGGGCTGGCAATGGTGGCGATGGTAACGGCCATCTGGACTTCGGCCACCTCAGTACGGCACTGGGTTCCCGACCACGGCGTTGGCATCACGCTGCTGCTGCTGGCGCCG
>JBOGKK010000267.1:0-21709 GCA_050745425.1 Terriglobales bacterium
TGCGCCACGGAAAAATCGAGGGTGCGTGCCGTATTGCGGGTCTGATCGCCGACCACGGTGGTGGCCGCTCGTGCGGCCTGGAGGCGCGCCTGCCGCTTGTGGCCGCGCTCGATCGTGTAGCCGACGCTGGCGTCGATCTCGGTGGTCTGATTCAGGAAGCTGGCGTTCAAATTGTGGGGCGTGAAGACGGGAAGGAACAGAGCATCCCACGACAGCACCGGGTTGGGCCGCAGGTTGGCAGTGATTTCTTCCGCTTTGGCCTGCGGGATGTTGGCGCGCGCGGCGGCGAGCGCGGGGGAGTGCTGTTGCGCCAACTGCAGCGCCTGCGCTAGCGTGAGTGGGGGGCCGGTGGGCGCCGGCACCGATGCCGGCGGCATTTTGGCTTGCCCGCGGGCCGCTAGGCACAGTCCACTGCACAACAGGAGCACAAGTGCTCCAGGTTTATGTCGAAAACGCATGCGTGACCGGTTTCGATTCTAACCGAGGCTTACGCTACCGACGTACCCCTTAGTGCCTGCGTTTCAACAATTTTCGCTAATTCGAGGCCGGGGCGGCCGTGGATGCGCTGGTAAATTGGGCGAGGTTGGAAGTAATGTGGGTTTTTACCCACCCGCCATCCCACCATTCCAGCGGGTTCACCTGCACGCCATCGAGCAGCATGCTGAAGTGCAGGTGGTCGCCGACTGCCAGGCCGGTGGAGTCGCTGTGGGCGATCAACTGCCCCTTGGCCACCATCTCGCCCGGCTTGACCTCGAAGTCGTTCAAGTGCCCATAGAGCGACATCAGGCCGTAGCCGTGGTCGATCAGGACGCAATTACCGTAAATGCCGAAATATTTTGCCCAGACCACCCGCCCGGAATTGGCAGCCTTGACCGGCATATGGCGCACCGAGGCCAGGTCATAGCCGAGGTGGCTTTCCTGGTCGATGACCTTGCCGTCGTAGGTGTAGGTGCGTTGATCGGCAAACTGGGCCTCGACCGCGGTGTTGGGGGGTTGTACAAAACCACCCTGCCATAGCTGCTTGGGTACGCTTTGCTTTGCCGCCGCAACCAACTGTTGGGCCTCGATCTGACGCAGGGTGCGGTTGACTTCGAGAAAGTTTTTAACCGGGTCGCCTTCGTCTTTCAGGTTCATATTGGCGATGATTGGCATCACCACGCTCGCCACAAAGCTGTCGCTGATGGCCATGGTGCGGTGGCGATAAGTCTGCGCGACGAAGGTCACCGGCAGCGCGGAGGTGACTTCATTGCCGGCCGCGTCGCGGGCGATCAACTCCGGCCGGTCCTTGTCGGCGGCATTGTAGGGGAAGGCGAAGTAGGCGAACATCGTGGCCCCGTTGCTGGCCGGCGCCGCGTGGGGCAGGGGATAGCCGGGGAAATACTTGCCCGCCAGCTCCACCCCTGAGGTCGCGGCATTTTTGGAGACGTGATAGACGACGACGGCCGAGCCACCCTGGATCAGGTGGGTATAGGTGCTCATGTCGTTGATCCGTGGCGGAATGGTGGAAACCGTCACCTCGCGCGTAAAACTCGCCTCGCTTCCGCGCAGATTCGCAGAGCGCGCCGTGACCACGATCTGGGCCCCGCCATCGTTCAGCCCCGGGGTGTCGCTGCGCCCCGCCTGCACGGAAAAATGCACCACGATGGGGCTCTCGCCGGTGGTGAACCAGCGCCGCGGCGCAAAGCTGTGGCGGCCAATCGGGATCGACTTGCCTTTCTGTACATAGTGCGCCTCGACGCTGGCTACGCCTGCGGACGATTGCAGCGCGAAGGTGACCAGCTTGTGCTGGCCGATGGCCGCGGGCAAATCTTCGGCGGTAATGGCGGGCGCGGATCCACGGAACCAGGCGTAGCCAAAGGCGATGATGACCAGGAGGATGATGACGACGGCAAGATTGCGCAAGCCGTGCGACGGAGCAGCTTCAAGGGAGGGCACAGCGGGATCCTTAGCGAGCAGAAAGTCAAGCTGGATTATAGATCAGAGAGGCTGCAGGCGCGGGAAGGAGGTCGTGCCCGCGAGCATGAGCGAGGAGCGAGGAGCGGAGCCGGGGCAAGGGGCCCCCGGCGCAGCGAACCTGAGGCCTGGGGAGAGCGGGCCGCGCGGCGCAGCCGCGCTGGGAGCCCGCGATCAATGAAATGAATGGAGGCGCGGGTGAGAATCGAACTCACGAATAAAGGTTTTGCAGACCTCTGCCTTACCACTTGGCTACCGCGCCCAGAGCATAAATTCTAACATTGGCGATGACCGGCGGCTGCACCGTTCGCCACCACCGCCGAGGGTGAGCCGGCCAGCCGGAAGCGTCGCGGGCGGTGCCTCCGGCCAGGGCAGGCCGTGCCACTCAGTGCGCGAGAGTTTGTTCGGCACGGGGCCGCAGGGTGAGGTGGAGAAGGCGCTGCCCGCGGATACGGACCCAGACATAGCCGCCGGCGGCGGCGATGCGGATCTGGCGGGCGCCAGCGACGCGGGCGTATTGGCGCGTGATGCTGGCAATTTCCGCGGGCCCGTCCACATCGGTGAGAGCCACGTGTTCAATGCCATTTTTGACCGGGGTATTGCGCAGTTCCTCGAGTGCGGCCGTAAAGGCCGTATCGGCGATGATGCAGGCCAGCGGTTTGCACTCCAGCATCAGCTGCAGGGCAGCCAGGGCGGTGGAATCGACGACCTGAGTGAAGCCGACGAACAGACTCCGGCGCGACGGAGCGAAATACAGGGGAAGCATGCCGAGAGCTTCCAGCAGCGCCAGAGGAACCCAACCGCAATACTGGCGCCAGGCGTGGGTTTCGGCCAGCGGGAAGGTGGGCCGCGCCCACTGCAGCCCGACGGCGGCCGCAATCGCAGCTTCGCTGACCGCACCCTGGCGCACCAGCCACTCGCCCAGGCGGCCGCCATGGAGCTGTTGCGATTGCAGGGCCGTGCGCAGCTGCGGTTGCGTGATCTGACCGTGCGAGAGCAGCAGCAGCCCAATCGGGATGCGGTGCGGGCGCGGCGAGCGTGAGGCGATCTGGCGCAGCAAGCGGCGCGCCTGCAGGGCGATGGCCGCCTCCAGGCATTCCGGACCGCAGCACCAGCCCTGTTGCAGCTGAATGCGCGGGGGGAGTTTGCACCAACTGCGCAAGCCTTCGCGTTCGGCGCAATCCGGGCCCATGCAGTTCCAGCGGCGGCGCCAGGTGAGCCAGGCAGGCGTGGCGGCGGCCGCCGCCCCCGGCAGAGCGGGTGCGTGCGTGAACGCGAGCGCCGACGGGGGGCGGCTCACTGCGCGGCCTCCACCGCGGCCATGCGTTCGCGGCGGTGCACGAGGCGGTTGATGCGCAAGCCATAGTTGCCATCGACGACGACGACCTCGCCCCAGGCGATGATCTTGCCACCCACCAGCAGCTCGACGGGGTCGTCGATCTGACGGTCGAGCTCGAGCACGGAGCCGGGCGAGAGTTCGGCAATATCGTGCAGGAGCATGTGGCGATTACCGAAGCGGAGGGAGACGTCGAGTTCGACGTCGAGCAGCATGTCAAAACGGGTGGTGCTGGTCGACGGCGCCCGCAGGCCGGCGGGAGTGCTGCCCGCGGGAGCATTGCTGGGGCTGAGGTGCGCCAGAATCTGATCGCGCAGGGTGCCATCGTAAATCATGGCGAAGCCGAGGCGGTTGCCGTCAGGATGGCTGAAACTGAGGGTGTCGGCCCCGGCCGCGCCTTCCACTGCGCGGCGCAGGGGGCCAAGGTGGCGCAACTCGGCCGTGACCTCGCCCCATCCGTTGGCGCTCAGGCCAGCGGCTGCGACGGTGATAATGCGCCGCATGACGTCGGCGAGAGCATCGCGTTCGGCATCATCGAGGGGTGAGGAGCGGGTGCGCGGAGCGTCGGCGGCGGGGGGGACGAGTAACTGGGCCCAGGCGCGGCTCTCCATGCGGTGAAGTTTGATCTGTTGAATGCCGCTGAGGGCGCCACTCAACTCCACAAAGGCGACCACCTCGATCACCGCATCGCCGGATTCCGGCGCCGCCGGAGCAATGCTCCAGTGCGTGTCGGCGCTGAGGCTTTGAATGATCTCCAGGGAAGCCGCAGCCCAGATGTCCGCATACGTCTGCTCCGCCGTGGGCGCTTCAATTGCGTTCTCTTTTTCGCTTTCCGTCGCCATGGCTTAGTTTCCTTCTTCGGGCCGCTCGACCCGGGGTGTGTCCGCCAGCAGGGCGGCCCGCAGCCGCCCCTGACGCACCGCCTGGGCGGTGCCGACGGGTCGGCCGGCGATTTTGACGATGGCGGGGGCATCACAGGCATGGGCGAAGCGCAACACCTCGCCGGCTTCCAGTGCCAGCAGGCGGCGGATGGTCACCGGTGCCGGCGGCAGCACCAGTTCCACGTGAAAGCCAGCCCCCAGCAGGCGCTGGCGAATCTGCGGCCGCGTGTCAAATCCTTCCCGGTGGCGATGGTAAACCGGAGACTCGGAAAGCTTGCGCAGCAACCCCGTCGAGATCACCGCGGGGAAGGCCAGGTTGAGCGAGCCACGCGCGTGAGCGAGGCGCAGCTCGAAGCTCAGGGCCAGAACCTTCTCATGGGGCGGCATCAGCCTTACCAGTTGCGTCATGGGCTGGCGGTGCTCAAAGACGAAACGCAAATCCAGCACCGGCTGCCAGACCTGCTGCAGCTCGCGCGTGACGAGGTGGATGATGCTTTCCAGCAACTGCTCTTCGATTTCGGTGACCTCGGTGAGGGCGTGTTCACTGGCGCCGGTGCCCCCCAGAACCAGATCAATCATGGGATAGGCGAGGCTGAGATCCAGTTGCATGGCAGCGCTGACGCCGGTCGGGCTGACCGCGAGCGAGGCAACATAGCAGGTTTCCGGCAGGCGCTGGGTGAACTCCTCAAAGCCCAACTGCTCGATGGCCACCAGGGTGACTTCGAGATGCGTGCGCAGATGCGCGCTCAGCACGTGCGCCACGTTGCGGGCGAAGCTCTCGTGCAGGCCGCCGGCCATGCGCGCCTGCTCGCGCGTGAGCTGGCCGGCCTGGCGAAAATCGCAGCGTGTGAGCTGACGTGGCCGGTGTTTGTTGCCCGGCCGCAGACCGCGCGCCGAGCGGAACAAGACGTCGATTTCATCCTGATTGAGGCTGCGTTCCATGGCGATTTATCCGTGCAGGGAAGGGGCCCCGGCTCCCGGTTCCAGCATGGCAGCGGGCGGGTGCAACATCTCGCGCAGCCTGCCGCGCAGCTTGGTCAGCAGCGCGGTGTGGATTTGCGAAATGCGCGATTCTCCAATGCCGAGCACCTGGCCAACCTCTTTCATGGTCAGTTCCTCGAAATAATACAGGCTGAGTATCTGCTGATCGCGCCCCGGAAGATCGGCAATCAAGCGCGCCAGCAGCGCTTTGGACTCGCTGCGCTCACACAGCTCGAAGGGATCGGGATCGGGGCTGATCGCGGTTTCAATCGCCGGCGTGGCATCCGGCTCGGGGCTGCCGTTGTCGAATTCAAGATGGTCGAGCGAGGCGACCAGCTGGTGATAGGCCGCGGGAGCGAGCGCCAGCGCCTCGCACAATTCCTCTTCGGTCGGAACGCGCCCCAGTTTTTCCTGCAGTTCGGCTATGGCGGCCTGCAATTCGCGGCCCTGGCGGCGGAGTTCGCGGGGGCTCCAGTCGAGGGCGCGCAAGCTGTCCAGAATCGCCCCGCGGATCCGGAACCGCGCGTAGGTCGCCAGTTGGGCGTTGCGGGCGGGGTTGTATTTGTGCAGCGCGTCGATCAACCCCAGCACACCGGCCTGCACCAGATCCTCCAGCAGCACTTGCTGCGGCAGGCGCTCGTGTATGCGCCGCGCGACGTAGCGCACCTGCGGCAAATGCTCCAGTAGAAGGCGCTCGCGCTCGGCGGCATCGAGCACCTGCGGGGCTTCGTATTGCTGGGCAGCGGCGTTCATCGCTTACGTCACCATGCCCAGGGAATGCACCGGAACTTTGGCGGGAACTTCGCCGGGGGAGATGACGTTGAGGCGCGGCCAGCTTGCCTCGAGCATGCGGCGAAGATAAAAACGGGCCGGCGAATGGCACAGCAAAACCTGGGGCGCGCCGACGGTGGGGTCATAGGCGAACTTCTTTAATCCCTCCAGTACACGCCGCGCCAGCCCGGCCGACCCCGGCGCCGGAAGCGCAGGCTGGGCCTGCGGATCGAAGGCGCGGTCCAGTTCTTCTTCCAGTGCGCCCGCCAGCGTAATCACCTGCAGCGAACCATCGGCAGCGAGCAGGGGTTGCACCAGACCGCGTCCCAGCGCCTGGCGCGCGGCCTCAACCATGCCCACCGGGTTTTTCTTGCTGCCCGCGGCCTCAATGACGGCCTCCAGAATCGTAGGTAAATCGCGGATGGACACGTGTTCTCTTAGAAGTTGCTGAAGTATTCTTTGCAGCTCACCCAGACTCAGCAATTTGGGGACCAATTCTTCCACCAGCTTGGGATGGCTGTCGTTGAGCGCCTCCAGCAGCCGTTGTGTCTCCTGCCGCGTCAATAACTCATAAGCGTTCTGGCGGATCAGCTCGGCTATGTGCGTGGCCATGACCGCGGTCTGATCGACCACGGCAAAGCCGTCGGCCAGCGCTTGCTCCTGCTGCTGCGGGTTGATCCAGCGCGCCGGAACGCCAAAGGCCGGCTCGTGCGTTTCCCTCCCTTCCAGCGCGGGCGCGTCGGTGCCGGAGTGAATGGCCAGCAGGCAGTTCTGAAAGGTTTCGTAACGGCCGATCTCGACCCCGCGCAGCGAAAGGACATATTCGCGCGGCTGCAATTGCAGGTTGTCGGTGATGTGAATCGAGGGAATGATGAATCCGAGCTGCAGCGCCAGCTGCTTGCGCAGCGCGCGCACCCGGCCCAGCAGCTTGCCGCCCTGGGCTTCATCCACCAGCGGCACCAGCGCATAACCCACTTCGAGCGCCAGCGGCTCGACCCGCAGCAGCGGTTCCAGGGCCTCCGGCGTTGCCGCCGCTGCATGGGCGCCGCCGTCGTGGCTGGTTTTCTCCTTCGCTGCCAGCTTGCCCAGCCGGCTGGCGCCAAAGGCGAGAGCGCCGCCCAGCAGCAGGAACGACACTTTGGGCAGCCCCGGCATAAGCGCCAGCGCACCCATCGCCGCCGCGGCGATCCAGAGCGCGCGTGGCCGGCCGAACAACTGCAACCCGAGGTCGGTGCCCAGGCTGTGGTCGCTGCTGGCGCGGGTGATGACAATCGCACCGGCCACGGAAACCAGCAGGGAAGGGATGAGCGTGACCAGGCCATCGCCGACCGTCAGGATGGTATAGGTCTTCAAGGCGTCGGTGAAGGCCATGTGCTGCTGGAACACGCCAATCAGAAACCCCGCGATGATATTGATGGCGGTGATGAGGATGGTGGCCATGGCGTCGCGCTGGTTGAAGCGCGCCGCGCCATCCATGGCCCCGTAGAATTCAGCCTCGCGCGCGATGCCCTGCCGCCGTTCGCGGGCCTGAAGTTCATTGATGAGGCCGGCGTTGAGATCCGCATCGATCGCCATCTGCTTGCCCGGCAGCGCGTCCAGAGTGAATCGGGCGGTGACTTCAGCGGTGCGTACCGCGCCGTGGCTGACCACAAGAAATTGAATGGCGACCAGCGCCAGAAAAATGACGAAGCCGACCACATAGTTGCCGCCGACAACGAACTGACCAAAGGCCTCAATGACATGGCCGGCGGCATACACGCCTTCGGAGCCGTGCAGCAGGATGCGGCGGCTGCTGGCCAGATTGAGCGACAAGCGAAACAGGGTTAACAGCAGCAGCAAGCTCGGGAATACGTTGAACTGCACCGGCCGCAGAATTTGCACCGCAACCAGCAGCACCAGCACCGACGTGGCAATGCTGACCGTCAGCAGGATGTCCAGCGCCATCGCCGGAATGGGCACCAGCATCAAAAACACCAGCGCCACGGCCATGATCGGCAGGCTCCAGTCCATGACATGGGCGGGTTTGCGGAGCCAGCCGGTGACCTTCGCCGGCGCTGAGCCGGTCGCAGACGTGGACCCTGCCGGGGAAGGTTTCAAGGCTTTGGCGTGGGCAGGCATGTAGCTTTCGGGGACCATGCTGCAATCCGAGCGCCACTCAAAATTAGAGCTTTCTTAGATACTCGAGCGTGCTGTCGAGCGCAAATCGTACATTTCCGCCACCTGCCCCACATCTCGCGGCAACGGCCGGGTTGCCGGCCCCCGCGGCCGAGCCCGCAGCCCAGACAACCCGGCAACTCTGATCCGCCATCTAACTTTAGTAGGACACCCAGGTGACCCCGGCAGGTGTTTCGAGGCGGGAAGCCAGAAATGGCGTGGTGACTGTCACCCTCCACGCCACCTGTAATCAACAACTTACGCCACTAAAAGTGACATTTACCCCAAAAACGTTTTGGACTCCAACACGAGGCGTCGCGGGCGCAGCCCCCGGCATAGCCACGCTGTGCCGGTCACCGCGCCATTGCACGCGCGAGGTTGATGAGCGTGTAGGTGGGAACGCCGGTCGGGCCTTTCGGCATCCAGGGTTTGTTTTCTTCCAGCCAGGCGGTGCCGGCAATGTCGAGATGGACCCAGGGAGTGTCGCCGACGAAGGCCTGCAGGAATGCCGCCGCCGTGATGGCGCCGCCCCAACGCCCGCCGGAGTTGATGAGATCGCTGATGTGGCCTTTCATCATGTCCGAGTATTCCGCATCGAGCGGCAGGCGCCACATCTTTTCTCCGCTGTGGGCGCGGGCAGCCTCGAACTGCGCGTAGAAGTCGTCATGGTTCGAAAACACGCCGGTGTTGACATGCGCGAGCGCGACAACCACGGCGCCGGTGAGGGTGGCGGAGTCGATCAGGTGGGTGGCGCCCAGGGTTTTGGCGTAGTGAATGGCGTCGCAGAGCACCAGGCGGCCTTCCGCATCGGTATTCAGGACCTCAATCGTCTTTCCCGACATCGAGGTTTGCACGTCGCCGGGTTTTTGCGCGCCGCCGCCGGGCATGTTCTCTGAGGCGGGCACTATGCCAATGACATTGAGCTTGAGCTTGAGCGCAGCGATGGCCTGCATGGCCGCCAGCGTGGCCGCGCCGCCGCACATGTCGAATTTCATCTGATCCATGTTGGCGGCGGGTTTGATCGAAATGCCGCCGCTGTCAAAGGTGATGCCTTTGCCGATGAGGCCTAGCGTTGGTCCGCCGCTGCCGGAATCACCCCGGTAGCGCAAAACCATCATGCAGGGCGGCTCGGCGCTCCCTTGCGAGACGCTGAGGAACGCGCCCATTTTCAGCTCGCGGGCGCGGTCGCGGCCAATCAGCTCGCATTCCAGGCCCGCTTTTTGGGCCATGGCCTGAGCGCGGTGGCCCAGGATGGTGGGTGTGAGCAGATTGCCGGGCTCGTTGGCGAGCTCGCGCGCGAAGCGCTGGGCATCGGCGTAAATGGCGGCCTCGTGGAGGGATTGCTCCAGCGCCTCCGGATCAGCGCCGGCGGGCGCAATCAGGCGCAGTTTCGTGATCTGTTTTTCCGGCTGACGATCGCTTTTGTAAGCGTCGGGCTCGAAGTTCGCCGACTCTACGCCGGTGATGGCGGCCCAGGCGGCAGTGGTGGGCGCTAGGTCTTCGGGCAAAACGAGGGTGATTTCGTGAATGTTCCTGGCTTTGAGCTGGCGCGCCACTGCGCCCATCACGCGCCAGGCATCCAGCACGCCAAAGGCGGCTTCGCCCCGCCCGGCCAGAACCAAACGTGAGGCCTGTACACCGGCGGGGTGATGCAAAACCGTGATTTCCAATGCCTTGCCGGTAAACTCCTCAGTTGCATAGACTTCGGCGGCCGCGCTGAGCGCCGGCGGCTTGGCGCCCAGCATGAGGACCAGGGCTTCGGTTTGCACCTGCTCGGGTTTGGTGGCGGCAGAAAGCAGTTCGGTGGTCATTTTCGGAGGCGTTCTTTCATGGCTTGGCGCGCCGTGGCTTCGGCCTCGCGCTTCCGCTCGGTGGCGCGCTTATCGTAAAGTTGCTTGCCTTTGGCCAGCGCCAGCTCGAGCTTGACGTGGCCGTTTTTCCAGTAGAAGCGTAGTGGAATCAGGGTGAGACCCTTTTCGCGCACTTTGCCTTCAAGTTTGGCCAATTCCGCGCGATGCAGCAGCAGCTTGCGCGTGCGCTCAGGGTCGTGGGTGGCATAGCCCGCGTTTTTATAGGGGCTGATGTGGCAATTCAGCAGCCAGAGCTGGCCTTCGCGCAGCAGCCCATAGCTGTCTTTGAGCTGCACCTGACCGGCGCGCAGGGATTTCACTTCGCCCCCGGTGAGGATAATGCCCGCCTCCCAACGTTCCAGCAGGTGATAGTTATGATGCGCCTGGCGGTTTTCGCTGATATTTTTGTGTTGGGTGCCGTGTTCCGCCACATATTAATCCTAGCTAAAAAATGAGAACAGAGGTGGGCGGCGTGCGCTCCTTGTAGACAAGGGGCCCGCGAAGGTACGTGCCAGACTTTGCAGACTGGGGCCTTCCGGCCTACCATTGAGAATCTGTGAACGATTTCCCGTCCAAGTCCTGGATTTACCCGCTCGTGCTGGCCGCCGCTTTTGCCCTCGCCACACCCCGGCTTTACGCGGGTGATAAAGGTGCGCCCTATTACCGCCATGGCGAGTATTCGATGGCGCACCACAATTACGACCAGGCGTATGTCGATTTCCGGGAAGCGTTGAAGTTGGCGCCCGGCAATGTGAAGTACCAGATTGCCACGCACCAGGCGCAGTTTGCCGCTGCCAACGCGCATATTCAACAAGGCGAAACGTTGAAGGCGAAAAAAGACTACCCCGCCGCCCTGAAGCAGTTTAAGTTTGCGCAGGTCATCGATCCGGCGAATTTTATCGCCGAACAGGAAGTGGCCAACGTCGGGAATCTGCTGCATCCGCCTCCGCCGCCACCGGGCGAAACGGTGACGCAGGCGCAGCAAGACACATTGCAGGCGCGGCTGGCCCGTGCCGCAGGACCGGTCGAGCTGGGGCCGGTGAGCAATGCCGTGATCAAGGATTTTACCGTCAACAGCGATCCGGAAAATGCCTATCGGGCCGCGGGAAAACTCGCCGGTCTCAACGTTATTTTCGATACCGGCGGGCAGGGCGGATATTCGAATTCCAGCAAGGTAAGCCTGGATCTGCACGATATTTCCGTGATGCAGATTCTGCACGTGCTCAACGTCCAGACCGATAGTTTCTACACGCCAATCACGCCCAATACCATTCTGGTAGCCAGCAATAATCGCACTACGCACCAGCAGGTCGACCCAACCGTGCTGAAGGTGTTTTACCTGAAGAATGTGCAGACCTCGGCCGACCTCAGCGAAATTGCGGCGGCAGTGCGCGGGCTGGTGCAACCGCAACCGCACATTATGCCCGTCGCCAGCATCGACGCTCTGGTGATGCGCGATACGCCCGATAAGGTTGCGATGGTGCAGCGCGTGCTGGATGATATCGATAAGGCGCCCCCCGAAGTCGTCGTGCAAATGCGCATTCTGCAGGTCAACCGCACTTACGAGCGCGACCTCGGCCTCTTGCCTCCCACCAGCATTGGCATTGGCTTGACCACCCCGTCCACCACGACCACGGCCAGCACCGGTACCGGCACTACGGGCACGGGAACGACGGGCGGGACGACCACTAACGGCGGCCCGACGCTGAACACGCTCAAGGGCCTCGACAGCAACAATTACGCCATCACCATCCCCAACGCCACGTTGAGCGCGTTGCTGAGCAATAGCAATACGCAGACCATCCAGGAGCCGACGCTACGGGCTGTGCAGGGTCAAAAAGCGCAGTTGCAGATCGGTGAAAAAATCCCCATTGCCACCGGCAGCTTCCAGCCCGGCGTGGGCGGCGTGGGCATTAACCCGCTCGTCAATACCCAATTCCAGTACCAACCGGTGGGCGTGATCATCAATTTAACCCCGCAGGTACAGGGCGATCAGTCCATCCTGCTCAAAGAGCATATTGAGATCTCGAGCGTCAACAGCTATACAAACCTCGGCGGCATTTCGCAGCCGATCATCGGAAACAATCTGATTGACCATACGATCGAGGTGAAAAACGGCCAAAGCGTGGTGCTGGGCGGGTTGAACGTGAACACTGTCGAGCACGACGTCAATGGCATCCCTGGCCTCAGCTCCATTCCCCTGTTCCGCTATCTGTTTTCCAGCGAAACCAACAAGACGTCGCATCAGGAGATCCTGATCATCGAGACGCCGCACATCGTTCACCAGCTCAACATAACGCCGGAAGACCTGCGCGCTTTGTATACGGGCACTGAGAACGACGTGCATCTGCACCTCGTACCCCAGGCCCTGGCAGGATCAGAGGCGGGCTCGTCAACGCCGGGTGCGGCAGAAGAGAGTATGGCGCCAGCCCTGCCGTCACCGACTGCGCCGGCGCTGGAGCTCGCTCCGGCCGCGATTCAGGCCAAGCCCGGCCAGACCTTCCAGGTGAAGATTGCCGCCAAAAATGCGGCCGATGCTTACGCGTTCACGTTTCAACTCAACTTCGATCCGAAGCTGCTGCAGTTGGAAAGCATGAGCTACGGACGCTTCCTGCAGTCGGGTAACAAGCCGCTTTCAATGGTCTACCGGCAGGATGCGGTACACGGCACCGCTGAAGTCAGCCTGAGCCGGCCGGTGGGCGCCAAGGGCGTATCGGGCGCGGGCAATATCGTTACGGTCACCTTCCGTGCCAAAGCCGCCGGAACCTCGCAGGTTTCGATCTCGCGCCTGGGTGCGCGCAGCCCCCAGGGTGCGCCGCAGAAGTATGCATCTGTTCCGGCCACGGTCGTTGTGCAATGAAGCGCCGCTCCATTCGGTTGCGCAGGGCGGTCGCCGGCATGACGCTGATCGAGTTGCTGGTGGCGACGGCCATTCTGGTGGTGCTGACCTCCATGGCGATTCCCATGGCCCGGGTTGCGGTGGAACGGCAGAAGGAACATGAACTGCGCCTGGATCTGCGGGAAATGCGCGACTCCATTGACCGTTATAAGGACGCCGCGGATAAGGGATTGATTCAGGTGCAGGTCGATACACATGGCTATCCGCCCACCCTGCAGGCGCTGGTCGATGGGGTCCCTATGGGCACGGAAACGATTCGCTTTTTGCGTGCCATCCCCAAAGATCCGTTTACCAACTCCTACGATTGGGGTATGCGCTCGGTACAGGATCAGGCCGATGCGACGAGCTGGGGTGGGCAGGACGTGTTTGATGTCTACACCACGAGCCAGGCGACCGCGCTCGATGGCACGCAGGTGGATCAATGGTGAGGGCGCTGGCACAGCAGCGGCAACGCCGCAGTTTTGGCTTTACGCTGATCGAACTGATCATGGTGATTGCCATCATCGGCATTCTGCTGGCCATGGCGGTGCCCAACTACCGGACCACGGTGCGGGCTTCCCAGGAAGCGGTGCTGCGTGACGATCTTTTCCAGCTCCGTTCGCTGATTAATCAATACACGCTCGACAAGCAGGAAGCTCCGCAGTCGCTCGACGATTTAGTTTCAGCAGGGTATTTGCGGGCGGTGCCGGTGGACCCGATGAGCCATTCCGCCTCGACCTGGGTGACCGAGAGCAGCAACGACGTGATGTCGCCCTACCAGACCTCCGGCGGCATCGTTGATGTCCACAGCGGCGCGTCCGGCACCGGACTGGACGGAACGCCATACAGCAGTTGGTGATCCGGGAATAGCCTCGGCGATCAGCACACATACAGCCTGCGGCGCGCGGCGTCATCTAACACTTTGGTTACCACCAATGATGCCGAGCGGTCGATCCCTGTATGGCCAATTGCAACCGAGCCCGCAGCGGCCGAGGCCGAGCCGCCCACCGGGAGGCGTCGGGGGCGGAGCCGCCGCCAGTGGCGGAGTACCCCTTCGCATCGGTCTTGTGGTGCCGCCGTTCATTACGGTTCCACCGATGCGCTACGGGGGCACCGAGTTGTTTGTGGCGCAGCTCGCCGAACAACTGCAGCGGCGGGGACACCATCCCATCGTCTACACGGTGGGAAATTCACGCGTAGACTGCGAAATTCGGTGGCGCTCGGCAAATGGGCGCTGGCCGATTGAATCCGTGCTGGAAAGCAGCCTGGAAGACCTCGATCATAGTAGTTGGGCCTGTTCGGATGCGGCGCGCACCTGCGACATCATCCATCTGAACAACGCGCCGGGGCTGAATCTGTCGCGCTTTGTTTCGGCGCCGTTCGTCTACACCCTCCATCATCCGCATGAGCCGGCGCTGAGCCGCTTCTACGAGCACTTTCCGAACGTGCATTACGTGGCGATCAGCCGGAATCAGGCACGGCAGGAGACGTTACCCAATTTGAAGGTGATTCCGCACGGTCTGCGCTGCGACCGTTATCAGGTGGCGGCTTCGGGGCGCCGCCATTACCTGTGCTTCATTGGCCGCATCGCACCGATCAAGGGTACGCATGTGGCCATTGAAGTGGCACGCCGGGCAGGGATGCCGTTGAAGATTGCCGGCGAAATTCAACCGCTGTTCCGGGACTACTGGGAGATGTATGTGCGCCCGCAGCTAGGGGGCGACATTGAATACGTGGGCGAGCTCGATTTAGCGGGCAAAAATGAGTTGCTGGCTGGCGCCTGCGCTCTGTTATTTCCAATTCAGTGGGAAGAGCCATTTGGCCTGGTCATGATCGAGGCCATGGCCTGCGGGGTCCCCGTGCTCGCGTTTGCGCGCGGTTCTGCTCCCGAGGTGGTGGCGAACGGGGTTTCGGGCTGGATTTGTGCGGATGTGGGCGAAATGGCTCATCGCGCCGCTACGCTCAATCTGGAGCCAGGTCTGTGCCGTGCCTACGTCGAGCGGCATTTCAGCGTGGAACGTATGGTCGATGCCTATATCACCATCTATGAAGCTTGCCGCCGTACACGCGCCCCGTCGCTCCAATTGGCATCGTAGAGAGTTGATGGGAGGGGATGGGAACATCGCGCGATTCGGACTGCAGGTGGCCGAGGCGCCCCCGCAGCCGCACGGCGCGTTGGCCGGCGAGCCACGGCGGGTAAACAACCTCACGCTGATCGACGGCAAAGCATTTTTGGCGACAGCGCTGGCCGGCGATATTGCTCCCGCGAGCTCGACTGATGTCGGGCTTTTTTTCCACGACACCCGTTTCTTGAGCCATTGGGAACTGCGCGTCAATGGTCATCGCGCACTGGTGCTTTCGGCTGCTACGGAGCAGAACTTGCTGGCCCAGGTCGAGCTGACGACCACCAGCATCGCGGTGCGCGACAATCTCGATCTGCCGGAAAATACGGTTCACATTCACCGCGAGCAACTTTTGGCGGGTCAGTTTTTTGATCGCCTCCTGTTCCGCAACTTCAGCCTGTTGCCGGTCGCGCTGTGCGTGGAGATTTTGTTCGCCGCTGATTTCATGGATGTTTTTCAGGTCCGGGGCATGGTGCGTCCGGCCTCCGGTACATACTTTTCTCCGCAGTTGCATGCTGAGGGCATCACGTTCAGCTATCTCGGCCGCGACGACGAGTTCCGCCAAACGTCGATTCATTTCACGCCGGCACCAACCGAGCTGCATCCCGACCGCGCCTGCTTTGCGGTGGAACTGGCGCCGGGAGGGCAACAGGAGCTTCTGTGTACGATCGCCGGCACGGCAGGTCAGGCCCCGCCCAACCCAGCCACGCCCGCTGGGGCCAACGGCCATGGGAGCTTCGCCAGTTGTCTGGCGCGCCGGCGCGGCAATTATCAGGATTGGGAGCGGGTCACGACCAGCTTCGAATCTTCCGACCACCTGTTCACCCGCTGTCTGCAAACCGCAGTGAGTGATTTTTTTTCCTTGCGCGTGCCGTTTGCGGCCAGCGGCAGCACGGTCGACTGCGGGCACGTGCCGCGCGAGGCCGGCGAGATTGTTGCCGCCGGCATTCCTTGGTTTGCCACCATCTTTGGCCGCGATTCGCTGATTGCCAGCTACCAGGCACTGATGCTCCATCCGCATCTGGCGCGCGAGACATTGCGCTTTCTGGCCCGCCATCAAGGCGACCGCCGTGACGACTGGCGCGACGAGGAGCCCGGAAAAATTCTGCACGAGATGCGCGAGGGCGAGATGACGCGGGCAGGTGAAATGCCGCACTCGCCCTATTACGGCTCAGTGGATGCGACGCCCTTGTTTCTGATCGTGCTCGATGAAACCTACAATTGGACCGGCGATGACGAAATGCTCGAGGAGCTGCTGCCGGCCGCGCGCCGCGCCCTGGCCTGGATGGATGAATCCGGCGATCTCGACGGCGATGGCCTGGTCGAGTACCAGCGGCGTTCGCCGCAGGGTTTAGCCAATCAGGGATGGAAGGATTCCTGGGACGCCTATTTGCAGCCGGACGGCAAGCTGCCCCAAGCGCCCTTGGCCCTGTGCGAGGTGCAGGGCTACTGCTATGACGCTCGCTACCGGTTCTCGCGGTTGCTGCGCACTTCTGGCGATGCGGCCGGCGCCGACCGCCTGCGGCGCCAGGCCACGGAGCTTTCGCATCGCTTCGAGCAGCAATACTGGCTGCCCGAGCAGAGCTACTATGCCGCTGCGCTCGACGGCGAGAAGCGCCCGGTGCCCACCATTACCTCGAACGCCGGTCATTTGCTCTGGAGCCGCATCATCGGGCGCGAGCGGGCGCGCCAAGTGGCACGCCGCATGATGCGTTCGGATATGTTCAGCGGGTGGGGTCTGCGGACGCTGTCGTCGGACGAGCCGGTGTTCAATCCGCTGAGCTATCACCGCGGCTCCATCTGGCCGCACGACAACTCGCTCATCGCCCAGGGCTTTGCCTTTTATGACTTCAAGCAGCCGCTGCTGCGCATCCTGACCGGCCTTTTCCAGGCTGCAAATTATTTCCGCGATCAACGGCTGCCTGAGTTGTTCGTGGGCGTGCAGCGCAATGAGTTCGACCGGCCGGTGAATTATCCGGTTTCTTGCTCGCCGCAAGCATGGGCTTCGGGCTCCTGGTTTCTGTTGCTTACGGCGGCGCTTGGCCTGCGTCCCAATGCCGGACGGCGTGAGCTGCGGGTGGTCAACCCGGTGCTCCCGGAATGGCTGCAATGGCTACGCGTGCATCACCTGCGCATTGGCAACGCACAAGTTTCACTGGAATTCAATCGCCGCGGTCAGCGCACGTTTTGCAACGTGCTCGACGTACAGGGCGACCGCCTGGCAATTTCAGTCGACTTTACCACGCCGCGCCCGGGCGGCTTGCACTGAAGCGCAGGAAACGGCGGGAATTTCTAATGTACGACGACGTCGCCACTATCCGCGTGGGCGACCAGCGTCGCGGCCGGAGAGCCGGTGCCCGTGCCAATGATGCCGGTCCAGGAATGGCGGCCGCTGCTGCTGTCGCGGCTGGGCAGACGGACGCTTATATCGCCGGAATCGGCACTCAGGCGCGCCTGCGCCTGGCTGTTGGCACTCAGCGCCACATGAATTTCCCCGGAGCCCGAGCCCAGATCCCAGCGCTCGGAGCCGCTCAGAACGCCGCCAATAGAAATATCACCGCTGCCGGAATGTGCGGTGACATTGCCACTGACCTCGCCGAGCGTGACTTCGCCGCTGCCGGTGCCGGCGTAGGCTCCCTGCCCGATTTGATCCACGCGGATATCGCCGCTGCCGGTCGAAGCGCGCAGGTGCCCGCTGACCGCGTCCCCGCTGATATCGCCGCTGCCGGTGGAAAAATCCGCGCTGCCGTCGATGCGGCCAATGCGGATGTCGCCGCTGCCGGTGGAGGCATGCACGTCCCCGCGCAGACCGGCGATGTGTACGTCGCCGGAGCCGGTATCGAGGCGCGTGTTGCGTCGCAGCCCGTCCAGATCAATGTCACCGGAACCCGTCTCCGCGCGCACCTCCGTATCCGCGGGAGCGGTGATGACGTAACGGATGGATATGTTGTGAAACCAGCCCGCCTGAATCTTGTCGATGCGGATGGTGTTGCCGCTTTGACTCAGAGGCGGATGGTTTTCGATGTTCTGGATATCGCGCGGATCGGCGCCCGTGAAAAAGCCGAAATGTTCCTTGATGGTTGCATCCACGGTTACGCTACGGCCTGGTATGGCGCTTACACGCACATCGCCGGAGCCATTGTGGATGACCAGCGTCACCGGCCCGTTGACCTGGAATTGGCGGTGAAAACTTCCGCTTTGGGCACTCAGGGCCGCCGGCATGGCCGTCAACGCCAGTGCTGCGCTCAGCAATAACGCAAGTTTCGGTAGCGACATATGCCGATCATACGCAAGCGCGCGGCCCCAGGTTCCGGAAAAATCACGCCGCCCAGAGCGACTCGACAAAATCTTCGACGCGCTCCTGCGGGCTGGCAAAGACCGACCACGGCGAGGGTTGCCGGATTACGCGCAAATGGCCTTCGCGCTCATGCACCTGGAAACGGCTCTCGCCCTTTTCGGTGCGCTCAAAGTCGATATCCACGCAGGCATCGCCCACCCGCATCTGCTCGAGTTTGCACCGCGGCAGCCACTCCGGCAATTGTGGATCAAGAAACAGGGTTCCCATGGGCGCGTAAGGATAAATGCCGAGCAGCATTTGCAGAAAAATGACCGGAGCACCCGCCGACCAGGCTTGCGGCGAGCAGGATTTGGGATACACGGGGGGAAATGGCTGCGCCTCAGATCGCGCGTGCCCGCAAATGACCTCGGGAAAACGGACGAACTGAAAGCGCTCGGCGATGGACATTTGCGCGCGCATCAGCTCGGCCAAACGCCCGGTGTGGCCGTAGCGGCGCAACCCGACCCCGATCGCCGCGTTTTCCGCCGGCCAGACCGACCCGCGGTGGTAGCTGTAGGGGTTGAACGAAATGTGATGGGAAGACAGCGTGCGAATGCCCCACTCGGTGTACATATCGGGCGCAAACAGCCGGTCGACCGTCGCCTGCACGTAATCGCGGGCAATGATGCCTGTGGCCAGCGCATCGCCTGGATCCGATCCCACCGAGCGTACCTGGCGTCCCTGCGGATCCAGCGCCATGGCAAAGTAATTTTCTTCCGGCATCCAGAACACGTCATTGAATCGCTTTTTCAGTTCGTGCGCCTGCCAGAGCATGCGCGCCGCCTCGGCCTTTTCTCCGGCAAGCCACAGCAGCTCGCACATGCGCAGCTTGGCCTCGTAGGCATAGCCCTGGATTTCGCAGGTGGCAATGGGATCGGGCACGATTTTGCCGTCGGGATAAATCAAAGCATCGCCGGAATCCTTCCAGCCCTGGTTTTTCACGCCCTGTGAGCTGCGGGTTTGGAACGCGTAAAAGTGCTTGTGGCCGGGGTGTCCATCGTGGTCCATCCAGGCCATGGTCTTTCTGGCTGCGTCCAGATACTCCAGGGTGGTCTGCTTGTCGCCGGTCCAATGTAGAAACTCCGAGAGCACGATGATGTAAAACGGCGAGGTGTTGAACGAGCCATAGTAGCGCCCTTGCGGCCGGTAGTTCAGCACCGATAGCGGCCCCGTATGCGCCTCGTGCAGCATTTTTCCGGGCTGCTCGTCGCGCCAGTTGTCGCTGCGGCGGCCTTGCATTTCGCGCAGCATGTGCAGGGAACCGCGCAAAATGTCGGGGCCCAGCAGCGCCGACTGCCACGCCGCGGTGAGGATGTCGCGGCCGAAGGTGGCGACGTAGTTGGGAATGCCGGCGGCCGGAACCCAGGCGGGCACGCCGTTGTCCTGGCGGTCGAGGTCGAACATGCGCAGACTGGCCAGATCGTGCCGGGCGCGCTCGACGGCACGCTCGACGGTGGTTTGCGGCTGCGGGCGTGGCGCCATGCGCGTGGTCGCGTCGAGATAGGCGGTTTGGCGCGCGTCGCGGTATTCAAGCTGATAGCAGCCGGGCGCGGGCTGCAGCTGCCGCTCTTCGATGTGAGCAGCCAGTTCGAGGCAGATATGCGCGCTGGCGCCGGGCTGCAGCTCGATCTGCCATGCAAGCACGGGCGGGCGCAGGCGTGCCCGTTCGGGCAGGCCTCGCAGCGTGAGGGTGACGCCGCGATGAATCGAATGTTCGCCGCGGCGGAAGTGCCGGGCGCGGTATTCCCAATGCAGTTGCACCTCATCGGCCGTGCGCACCAGCTCGCGCCGCCGGTGCCCGTGTTGTTGCCGCCTGTGGCTGAGCACTTCGTCCAACCCGGCAAAATCGGCATCGACTGCAAGGTGCACATTGACCCGCTGCGGCTGAATGGTGAAGTTGGTGATATCGGCATCTTGATGCAGTCCGTCGCTGAGCACGGTCGCCAGGCGCAGCTCGATCGTCTCTTCGGTGGCTCCGCGCGCCTGACTATGGGCCTCGGTTGCACCAGAGTAGGCCTTCAGTCGCCGTGTAGGCTGGGCAATGGCGTAAACGAGACTGGAATTCTGATGAACGCTGCTCGCTTCGGCGGTGTACATTTCCCGCTGCAAACGCCAGAAAAGGCGCGACAGCACGCGGGTTTCATGGATAAAAACGCCGTGCGTCGCTACATCCGCAATCATGCCATCGCGGCCGCAGATCATCACCGTGCGGGACTGAGAGGCGTTGATCTGATGGGGGCGCGTCTCCAGCCGGATCAGGTCAGAACGCGGACTATCACGGCCTTCCACATCTTTTTGGATGCAGTGCCGCGGTTTCGCGTCCACTGCTCTCGTAAGCGTTTATACTGAGACAATGGCCGACGCGGGCCCTCCTAAATTGAGCGCTTGGAACACCTACCGGTTGTTCTATGGCCAGTTCCGCACCCATTTTCAGGCCACCGGCGCCATCGCGCCCAGCGGCGGCGCACTGGCCGCGGAAATGACCGCACCGCTGGCCAAAATCAGTGGCCAGCGCCGCTTGCGGGTTTTGGAAGTCGGCGCCGGCACGGGCGTATTCACGCGGGCAATTTTAGGGCACCTGGGTGCGGGCGACAGCCTCGATGTGTGCGAAATCAATCGCGCCTTTCAGCCCGTGCTGGAAGCGCGCCTGGAGCAGGGAAAAGTCGAAGAGCGTGGGATTGCCTGCAACGTCCACTTTGGCGACATTTGCGCCTGGGCGCCGCGGCCGCAATTTGACTTCATCATCTCCGGCCTGCCGCTCAACAACTTTAGTCCCGATCTGGTTGAGCGCATCCTGACACTGCTCGGCGCATTGCTGTTGCCCGGCGGCGTGCTCTCCTATTTCGAGTACATGTATGTACGCAGGATAAAATCAGCGTTTGTGCGCAGTACCGCCGAGCGCACCCGCTTGCGTGATGTCGGCTCGGTCGTAGACCGCTTCCTGTATGCCCACGTCAGCCGTGCGGTTCCGGTCACGCTCAATTTCCCCCCGGCCGTAGCCCGCCACGTTTTGGCCCCGGGTCAAACCATCGCATAACCGGCAATGACACTGGGTTGCGCTCACGTTGCGAGCACGTCATTCGGCTGCGCAGGCGGCTTGCCGGCGGGTCGAATGGGCAGGCCCTGAGCGGTGAAGCGGCCCAGTTCATGGGGGCCATAGCTCAGGCTGCGCTGGCCGTTGAGGTGCTGGGAAACGATCGCCCCGCGGCCGGCCAGGGTGGCGCGCCAGCGTACGGGTTCGATCTGCAGCACCAGCTTTGCAAACCAACGGTGTTGTCACGGTTCACCACGCGCTCGTGCCGAAGCGAGAAGATGCGGCCCAGGTTCTGGCCTGCCCTGATGTTCGCCAACCGCAACTCCTGCGGCAGCCTTCCCTGCCAGGTGCCAAAGCTTCTCTCCCTCCGTCCCCGCTGGTGGCGAGAACGCCGGAGTCATGTCGATGTCC
>JBOGKK010000268.1:0-2383 GCA_050745425.1 Terriglobales bacterium
CTCAAGGGCGCCGCTACCCAGGAGGCCGATCGCGGCAAGATCCGCACGATATTGGGTAGCGAGGTCATGCAGGGGGTCGAGCTCAAATAGCGGCCGTGGCAACCGCGGGCGGCGCCCGGCCGGTCCGCGGACGCCAGTCCGTCGAGACAACCGGCAAAGCGCGGCGATCCCCATCGTCTGTGGGTAGCTGACCGCTCCTGGTGACAACCGCCGCCCCATCTGATCGGCAAGAATCACTCGCGCGGGAGCGCCCGTGGGTCTTTGGCCTGCTCATCGGCCCGTATGGTGTGCTGATGCAAGGCTTGGTACAGGGCGGCGTCATCGGTTACCTGCTGAGCTTGCAGGGCGTGGGTAGCGGGATGCAGTCGCATCTGATCGGGCTGCTGTCGCTCCCGAGCAGCCTGTATTTCCTGTGGAGCCCGATTACCGACTTTTTTGTGCGCCGGCGCACCTGGCTTCTCGGAGCCAGTGCCTGCGCCGCGGTGCTGATGTTCCTCGGCCTCGATCAGCCGCAGCTTTCCTCTCAAGGTGCGCTGGTGCTGATGCTGCTTGGCGCCTGTTGCAGCCAGCTCGTCGTCTCGAGCGCCGGCGGCATGATGGGGGCTCTGCTCTCCGAGCGGGGGCGGCGCACGGCAGCAGCTTCTCTTCAGGCAGGCGCCATGGGCTGTGGAGCAGTCTCGGCGTGGTTGCTCATCTATCTCAGCTCACGTGTGAGCCGGGAAATGTTGGGCGTGATCGCTGCTGCTTTGATCGCAGTTCCGGCGCTCGCCGCACTCGCTGCGCCTCCCCACAGCAGTTATCAGAAACCACTTTCCGCGCGACCATGCAGCGGGTCTGGGGCGAATTCAAGGCGACGTTTTTCCGCTGGGATGCCCTGCCATACGTCGGGTGCATGACCTTTCCCATAGCAACCGGCGCGGCCATCGGCCTTTTGCCCGGGATTGCCCGTCAATACAGCGTCGACGGGGATCATGTTGCCTGGATCAATGGACTCTTGGGCGGCGTTCTGATCGCGGCCGGCTCGGGCGCGATGTCGCTGGTCCGCACCCGGATGACGGCTCCGGTCCTTTACATGTCAGTCGCTCTGGTCAATTGCGTATGCTTGAGCGTCCTGTGGCTCGGCCCGACGCAGCCGGCCACGTATTACATCGGCGTGCCGCTCTACCTCTTCACGGTGGGCTCCTGCTACGCGATGTTCACGGCGGTCGTGCTGGAATTCCTGGGCGATTCGGGCAAGAGCGGCAGCGCTCGATACAGCATCATCAACTCTCTGGGAAATATTCCCGTGCTCTATATGCTGCAGGTGGACGGCTGGGGCGGCGAGCACTGGGGAGGTCGGGGCCTGGCTGGCGCGGAAGCTGTGGTGGGAGGTCTGGGCGCGCTGGTGCTGCTCGCCATTCTGCTCGTCCGCAGACCCACGCGTCCGCAGATCGCGAGCGAGCCGGCGTTCGCCACCGACTGAATGTAGCGCTGAGCGGCCTTTACGGCACACGCCTTCGGGCGTTTGCGACCTGGCGGCCATCGCTCTGTTGGCGCCGGCGGTGCTGGGTCGCGCGCTTCCGGAAACTGCCACCCGCCTTCTTGCCCCTCTGCCGCGAACATCCGCAGCGCGGATCCTGCGACGCGCCCGGTGCAGCGGCGTTGCGGTCACCCGGGCACGAGCACTCGTGTGCGCCTGCGGCAGACTGCCAATTGCCGTCACTTTCGGTTTTCGGGGGCGCGGAATTCGGCTTACCCGCCGATATTCGGATCTCCGATCGAGAATTGATGTCACCGGATTCCCTTGCAGGGTCAATAGCTTACGAAGCGATCGAACGATCGAGCTCGGTGACATCAACGATCAGTCCGCACAGCCGTGGTGCGTTGTATCGCCATCCATCCAGTCCCTACCTCAGGCAGTCCCGATCTCCAGCAGCTGCTGGAACTTTGCGAGATTCAGTCCGCGTGCCAGCCCAAATTTGCTTGCCGCTCGTCCAGGCAATTTGCCGGCACCACCCGAGCGTCTGCGTGAAAGAACGTTGTTCGCTCCGGCAAATCCGGGCGAACAGGTCCGAGGGATTTCTGCCAAACCACCCAGACTTGCCGCGGCCCGGGTTGCATCTGCGAGGTGCTGTCATCCGACTCCCTCCGCAACCCCGAGCAGAGCCGCCCGATCTGGCGGCTAAAGGACGCTAACCGGGACAACTAGTCAGCCAATAATTACTTACATTCAATGGCTTACGTAATACTTTGCAAGTACCACATCAACGACTGGCACCTCGGCCCGCAGACCGCCGCAGGGCAGCCCGGGCATCAGTACCTTAACGAGACAGCGTGGCGCCTTCCCGCTGGCGCGGTTCCCCTGCGCCCACGGCCCGCACCAGGCCCGCGTCGTCGCAAGTCA
>JBOGKK010000269.1:0-29218 GCA_050745425.1 Terriglobales bacterium
ATCGCCGCCTGTGGGCGGCGATGGAGGAACGCGAGCGCATCTATGCCAAGCCGGAAATGAGTGACGCCGATGGCATGCGCCTGGGCGAGCTCGAAGGCATCGTGGGCGAGGAGGACGGCTACGCCGCCGAAAGCGACGCTGCGGTGCTGCTCAATGGTCTCGGTATCGGTGCCGATCTTCAGGAGCGTGCGATGCGCGAGCTGCAGGGCGGCGAAAAGATCCGCGTGCTGCTGGCGCAAGCGCTGTTCGGCCACCCCCAGGCGCTGCTGCTGGATGAGCCCACCAACCACCTCGATCTGGATTCGATCGAGTGGCTGCAGAACTTCCTGCTGCGCTATGACGGCGCCCTCGTGGTCATCTCGCATGACCGCCATTTCCTGAACCGCGCCTGCACCCACATCGCTGACATCGACTACCAGACCATCATCACCTACACCGGCGGCTATGACGACATGGTGGTGGCGAAAACGCAGATTCGCTCGCGCCTGGAGTCTGAAAACGAAGTGCGCGAGAAGAAGATCGACCAGCTCAATGATTTCATCGCGCGCTTCTCGGCCGGTACACGCTCCTCCCAGGTGCAATCGCGCCGCAAGGAAGTCGAACGGCTCCAGGTCACCGATCTGGCGCGCTCCAATATCGCCCGTCCCTTTATCCGCTTCGAAATGCGCCGCCCCTCCGGCAAGAACGTACTCGAGTGCGAAGACGTAGCCAAAAGCTACGGTGAGCGGCCGCTGTTTACCGGCTTCGGCGCCCAGATCATGCGCGGCGAGAAGATCGCCGTGCTCGGCCGCAATGGCGCCGGCAAGACCAGCTTGCTGCGCTCGCTCCTCGATGATGGCTGCCGCGATGCCGGCCATGTGCGCTGGGGCCACGAGGTCCAAATTGGCTACTTTCCGCAGGATCAGGGCGCCGAGATCACGGGCACCGAATCAGCTTTCAGTTGGCTGACGCAATGGGATCCCGACGCTCCCCAGGAGCAAATCCGTGGCCTGCTCGGCCAGATGCTGTTTCGCCGCGAGGAAGGCGACAAATCCGTCGCCGTGCTCTCCGGAGGGGAAACGGCCCGCCTGTTGTTCTGCAAGCTCATGCTGCAGCAACCCAACCTGCTGATCATGGACGAGCCCACAAACCATCTCGACCTTGAGTCCATCAACGCCTTGAACGTGGCCCTGCAGCGTTACGCCGGCACGGTGATCCTGGTCAGCCACGATCGTGACTTGATCGACGAGGTCGCCACCCGCATCTGGCACGTGGGTGAAGGCCGGTGCGAAGATTTCAAGGGCAGCTACGAGGCCTTCCAGTCCACGCTCACCGCAGGCTGACGGCAGGCCGCAGGCTGCGATACCAGGCTACGGTCTTCTCCAGACCGTCGGCGAAACTCACCTGCGGCTCATAGCCGAGCAACTCGCGCGCGCGGCCGATGTCGGCGAGCGAGTGCTGCACATCGCCGGTGCGCTCGGGTCCATAGTGGACTTCGCCCGTGTAGCCGAGCATGGGCCGCAGCAGCGCCAGCACTTGGTTCAGCGACATGCGGTTGCCGGTCGCGATGTTCATCATGCGCCCGGCCACGCGCTCTCCGGGTACGCTCGCCGCCAGCAGGTTGGCGGCCACGACGTTGTCGATGTAGGTGAAATCCCGGCTTTGCTCGCCATCGCCGTACACTTGCGGAGTTGTGCCGTCGAGCATGGCGTTAATGAACCGCGCCAATACGGCTGCATAGGCGCTGTTGGCATCCTGATAGGGGCCAAACACGTTGAAGTAGCGCAGACTCACCGTCGTCAACCCATAGGAAGCATGAAACGCCGCCAGATAGTGCTCGCCTGCCAGCTTCGCCGCCGCATAGGGCGACAGCGGCGCCGGGATGAAATCTTCGCCTTTGGGCAGCTTCGGATTATTGCCGTAGGCCGACGAAGACGCCGCGTAGATCACCCGCTCTACGCCTGCCGCGCGCGCCGCGACCAGTAGGTTGATGGTGGCGTCGACATTGGCACGATTGCTCACCAGCGGTTCGGCCACCGAGCGCGGTACGCTCGGTATCGCCGCTTCGTGAAACACCACCTGCACGCCCCGGCAGGCGCGGCGCGCGGCTTCGGCGTCGGCGACGTCGCCTTCGATGAAATCCAATTCCCGGCAGCGCAACAGGTTTTCGCGCTTGCCGGTAGCAAAATTGTCGATCCCGCGTACGCTCTCCCCCCGCTCCAGCAACGCCGCCGCAAGCGCTGAACCAATGAATCCTGCCACTCCCGTGACCAGAAAAGACGTACGCATAGGGTGAGTCTAGCATTGGATCGGCTGGGTCTGGCTCTGCATCGGTGTGCGCAGCGATCGCCGCCAACCAAATAGAGACTGCCCATTTTCAATCGCTCCACTTTGGAACGTAACGTGCAGTACTAACCAGCATGGCGGCATCCCTGACCGCTGCGCACCAGCTGCGCTCCCCCTTGGCCTGACTGCAGGGCGAAGCCGAGTCCTTGTGTGCTCAAACCGCGGGCCCACTGAACCCCCAACAATTGGCCATTGCCCGCCAAATCGCCGGCACCTGCATGCGCATGCAGCGCATTGTGGAAGACTGCTTCGCTTACGACCGCCTCGAGAGTGGTGAAACCTCCTTTCAGCCGCAACTTGCCGACCTCGATGCCTTGATGCGTGAACTCGCTGCTGCCTGGGTGCCGGCTTTTGACAAAAAGAGCGTGCGCCTGCTGGTCCGCGCCGAGGGCAGGCTGGCGCCGTTCTCCTGCGATGCCCACAAACTCTTGCGTGTCTTTTCGGCACTCCTGGAAAACGCCTTGAAATTCACTCCTGGCGGCGGCGAGACCGCACTATCGTGGCAGCCCTGTCTGTGGACCCACGCCCAGCAAACCAGTCCGGCTGCCTGCATCCGGGTTCGCGACACCGGCATTGGCATCGCACCTGAAAATCAATTGGATATCTTTGAGCCCTTTGTCAGCTTCAGCGGCTGCGACGCCACGCCCGATAACACCGCTGAGTCTGGTTCCCAGGGCTTTCGCCGCCGCCGTGACGATACCGCTCCCGGGTTGGGCATTGGCCTTGGCTTGGCGCTGGCCCGCCGTCTCGTGCAATGGCACGGCGGCAAAATCTGGGTCGAGAGCACACTCAATCACGGCAGTACGTTTTCGGTCATGCTGCCGCTCCGTCCCTAATCGGTACGCGCACACGTTCGCTGCTCAAACTCTGCAAGGGCGCGCACATCTCCGGAAGCAAACGGAGCATATCTTCCTTCGTGCCTCTAGTTCTTCTTGTCGATGATGAGCCTAAAACACTCGATTACCTCAGCGGCGATCTGCTCGCGCAGGGCTGCCAGATCGAGATCGTGCACGGTGGTCTGGCCGCACTGCAGCGCGTCCGCCAGAATCCGCTCCCCGATTTGGTGCTTCTGGGCCTACCCTTGCTGGCTATGAACGGCCTCGAGATCCTGCAGCGCCTGCTGCAGGCACATCCGTCGCTTAAGATCGCCATCATGTCAAACCTCAACGATACGCGCCAGGCCGTGCAAGCCGCACGCCTCGGCGCCGTCGATTACCTCACCAAGCCCGTCCGCTCTTTGGATGTGATCGCGCTTTTACAACTTGCGCCATGGCGCAGCGATGCCGCGCAACCCGCCGGTCCCGGCGTGGAAAATGTTGCCGGCCGCATCTGCGTTCTGGCCGGACCTGCCATGCAGCGTTGCTACCAGCAGGCCATGCAGGTGGCGGCGCTCAATGTCCCCGTATTGTTACTCGGTGAAAGTGGAACTGGCAAGGATGTCTTGGCTCACGTGTTGCATCATCGCTCCCCGCAATCGGCAAAACCGTTGATCAAGGTCAACTGTGCCGCCCTCCCGGCCGATCTGCTGGAGAGTGAATTGTTCGGCTTTGAGGCCGGTGCCTTCACCGGTGCCGTACGCGCCAAACCAGGTAAGTTCGAGCTGGCACGCGGCGGTACGCTCTTTCTCGACGAGATTGGCGAAATGCCGGCCCCCTTGCAAGCCAAGCTCCTGCACGTGCTTCAGGACGGTACCTACACGCGCCTGGGCGCCACGCGTCCCGCCACCACCGATGCGCGCATCATCAGCGCTACCAATCGCGACTTGCAGACTGCACTCAGCGAACAGTCCTTTCGCGGCGATCTGTTCTACCGCCTGAGCGGCTTCTGCATTGATATCCCTCCCTTGCGTCAGCGCCGCGAGGAAATTCCTGTGCTCCTGCGGCACTTCATGACGCGCTTTGCCGGTACCTTCGCCCGGCCCGCGCTGCCCTACTCGGGTGAGTTGCTGCAGACCTGCCTCGCTTATGATTGGCCCGGCAACCTGCGCGAAATGGAGAACTTCGTCAAACGCTACCTCATCCTCGCCGACGAAACGATCGTGCGCGAGGAACTGCAGCGCAAGCTGGATGCTGCGGCTCGCTCCCGCCAATTCGACTCCGCCGTCTCCATGGCCGCTGCCGCCCCGCTGCAGCGCGATTTGAAGTCGTTGGTGCGCGGCCTGAAAGGCGAAGCCGAAATCGAAGTCATTGCCGAGGTGCTCGAGCAGACTCAGGGCGTGCGCAAGGAGGCGGCGCGCGTGCTCAACATCAGTTATAAGGCGCTGCTGTACAAGCTGCGCCAGTACGGAATGGACAGTCAATACTCGTTGCGGGCCGATGGCGGCGCCATCAGCGCGGCAAAAATCGCCGCAGGGCGCGCCAGCCAGGGTTAGCCAGGCTCAGCGCTTGCCGGGTGGCCAGCGTGAGCGGTTCGTTCGCGCCTTTGGCGACCACCACGCGCACAATCGCACCATCGCGCCGCCCGTGGCGCATGGCATCCCAAACCAATAAGACCTTGCCCCAGTATTCGCTGGCAATGATGTGCTCTTGCGCCTGGTACCAATACAGCACCAGCTCTTGCTGCCCGTCGCGTTCCACCAGATAACGATTGATTGTCGCTTGCGGCCCGGCTGCTGTCAGCGCTACCGTATCGCTGCGGATCGGCTCCCAGCCAGCACCGGGAAGGCAATCTTTGGGCGAGTGCATGCTGTCTCCGGCCTGCTGGCTGCGGTAGTAGGCGACAAACAGTTGTGCTTGCTGCCCTTGCGCGTCCGTATAGTCATTCACCATATAGTCGTCCGCCTGCAACACTGCGACGACCTCGCTCGAGAGGGCCGGCTGGCTGGCCAGCGTCCATTTCCCGACCTGGGCCGGAAAGCTGGCGAACCCTTGATGCAGCGTGACGCTGGGCGCGGTGCCCAGGCGCGTGCGGATACCAAACGTGGCCAGAAGGACGATGCCCAACAGCAGCCAGCGGTGACGTGAGCGCGGCGGCATGGGGCTAACCGATCGCCGCTCGCCGGGGTGCTGAATGCCTGCGCAGCAGCAGGCTTGCTTCGAGCAAGAGCACGGCGAACGCCACCACAAACAGCACCCAGCCGGTGAACAGGTGATAAAATCCTTCGCTGGCCTCGGGACCGAACCATCGTCCCAGCAATCCGCTGGCGGCAATGCGAACCGCGTTCGCGGCCAAAGCGATGGGCACCGCGCTAAGTGCCAAACCCGCGCGCTTCCAGAAACTCGCTGGCACAAAGTAGGCGACCATCAGCGCCAGCGCCAGCAGGCTGAACAGCGAGCGGATACCGCTGCAGGCCTCGGCCACATCCAGGCTGCGTTGCGGCAGCACCAGAATATTGCCCTGCCGGAACACCGGAATCGAACACCCCACCAGCAGCGCCGCTGCCCATGCCGAAGCCAGCAACTGCAGCGGAAACGCAATGGCGTTGAAGATGATGGCCGGCAACGGGATCGCCAGAAACAGCAGCAACAGCGAAAACAACTGCAGCCGCAGGTGCTGCCAGCCGTACAGATAGACCACCCCGCCCGCCAGCAGCAACAGCAGCGAGGTGCGCTGCAGAAAAAACTCAGCCCCCAGATAGCCGATCAGATATTCCGCCTGCGCCACCAGCACCAGCGCCAGCCCCCAGTGCGCCGGCCGCGCCGGCAGCGCCCGCAACCGATGCCGCTGCTCCCACACCACGAACGCCACCGCAAACGGAATCACAAAACCATGCGAGTAGTTGGGATTGTGGGCCCAATCCTTCATCAGCCCGATCACCACCGGCACATAGACCAGGGCGCAGGCGATCGCCGCCACCGCGTACACGGAGGAGCGCGAAGCGAGCGCGTTCGCCGCCCGCGCGGCGGCGCTGCGCCTCCCGGTGGCGGACGCAATTGCGGTTGCCGGAGTCATGCCTGCGGGTGCCATGCTCAAAAACGTCCGGGGGGCCGCGGCGCCATCGCGGCGCCGCCCCCCCGGACCAAACCATCAGCTTTGTGCCTGCAAACGCGGCTGCCACCGCCGCTTGAACACAAACGCCAGCCCCAGCAGCCCGGTGCCCAGCAGCACCAGGGTCGCCGGTTCCGGCACCGTGCCCATGAACTCCTGCGGGTTGCTGGAGCTCTGCAAGAAGTTGAATTTCCTCGCCCCTGGCGCCTCCGGAGCCAGGATCACGGGCGTGAAGATTTCAATCCGGCTGAGTTGGCTCCAGCTCAGGGTCGAGTAGTTCAACCCCGCCTGCGTCAGCCAATAGCTCGACGACGTCGTTGTGTCCCCATTGACGGCGTTGAGACTCGGGGCACTGTCATCAAACAGATCCCACAGCGCATAGTTGATCGCAGCATTCACCTCATTGCCGTCGGGCGGTGTCGGTTGGAATTGATAAAACAAATACGCCGCCTCTTCGTAGTTCTGCACATCCATCGTGGTGGGCGTGCTGGCGGCAAATTTCCCCCCGCTCAGACCAATCGTGCCCTCAGCATCGCTGAAGGTGTTGACGTTGGCCAACCAGCTTTCGCCATCGTAAACATGCCCGGCGAAATCGTCGCAGGCCACCGTCATGTGCGAGCCATTGACGCTGATCGTGTAGGGATAATAGAGCACCTTGTCGTGGGGCGGACTGGTCGTCCCGCTCACCGGCGTGCCATTGCCGCTCACAAAGGTTACTGTTACCGGTCCCGCGGCGGCAAACGCCGCCAGTCCGACGACCACAGCTGCCAATTGCACTAGACGTCGAGTTTGATTCATAGATGCGCGCACAACTTTCTGCCCGGCTCGGATTTGGGTTGCCGGGCTTCTCTCCCGAAACTGCACGTGGCCTGCCATCGTCGGGCTCGCTAAACTCTGCAAATTTGCCCTCTTACAGGGATGCGCGTGTGCAGGCAGGTGCAGTTTCCGTTCCCCTGACGTCCGCTCGGTGCGGGCTGGAGCCGGGTGTGCAAGCCGGTGCGTGCTGCCCCCTCAGCGCTCCAGTCCCAGCGCCGCAGCGCGCAGATAGTGCGCCTGCACCCGCTCCCGGAATGCACCCCCGCCGTAGGCTTCCGCGCGCGTGCGGTTATGCGCGCCGCGCCGCCGTCGCAGTTCACCGTCGCCGGCAAGGCGCAGCAGCTCGGCTCCGGCAGCGGCGGCATCTCCCACCGCAAACAGTCCCTCGCTCACCAGGTCCCGGTTCGCCGCAATATCGCTCACCACCACCGGCAGCCCCGCCGCCATGTACTCCAACACCGCGTTCGAGCAACCCTCGCTGCGCGACGCCAGTACGCCGGCATCCGCCGCCGCCAGATAGGGCGCAATGTCGGCGCTGCTGCCGGCCAGCCGCACCTCACCGCTTACGCTGCTGGCGGCAATCGCCCGCTCCAGGCGCGGGCGCTCGTCGCCTTCACCGACCAGCACGAGACGCAGCCCCGGAATCCGCCCCTGCAGCCAGACCGCAACCCGCACCCACAGTTCCAGATCCTTGATGGGCCGATAGTTGGCCACCGCCACCGCTACAAACTCGTCCGCCCCTAAGCCCAGTTGCGCCCGCGCCGCGTCCCTTTCCGGCGGGCTCGCCGGATGCAAACGCACCAGATCCACCTCGTTCGGAACAATGTCGATCGCCCGCGCCGCCACTCCCTCCACTTCGTTCAACATCGTGGCGATGGCGGCAGCGTTCACCTGCCAGGCGTTGGCCATGCGGTTGATCAGCCGCAGGGCGGCGCGGTGGTACCATCGCTTCCAGTACCCGGCGTTGCGCCGCGCGCACAGAATCGATGGCGTGCGCGCCAGCCAGGCCGCCGGAACCCCCAGAAACGTACTGTCCTCGAACAGGCTTTGTACCACATCCGGCCGGCGCTGCCGCAGCAGCCGGTACAGGCGCAGGAATGTCGCCACGCGCCCGTGGCTGCCTGTGGCGGGAGCAAACACCGGCCACGGCAGCCGGGCGGGCATGGTTCCCCGGGCCGGATACAGGAAATACAGCTCAGGTTCAAAATACGGCGCCGTCAGCGCTTCCATCACCCGCTCCAGCTGCAGTTCCGATCCGCCACGCGGTCCCTGCGGCGGCTCAACCCATACCTCAGGATTGTCAATCAAAAACCCCACCCGCAGCCGCCGCTCCTGACGGCGGCCGCACTCCGGCCTGCGCCGCCGCGCCCGCGCCAGATGCAGCGCTAAAGTCGATGATGCCAGGCGCGCGTCGCTGAGGGCGATGCGGGGCAGCAAAAGCCCGTCTGCACCGGCACGGACCATGCCCTCCTGCGTTGTCACCGCATACCGGAAGCCGGCCGCGCGCACCTGCTCCCGCACAAACGGGCTCAACCCGCCCCACGGATAGGCAAACGTGGTTACCGGCACACCCAGCTTGCCGGCGAGCAGGCGCCGCGAGCGCTGCAGTTCCTCGCCCACCGGTGCCGGCGCCGCCCAGCTCAGCAACGTATGTTCGACCGTATGCGAGCCAAAGCGCACGCCCGCGCCTTGCATAATCGCGATCTCCTCCCAGCTCAGAAACGCACGCTGCCCGGGTGGCTCGCCATCGGCGCAGACAGAGTCAACAAAGGCTTCCGCTTCTGCGCTCGAGCGCCGCCCCAGCAAGGCACGCAGATGCTTGAAATCGCGCTGCCGTCCGTCCAGACGCGGACACCAGGGCGTTCGCATCGCGATTTCCTGCACGCGCTCGCCTGCCCTGCCGTCGCCGTCGTTTTGTCGCAGAAACGCCCAGAGCCGTTCCTGCCAGAAATGCCGCCCCGTCCCCATGAACGCCAACGGTAAAAATACCGTCACCGGAATGCCCCATTTGCGCCAGATCGGAAACGCGTGCCGATACGTGTCCGCCCAGCCATCGTCGAACGTCAACGCGCATAACGGACGCTTCGGTGCCTGCGCCAGCCGCGGCTGCAACTCCTCGAGCGGCACCACGTCATAGGTCGCGGTCACCCAGCTTGCAAATTGCTCAAACCGCTGCGCCGTCACCACCAGCTCGGCGTCATAGCCCGCGCCGGCTTCCGGCAGCACGCGATGCAGCATGAAGATTGGCGCCGCGCGGCCATCCTGCACGCCTGCCGCCCGCTGCAGCCCCGCCGCGCCTCCTGGTAGCGCCGCAAGCGCAGCAGCAACGGTGTGAGCGAGGGAGGGCATGGTTGGCCGATTCAAGGCCTCACCATCATAGGGCGATGCGGGAAAACCAAAAGGATCATTTCCGCTCTCTCCCCGCTCCAAGCCCCACCAGGCTACCTATATTGGATCGATGGCCGCCTGTTCGACAATCGCTCCCGCCCCGGCGCATCCGTTTACGACCACCGTCATCAGCTCCGATGCCGCCTGGCGCGCCCTGAAACCGGATTGGGATTCTTTGTTGGCCGCCTGCCCCCGCCCCTCCCCATTTCTTTGCTGGGATTGGCTGCATTCCTGGTGGCAGAGCTTTGGCGCGCACTCGCGCCTTCACGTGATCACTGTCTCCACGCCCGCCGGGGTATTGGCCGGCGCCGCTCCTCTCCATCTCGTCCGCCGCGCGATCGCCGGTCTCCCGCTGCGCTCGCTCGAATTCCTCGGGTATCGCGGCTCGCGCGTGTGTGCCGACCACCTCGACTTTCCTGCTCTGCCGGCACTGCGCGAGCCTGCCTGCGCCGCCCTCGTTGCTGCCATTTACGAGCACACGGCATGGGATAGGCTCGTGCTTGCCGACCTCGACTCGCAGTCGCTGCTTCCCGCATTGTTGCGCAGGAGCCGCCCAACCCGGCGCAGCGGATGGTTCGCCCCAGCCGGGCGGCGCCCCGCGCCATGCCTCGTGCCCGCCGAGACTTGTTTCTACTTGAGCCTGCCGCCTTCCGTCCCTGAGCTGTGGAGGCAACTGGGCACACGGCATCCACAATTCTCCCGGAATCTGCGCCGCTATCAACGCCGTCTCGAACGCCACCATCATGTGCGTTTTGTCGCCCCTGTGCCGCCGCAGGAGATCCCCGCCGCCTTTGCGGCTCTCGTCCACCTGCATGGCCTCGCACGCCGGCGGCATGGGCAAGCCGGGAACTTTGCCTGCCCTCCCTACCGCGATTTTCATCAACGCGTAATTGCCGGCTGGGCTCACGACGCCAGGCTCTATCTGGCGCGTTTGGACTGCGATGGCCAGATTGCCGCAGTGCTCTACGGCTACGTGCTCGGCGGCGTGCTGTACTTCTACCAGTCCGGTTTTGATACCCGGTTGCAATCCGAAGGTGTCGGCAAGCTGCTTCTGGCGCGCGTGCTGGAAGACGCTATCGCCCGGCTCGGTCTCGAGGAATTCGATTTTCTGCGCGGTACTGAATCCTACAAGCGGCTCTGGACCGGCCAGGCACGCCAGACCGCAACTCTGCGCCTCTGGCGCCCTGGCGTGGCGGCTACGCTCGACCATGCCGTCTATCGGCTGCGCCGCCACGGACGCGCCGACGGCGTCGCGTGAGCGCCGCTATGGACTGTTGCGCGCCACCGGCCACCGGCGTATCCGTTGCCACCGGCGCCGGAATGGCTGCACTCGACTGTTTGCAATCGGAATGGGCCGCACTGGCGGCCCAGCAGCATGGCGCGTTGGGCTGGTTTATGCATCCCGACTGGGTGCGTGCCCATGTGCTTGCCCTCGAAGATCCATCCCGTTTGCGCGTGCTGACGGTGCGTGTCGGAGGAGAGTTGGCCGCCGTGCTGCCCCTCATCTGCGCCACCACCTGGTTTCGTGGTCTGCCGGTGCGCTGCTGGCGCGCCGCCGCGGGCGGGCACAGCTTGCGCTTCGATCTTCTGCTCACCGCGGACCATAGCGGACGTGCCGCCGCCGCCCATCTGGCCCGCTATCTGGCAACCTGCGGCGGCTGGGATGTGATCGAGCTGCGCGATGTGCCTCGCCAGGGCGCTGCGGCTGCACTGCTTGATCACATGGCCGCTCGCGGTTGTCGCGTGGGCCGCTGGGAAGCCATGCAGTCGCCCTGCTGCGATCTCCGTTCGCCTCAAGCCCCGGCGCTGCGCCCCGCGTTCCGCACCGAACTCCGCCGCACCCACCGCCGCCTGCAGGCCACGGCGCCCTCCGCACGGCTGCGGCTGCTGCAGGCCTCGATCGCACCGGATGATCTCATGGCCTCGCTCACCCGCTTCTATGCCCTCGAAGCTGCCGGCTGGAAAGGGCGCCAGCACAGCGCCATTGCGTGCCAGCCCCGCGTACGCCGGTTCTATGATCTGGCGGCTACCGCCCTGGCCGCGCGCGGTGCTCTCGTCCTTCACCAACTCGACTGGTGCGGCCGTGCTCTTGCCATGAGTTATGGACTAATGTGCGAAAGCCGTTTTGATGTCATTAAGTGGGCCTACGATGAGACGTTTTCTCATTTCGGCCCTGGTCACCTCCTCATCGAGGCCATGATCCGCGAATGCCCCGGTTTGCGCGAGTTCCACTTCAACGGCCCGGATGCACCCTACAAGCGCAAGTGGACGCAAGTGCGCGAGCCACTCGATTTCCTCTACTTCTTCGCTCCCACCGCACTCGGCACTCTCTGCCATTCCCTCAAATTTCGCTGGACGCCGCGCCTGCAGCACTGGTTGGGCAAAACGTGAGCGCCGCCGCCTCATCCACCGCGGCAGGCGGCCTGGCCGTGACCGCCACCAGCGGCACGGCCGCTCGCCAGCATCTGGAGCAAATCGCTGCCGCCTGGGGCGCTTTGTGCGATCGTGCCGGGCTCGCCCCTTTCCTGCGCCCGGAATGGTTCCGGGCCCACCTCGAGGCCTTTGAACCGCCGGCCGCTTTGCGCCTGCTTACGGTGGCCCAGGCTGGCTCGCTGCGCGCCGTTCTTCCCCTGATTGCCGAGCGCGCCTGGGTGCGCGGCATGCCCGTGCGCCGGCTTCGCGCCGCGGCCGGGCACCATAGCCTGCGGTTTGACCTGGTCTGCGATCCTGGGGCGCGCGCGCCAGTGGCAGCCGCCATCTGGAACTATCTTGCACGTTGGCCCGCCTGCGACGTTCTTGAGCTGCGCCATGTGCCCGCCGGCGGCTGTGCCGCAGCCATCCTGGCGGCCGCCGCCGCATCCGGCTCGGCCACCGGCCGCTGGCTTTCGCCCTTCCAGACCTGCGTGGCCGACCGGCTCGCTCCCCGCACCTCGCGCAAGTTCCGCGCAGAACTGCGGCGCACGCGCCGGCATTTGGAAGCGCGCGCTCCCCTGCGCCTCGACCTCATCTCCTCCGCCAGCCCGGAGGCCCTGCAATCGTTTTTTCAACTCGAAGCTGCAGGATGGAAGGGACGCGCGGGCGGAAATGCCATCTTGCGCAAACCGCCCGCCGTTCGCCGCTTCTACCAGTTGTTGGCGTCGCATGCCGCCGCCCGCGGCCATTTCGTGCTGGCCCGTCTGTGCAGCGGCGAACACCCGGTGGCCATGAGCTATTGCCTGCGCGACGCCCACGCCTGCTGGCCCATCCGCTGGTGCTATGACGAGGCCTACGCGAACTTCAGTCCCGGCCATCTGTTGATTGAATCCATGCTGAACGCCTTCGGACGGCTGTGCATCGCCGGCGAACCGTTTGCCTACGAACGCAAGTGGGCGCCGGAGGGCGTCCCCCAGGCGTTTCTGTATGTGTTTCCACCTACCGCGCGCGGGCGCTTGCTGCATGTGCTGAAGTGTGGCTTCCGCCCTGATCCATCCAGGCAACCGTCAGATCCAGCAGCCGCTGCTTCATCTCCGGCGTGCCCCCCAGCGTGAGCGCCAGCGCGTGACCCCTGGCGGCGGTGGTGGTGCGCAGCGTGGCATCGTTCCACGCACGCTCAATCACCCGCGCCATGCCGGCTGGATCTTCGGCGGGCATGGTCAGCACTTCGTCCGTGAACATGCCGTTCGTCGCCGGCCCTTCGGTGACCAGCACGCATTTGCCCAGCAGCATGGCGTTATAGGGCGTGCCTGTAGCCACCAGGCAGCTCTTGCGCAAGGCCACAACCACCAGCTTGGCCTCCCGCAGGATGGCCGCTTGCGAGGCGTGATCGTCGGGGTTGTGCGGCAGGCGCCGCACGTTGGCGGGAAGGCGGGCGAGCGGCCGCGTGAAGCGGGAACCGTTGGCGCGCAATCGCGGCAGGTCGGGTTCTGCGATGGCGCCCGGCAGGCCGGTAAGTTCCATGGCCTTGAAAAAACTGTCAAAGTCGCGCATCGAGCGTCCGAGGCATAAAACGTATGCGCCCTCTGCCTGGGGCGCCTCGTCGCAGTGATAGCGCAGGTTGGGTTTAAACGGATAATAGGTGCTCCGCTCCGGGCCAATGCCAAAGTATTTCTGCACGGCGCGTGTGTCCTGATACGTCCGGAAGTAATGATCCACGCGCCCAAGCAGGAACCGGCGGCACGGATGCGTGAGCCAACTGCGGAGCGATTCCGGCTGGCGCAGCACGATATCAGAGCCCAGCAGTGGACGCCGCAGCCGCGGCAAAACGGTGAACAGCGCCGCCAGCGCCAGCAGGACGCCCGGATTACAGTCCACCAGCACCACATCGCTTTCCGGCAGTGCTGCAAGAAACTCACGCAACGTGTGTGCCTTGACCGCTTCGCCTTCGCAGCCGCTCGAAGCGCGCCAGTGCGATGCCAGTCCCACGTTGGTGACAATGCGCATGAGTGCCAGCTTAGCCAGACCCTGACAATTTCTATATCCCCTGAAGGTGGTGTACTCATCGGGGTGGGGCACTATCCGCTGATGACGGTGCTACGGTACACGGATGCACCTTCTGCTTGTGAATGTTATCGCCGGGCCTGGCGCGGTGCTCCGCGCCAGTCAATGCTACGCCGGACCGGCCGAGGACCGGCAATGACCGCGGCGCGCCGCTTCCTCGCGGTTCTGCCTGAACCCGCCTATGACCGGATCGCGGCGATTTGGTATCCGCGCAAAATCGCACGCAGCACGCTCGCGGACGAACCGGATCTGAGCGTTCTTCCCCACTACGTCGGCCGCGGCGATGTTTGCATCGACGCCGGCGCCTGCATCGGCCTGTACACGAAGCACCTGTCGCGCCTCGCCGGCGACACCGGACGGGTGATCGCGTTTGAGCCCAATCCGCGCACTTTCCGCTATCTCACTGCAACCGCAAAACATCTCGCGCTGGCGAACGTCGAGTTGCGCAACGCCGCGCTTTCTGACCGCAGCGGCTTCGTCGCCATTGACGCACACAAGAGCGGGCGCCTCGAGGATCCCTACCGCAGCCGCGTGGTCGCGGGCGCCGGGATCCGGTGCGAGTCCATCGACGATTTGCGCCTCTCCCGGCTCCGTTTCCTCAAGATGGATGTCGAAGGCCATGAAGCCCGCGTGCTGCACGGCTGCGCCGCCACCCTCGCGCGCTGCCGCCCCGTCGTCATGGCCGAAGCGAACCGTGAAGCTCACGCTTTCATGCTGGAGAGCGGCTACGACGCCTTCAGCACCCACAGCGGCCGCCTCCAGCCCTTCACGCATCCGACCACCAATGTCTGGTATCTGCCCCGGAACTGATCAGTTCCGTTCGCGCGGGTCGCGCCGCTTTGCACCGCGGGCAAAATCCGTGCGAAGGGCGGCGAAATTCGGGACGGGCGAACGAGCCGGTGGCTCGTTCGCGCCCCCGGGGAACATTGCAGGCGCGGCCCCGGCGAAGCGCAGCGCCAAGCCGGGGCCATGGGCCCCCGGCTTGACGCGAGCATACGCGGGGCGCGCGGCAAAGCCGCGCTGGGGCCCGCACCTACAAACGGTGCTGGTGCAGCGTCGCAGCTTGGGGTTGCGGCGGCGCCGGCGGAGCCGCGCAGGGCGTCCCATCCGGCGTTGTCGTAAACGCGCCCTTGCCGGTCAAGGTGACCGCGCCATTGTTGCAGACATGCGCGGTGGTGCTGGCGGTCGCATTATCATCGCAGTCGTAGGGCAGCGCCGCCGTCGGGCCGCAGGCGTGAATCTGCGGACTCTTCAATTGCGTCAGATCGTTGTTCGATACCGTGATCGAGGCGTTCTCGCCGGTGGTGGGATAGTTGGCGACATTGGTTTTGGCAAACACCACCCCGTTGCACCCTTCCGCCGTATCGCAAGTCGCCGTATTGTCGAAAATGAATACCTTGCCGGCGCCCGCTGCCAGCACGGCACTGCCAGCGGTTCCGAGCTGGAAGGTGTTTTCGAATACTTCGACGAACTCCGGATCGTCCACCCCGCCATACGGGCCCGCCTCGATCGTGCCATACCCGCTCCAGCCGGAATCGAGAGGATTGGTTCCGTAGACATTGTTGAATACGTTTCCGTAGATGGCGATGTGATAGGACGAGCGCACGCGCACTCCGCGGTTGGTGCCGTTGACTTCAAAGTCGTTGTAGGCGGCCACGTCATCGTTCGAACCGGTGTCGAACAGAATGCCACGCGAGGTGTCGGTGCATCCCGTACAGTCGGCGGATTGCACGATCTTGTTGTTGTGAATGTAGGAATGGCTGGAGTTGTACATCTCGATGCCCTGGCACGATGATGCCCGCGCCGAACACGTAATGAAGTTGTCAAAGACTTCCACCGGCGCGCTGGCGACGGTCGGATCACTGCCGTTCGCTCCGTCAATCATGATGTTGCGCGTGCGGTGCGCACCCGGAGCCGACGCCACCACCGTCGATGTGACATGATCAATCTGCAGGGTGGGCGCAACGGTCGTCGCCGCGACGCGCGCCCCGGCATCGATATTGCCCAATGGCGTCAGGCTCGCGTTTTCCACCGTGATGTGGTGGATATGCCCGCTGCCGACCTGCCACGCGATGCAAACCCCACCGCTGGTATTGCACAGTACGCTCCCATTCATCAGCACGAAATAGCCGCCGTTCGCCTCGATCGCAATCGTCCCATTCACGGTGTGACCGCCGAGATCAAGCGTGAACGGAGCCTGGGAACTGCTCGTAGGCGGAGGGAAATCCACGTGCAGGCAATTGGGATCGCTCGCGCTGATATTGCCGCTCAAATCCCGGGTGACAAGGTAATAGCCGTTGGCCTGAATCGTCTGGCAGGAGGAAATCGGCTGGAACTGCGCCGGCGCCCCTTGGCCCGCATAGGGATCGCCCACGTCTCCGCAATCGCTGCCGCACCCCGCCGCCGCCGCCGTATAGGAGTACTCGGCCCCAATCGACGCCCCGTTAATGGCAACCGCCGCCGCGCCCGCTGTTCCGGCAGGCGCCGTCACCTGCAGCATGGTGCCATCACTGCTCTCCAGCACGTTCGCCGCTGCCGCGCCACCGATCGTCACCGCCGGAGGCGCGCCACCCGCCGCTGGCGTCAGTTTCAGGCCCTCGATCGCGAGCACGGTGCCGCCGGCCACGGGGCCGAAGGCAGGCACGATCGCCACCGTCGCGCTCGCGCCCGTGCCTTCGAGGGTCGCGGTTTGGCTGCCGCCTCCGGCGGCATTGTCGGCCACCACGAGATGAGCCTGCTGCTCGCCCGTTCCCGCCGGCGTGAACGTCACGGTGATCGCACACTGCGCGCCCTGGTCGAGGCTTGGGCCGCATGTATTGTTCTCTGCAAATGCGCCCGCGCCGGCCCCCGTAATGGTAATGCCCGTCAGCGCCAGCGCGGCCGTACCGTTATTCGTCAGCGTGACCACTTGCGGGCTGGCGCTCGTGCCCGGGCTCACCGCTCCGAAATCGACGGCGGCCGGCGCAACCGCCGCTTGAGGCCCCGCCGGCTCAGTTCCGGTCAGCGCCACCGGAGGCACCACGGCTCCGTCGCGGGCCGTGCCCGCCAGGGTCGCCGTGAAGGTGCCTGCACCCGACGGAACGAAGTTCACCGAGACGGAGCAGGTCGCCGCCGCCTCCACCTGCGTGCAGGTATTGGTCTGCGCAAAATCCGCCGCATCCGGTCCGGAGAGTGTGAACGAGGCGGAAAGTGATTCCGGCCCCGGATTTGTGAGTGTGACCGACTGTGCTCCCGAAGCGGTGCCCGGGCTGGTGTCGCTGAAACTCAGTGCCGTGGGACTCACCACCGCGGCTGCCGGCGCCGGCGCTGCGCTCGCGCGCGGCAGCGGCGTGTTGCCCCCGCAGCCGGTCAGAAAACTGGTCAGGATAAGTGCAGTAATACTTAGCATCGCTCTCCGCATGTGCCAGTAGAGTCAGCGCTGGCTCGCTTGGGTCTCGTGAGAATCACCTAGAATACGAAAAGACACGCCCGGTGCGGCGCCCCAGCACGCGTTTCCAGCGCTTCGCCCGGGCCAGCCAGACCGCCGGAATATAGCTGAGCAGCGTCCACAGCGCCGCCCGCCCGCCGTGGCCATACTGGCGCGCCAGATGCAGTTTGCTCCGTGCCGCCTCCGGCTGCAGCGCATGCACATCCTGCGCGCCCCGGTACACGCACAGCGCGTACGCCGCCCGCCGCACCCGCTCCGGGTGCCGCTGTAAATAGTCCAGCTCCCCGCCCAGCCGCTCCAGGTGCCGCAGCAGATCGTAAAACGTAACCTCCGGGCGCGCATGGCCAAAACTGTCGCCGTGGACCCGGCGCCGCGTCAGCACCTCAGTCGTGCAATAAACCGGATGCGCCGCGGCCATTCGCATCCACAACATCCAGTCTTCCCCCAGCCGGCACGGTTCCTCGTCAAACCCTCCCGCCTCCATAACTGCCGCACGCCGCGCCAGCGCCGCCGAGGTCGTGATCCAGTTGTTGCGCAGCAGTTGCGGCAGCACCCACCCTTGCGGCAGCGCCCGCCGGCGCCGCTTCCGCCGGCACGCGATCCGGCCACGGTCGTCGAAAAATTCCACCTCGGTCGCGATCAATCCAAAATCGGGACGTGCGGCGGCCAATGCCAGTTGCCGTTCGAGCTTTTGCCTGTGCCACACGTCGTCAGCATCGAGAAAGGCCAGCAATGTTCCCTGCGCCACCGCCATCGCCCGATTCCGCGCTCGTGCCGGGCCCGCCGGCGTAGCGGAGCGCAGGCGCACGATGCCTGAACCGTAGCGATCAAGCACAGAGCCGGTGCCGTCACTGGAGCCATCATCCATCACCACGACCTCCAACGGCGGCGACGTCTGCGCCAGCGCACTGTCGAGAGCCTCGGCCACGTAAGGTGCGCCATTATGCACCGGCACGATCACACTTACCGTCATCGCTCGCTCCCGGGTGCCGCTGCGGTGTTCGCTCCCGTCCAGCGCCCGCGCAGCCAGCGCCGCATCTTCTGCCGGCCAGTTTCCCGGCTCTTTTCCTGGATGCGGCGGCAATAGCGGAGCTCACGTTCGGCTCGCGCCAGGCGCTGCTGCAACAGCTTCCGCTCCCTCACGCCCAGGCTCAGCGGCTCGGTCTGCAAGGCCTTGCTCCAGACCTGCACCGCACCATGAGTCATGTTCAGCGGACGGGCGCTCAAATTTCCGCCGCCTTCGTTGCGCTCAATCCGCGTCGCCGCGTTGTAGGCCCAACGCGCATGCCGCGCCAGCCGCAGCCACAGGTCTAGATCTTCGATGCCTGGCAGCAGGCTGACGTCAAAGCCGCCTGCGCCTTCCAGCAGCTCCCGGCGCACGCAGACGGTCGAGGTCAGTACAAAGCAGCCGCGTTCCACCAGCCGCAGGAACGGTTGCCCCAGCTCCCCGCAGGCATGGCCGTGCAGCCAGCCATGTCCGCTGCGCTCCAGCCAGCTTGGGGCCATCCTCTGGCCTGAAATGACCGCCGCATCGCTGCAAACGACCTCTGCCCCCGTCTGCACTGCGATCGCGAGTGACGCCTCCAGATGCCGCGCCGTCCAGCCGTCATCGGCGTCGAGAAATGCCACCCACTCCCCGTCCGTGGCGGCAATGCCGGCATTGCGCGCCGCCGCCGGTCCCTGCTGCCGCTGCCGCAGGCAACGAACCGGGGAGCCGAAGCGGCTCGCGCACGCCGCGGTGTTATCGTTGGAACCATCATCCACGACCACGATCTCGGCTGCCGCCAGGCTCTGCTGCAGCGCCGAGCGGAGCGCCGCTGCCAGCGTCGCGCCGGCGTCATGGGCCGCAACGACCACGCTGATTGAGGGTTGCTTCACGCCGCCTCCTTGTACGCGGCCGGGTTGCGATGCCGCCCGGCGAACTGCCGCCGCAAAATCCCCATGACCTGATGGCGCTCCTCGCGATTGCACGCCACCAGTGCCGCCGAAACCGCGTAAGCGGCGCCCAGCAGCGCCCCACTCAGGATCAGACGCTCCCAGCCCACAATCCAGCCGCTGCGCGCCGCTGCTGCCGCCAGCACCGCCACCGGCGCCGCCGCCAGCAGTGGCCTGCCCAGCGCCCTGTGTAGATAGCGCCGCAGCGAGATGCCAAGAACCCGGCACGTGTACATCGGCATGACCCCCAGTTGCACCACCACCGCCGGCGCCAGCGTTCCCAGCGCTACCCCGCTGATGCCCATCGGTCCAATCAGCGCCACGCTCAGCCCGACGTTCGCCACCGCTTCCGTCATCGCCACCCAGCCATTGACCCGGTGCCGCGCGGTCGCGTACAGCACGTTCGAGTACATCGCCGCGAGCGGCATCGTCAGGGCTGATAACGCCAGCAGCGCCAGCGGCATGCTGGCGCGCGCCGCCATGGCTGCCCCCATCCAGAGCCGTAGAAATTCGTGGCCATCCAACACCAAAAACAGTACGCCGGGCAGAATCAGCATCACCCCGGCCTTGGAGCCGTACCTGTAGGCGGTGCGCAGGTGCTCCTGCTGGCCCAACCCGTCGAGCTGCGCCGTGAGCGGCGCGAAGACTTTGGTGAGGTTGGCGATCCCGTCGCGCAGGTACTGCGCCAAACTCCCCGCCACCGCATAAAATGCCACCGCCGTCGCGCCTGCCATCAGCCCGACCACCACGTTGTCAGACCAGTACACCAGCCGCACCGCGATGGAAATCAAAAACGCAAAAAAGCCAAAGTCCAGCAGCTCCCGCACCAGCCGGATGTCAAACCCCCGCCAGCTCAGCCGCAGCCCGCTGCACTGGCGCATGCTGAAGCAGACATCCAGGCCCTGCCCCAGCGTTTCAGTGGCCAGAAAGATGGCGGCGACCGCCACCAGGCCATAGCCATGCACCAGGAAATACCACAGCAGCAAACCACGCGCGATTTGCACCGCCGCATTGCGCAGGTTCAGCAGATCGTAACGTGAGATGGCGGCCACACAGCCGTTGAAAAGCGCTCCCGGCGCCGCCAGAGCGACCGTCGCCGCCGCCAGCCAGATGGTCACCCGCGCCGGGCCGGCCAGCGCCACGCTCACCCCCAGGTGTGCCGGCAGCCAGAAGCCCAGCCACAAGCCGGCGCCCGCAATCACCACCGCCGGCGCCAGCATCATCGTGACTGCAGTCGACAGCAGGCGCGCACTCGCCTCATCCTCGCCGCGCGCCTGTGCGCGCGCCATATTGCGGACCACCGCGATGCGTACTCCAAAATCGAGCAGGCCGGCGTAGCCGATCAACTGCCCCAGCAGGGCCCACAAGCCAAAGGCCTGATCACCCAGCCGGTGCAGCTCGAGCGGCCACACCAGGAACGCTACCGCGGCCGTCAGCACATAGCCGCCCACGTTGGCGGCCACGTTGCCCGCCAGCCGGCCGGCGCTGGCGGCAGGCCGCGCTGTCATGGCGGTGCTCATGCCACCGCCGGCGGCCTCGGGCCACCCCCCGCCACCCGGCAGATACAGAATTGCGTCTTGCCCGAAGCCGATCGCGGAATCGAGGCGACGGCTTCGAACTCCCAGGCGATTCCCTCTCCCAGAAACTCGCGCAGCTTGTGCTGCAACGGCAGCAAATCGTGTTCGCGGAAGCTGGCGCCGGGTACATAGCGCAGCCGGAATTGGCGCTCGCTTTCCTGAATGATCTGGGTTTGCCGCAACCCCGGCGCGGTCTTCACCACCCGGTTCGTCAGGCTCACGCCCGGCACCAGCACTCCACCCGGCAGCCGGAAGACATCCGCCGTGCGCCCGGCCACCGCCGGCAGCACCGGGAACGGCCGCCCGCACCCGCAGGCGCTCGCTTCGGTGGCGACGCAATCATTGATCTGGTATCGGATGAGCGGCATCCCGTAGCCGAGCAGATCCGTCACCAGCATCTCCTTCACGCCCCCAGGATTGCCCGCCACCGCGCGCAACTCCACGTGCGCTGCGGCCGGGTGCAGATGCAGCGCGCCGTGCGGGCAACATTGCGCGGCAATGATGCCAAACTCCCGGCTGCCATACATTTCGAAAATCGGGCAGCCAAACGCACGCTCAATCACGCGCCGCTGTCCGCTCAGCAATGCTTCCGCGGTGACGACAATGGCATGCGGACGATGCAGCCTGCCGCCGGCGGCCAGCAGATACTCCGCCCACAGCGCCAGCGGGGTGGGATAAGCATGCACGATCCGCGGCCGGAAGCAGTTCAGCGCCGCGCGGTGCTGCTCGAATACCTCGGGCGTCAGCCGCGACGTCGGCGCCCAGATCTGTTGCTGTACGTAGCGGTCGTAGAGCCGCCAACGCCAGCTCGGATGCGCGGCATAATCGGCTTGCGCGCCCCATAAGTGGAAAACCTTGTCTCCCGGCCGCCATCCCGCCCAACCCTGCAGCATTTCCTGCAGCGCGTGCCGCGCCCGCACCGATTCGGCATCGCGCCACAGTGCGACCGGCGTGTCGGTGGTGCCGCCGCTTGCCGCAGCGAGCAGGACCGAGGGCGCATACGCACGCGAACGTATCGCTGCCCCCTGCTGCTGCAGATCGGCCCGCGTCAGCGGCGGTATGCGTTCCAGCTCGCCCGCATCCTGCAGCCGCGCCGGCTGGAAGCCGGCCGCCGCAAAGCGTTCGTGATAGAACGTGCAGGTCCGATCGGCATGCACCAGCAGCCGCCGCAATGCCTCCAGATGCAGCGCCCCCACGCGCGCCGCCGGCATCAGTTCCCAGTGGCGGAACGCCGCCATGCGCCGCCCCAGGCCGCGATAGCCGGCATCGAACGCCGGCAGTACGGCGGCCGCATACAGCCGGTTCCACGCATTCCAGCGCTCAGGCATGCGCCTGGCCCCCTTGCTCCTGCACCACGAAGCGGTACTTGCCACTCGCTTCGCTGGCAATTGCGGCCACCGGCTCGATGCGGAGCTCCAGGCTGTCGCCCAGATAGACCCGCAGCCGCCGCCGCAGTTCCTCTTCGGTGTCCGCTCCGTAGCCCGCACCCGCGATCACGCGCAGCCGCACCGCGCCCGAGGCTTGCTGCACAAATTGCACTTGCCGCACGCTTCCCATGTCTGCTACCACCAGCGTCAGCGCCGGCCCGGAAACCACTGCTCCATCCGGCAACTGCAGAAAATCAGTGGTGCGCCCCGCAATCGCCTCCAGCCGCGGCAGCTTACGCCCACACGGACATGGTCCTTCCGCCCAGCACCCGACGTCGCCGATTTCATAGCGGATCAGCGGCTGCGCATAGTTCAGCAGATCCGTGATCACCACCTTGCCCCAGGGCTGATCCAATCCCTCGGCCGGCACGATTTCCACCAGCAGTGCCTCGGCATTCACATGCAGGCCGCGATGCGCACTGCATTCGCTGGCAATCACACTCACCTCGCGGCAGCCATAGCGGTTGAATACGGGCGCGGCAAACACCTCCTCGAGCAGCGCCCGGTGTGCTGGCTCGAGCACTTCGGCGCTGGTGATGATGGCCGCAAACCGGATGTCGTGCACCCCCTGCGCCCGCACGTATTCGGCCAGCTGCACGGCCGCCCGGGCGTACGCCAGCAGATAGCGCGGCCGCACCCGGCGCAGCCGCGCCAGATAGGCTTCCCAGTCGCCGGGCGCCACGTGCGCGCTGTTCAGGTCCAGCGTGCGGTACAGCAGCCGCTGCTTCCACCGCTCCGGCCAGCCGTGATCGCCGGCCAGGTCCAGGCGATGCCCCCATACCTGCGCCACCCAGTCGCCCGGCGCCAGGCCCGCCCAGGCGTTGTGCCGCCACGTGCTCGCCAGGCGCGAATCCCAGCGCGCCCGGTCCACGTAAAACTGCAGCGGAGTGCCGGTCGATCCCCCCGTCTGATTGCGCTCCCGCTCGTGCTCGCCGTAGTTGTCGGCCTCTAGGGCCGGGCCATGATTCTGCAGGTCGGCTTTGGTGAGCAGCGGCAGGTGCGTCCAGCCCGCCAGCGGCTGCCCGAGGTCGACACCGGCACGCGCGAACCGCTCGTGGTAGAAACGGCAGTGGCGCGCGGCATGGGCCAGCAGCCGCCCCAGTTGCTGCTGCTGCCAGGCGCCCAGTTTCCCGGCATCCCAGTACTGGCTTTGCTCGAACTGGGCCCGCCAGGGCGCGTAGCCGGCATGCGTCCGCCGTGCCCACAGCGGAAACACAACCCCGCCCGCCAGCCGCTCGCTGATGCGCCTCCGCTGCGTCCCGTTCATGCCGTCTCCATGGCCAGCGCCGGCTCCGGCAAGGCCTCGCCGCCGCAGGCCGCGGGCGCCGCCTCGCGCCGCAGAATGAGCCACAGCGACGCGCTCACCGCCGCCAGAAAGTACCACGTGGTGCGGTACACATCGTGGTAGGCGTAACCGCAGTAGAGCAATTCGATCAGCGCCAGGTTACACGCCGCCGGGTAATAGCGCAGCCACGGCGGCGTCTCGCTGCGCGCCAGCATCTGCCGCCGCAGCACGCGGTTGGTGTTGAAAAACGCCGCCAGAAAGGCCGCAAACGTGATCAGGCCGAGCAAGCCCAGCTCGCCCAGGATCTTGAAATACAGCGAATGCGCATCCAGATACACCCGCGGAATCCGCGGCCAGTACCGCGCCCCGTTGGCATAGGTGTAGTCGCCAATGCCAATGCCGGTGAGCGGGTTGTGCAGAAACATGTGCCATCCCCCTTCCCACGACGTGATCCGGTTCTGGTAGGAGGCGTCGTGCTGCAGGTGGTTGACCGTCATGTACCGCGCCTGGTACTGCGCCGGCAGCACCGACCAGGTCACCAGGCCCAGCACCAGCGCCGCCGGCAGCAGCACCAGGCGGCGCCGCGATATCAGGATCGCCAGCGTGAGCATCAGCAGCAGCGTCAGCATCGAACCCCGTGAGCCGGTCAGCAGCAGCGAGGTCAGCAGCAGCCCGCACAGCCCGCGCATGGTCCAGCGCAGCCAGCCGGCGTTGCCCCGCAGCGTGAATAGAAACGCGATCGGCAGCGCCGTCGCGATGGTCAATCCCAGGCTGTCGGGATTCGCCGACGCGCTCGTGAGCCCCACCAGCCGGTCCACATTCATGCGTACCTGGTAGGTGCCCTCGACATATTGCAGCAGGCCGGTGGCGGCGAGATAGCCGACCAGGCCGCTAAAGGTCAACAGCACTGCCCGCAGCCGCCGCCTCGAGGTGGTCAGCGCCATCAGCAGCATGCTCAGAATCATCGTTTTGCCAAAGTCCCAGACGCTCGTGATCGAATTCGAAAGCCAGAACGCCAAGGGAACACTCGCTAGACAGGCCCCGTAAAACAGCAGCATGCGCTGCGCCAGCTTCGGGAACACCAGCTTGTAGCCGCGCACCACCACCATCACGATCGTCACCGCCACCATGATCCGCTCGGTGTGCAAGGCGTGAAAAATCGGGTACAACTGCCCGGGCTGAATGATGTTGATCCCCATCAGCGTGAGCATGCCGGCAAACGGATCGAACAGGCAGGCCGCCAGCCCGGTGAGCAAGCCGATGCCTAGCAGCAGGATCATGCCGCCCGCTCCGCCGCGCGCGCGGCCCCGCGCCCGTCCCTCCGGCCCGAGCCCGGCTCGCCCGCGCTCAGCTCGCCTGCATACAATTGCGCGATCGGCGCCGAGCCGAACTCACCCAACAGACGCTCGATCTTGCCGCTCATGCCCGCAATGCCGTGATAATGCCGCAGCCGCCCGCTCCAGGCCAGGTTCTGCCGCGGCTGGCCGCCATCGATTTCCCACGGATGCACATAGCAGATGGGCCGCAACCCCTCCTCCAGCACCCGCCGCAAGCCCCATTGCGTGTAGGCCAGCGGCGCCCAGCGCCAGTAAGCCCCGCCGGCCATCGGCAGCCGCCAGCGTCCGCAGGCCAGTGTCGCCAGCGGCAACTCCCAAAGCCCGGAATCGCCTACCCGCCACGGCCGCCGCGGCGCTCCGGCGGCTCCGTACAACGGGTGCCATACCGGATGCACACTCGAGTCGTAGCAGAAGCCCGCCTCCGCCAGCACCGCGAACGCCCACGGCATCGCCTGCGGACCCGACCCGCGCAGCGAAAAATTCGGCGCCCGATACCCGGCGATCGCGCCCCCCGCCGCCGCTTCAATCGCTGCCTTCGCCCGCCGCGTATCCCGCCGGAATTCGGCGGCCGTGAGCCGGAATACGGGCCGGTGCCAGTGACTGTGGCAGCCGATTTCATGCCCCTGCGCCGCCAGCCGCGCCACCAGGCCCGGAAAACGCTCGGCAATCCACCCCACCACAAAAAACGTCGCCCGCGCCCGCGCCCGCTGCAGCATTGCCAGCAGGCACTCGACGGCGGCTTCCACCCGCGACGGCATCGCGCCCCAGGCGCTGCGTGCGATGTGCCCGCTCATCACTTCGACCTGGAAGTACTCTTCCAGATCGACGCTCAGCGCCATGCGGGCCGGTGCGGGTATGGGAATCACCGTCATAGGCTAGCCGCGCAACATCTTCTGGACATCGCTCTGCTGCGCCAGCGCCGGATCCATCGCCACCGCCCGGCGTAACTGCTGCTGGGCCGCCTGCTTCTGGCCGTTTCCGTACAGCGCCGTGCCCAGGTGCAGATGAAAATCACTCACCTCCGGCTGCCCCCTCACCGCCTGCTGCAGCAGCGGAATCGCCAGCGGATACAGCCCTTGCCGTACGTAAACCCAGCCCAGCGTGTCGTTCACTTCGGCAACCGCGGGCAACGCCCGCTTGGCGCGCTGCGCCAGCACCAGGGCTTGCTGGAGTTTTCCAGACTCGCTCGTGTAGATCGCCGCAAGGTTGTTGTTGGCAATGCCATTCGCCGGGTCGAGTGCCAGCGCCTTGCGATAGGCCGTTGCCGCCGCGGCGCGCTTGTGCAGCAGGTCGTCAATCAGGCCCTCCGTTGTCCACAGCCCCGGGTTCGAAGGTTCGGCGGCGGCGGCGGCGGCAAACTGCTGCGCCGCCTGTTCCAACTTGTGCTCTTGTCCGTACAGCGTGCCCAGCAAGACGTAAGTGTGAAAGCCGCCCGGATTATCCCCTAACGCCTGCCGCAACACGGCCTCGGCCTTGGGTGCCTGATGTGCGGCCAAGTAGGCGCGCGCCAGTTGATCCTCCATGGTGGCGATCGCCGCGCCGCTCGCCCCTGCGCGGCGGACTTTCGCGAGTTGAGCCTCGAGCAGTCCCACCAGCGCCGCGCTCCGCCCGCTGGCCTCATAGACGGCGGCCATGCCCGCCAGTGCGTCCGCATCGGCCGGCGCCAGCGCCAGCGCCTGCCGGAACGCCTCTTCGGCTTGCGGCCACTGCCCCTGGCTGCTGTACACCTGCCCCAGCGCGCTGAGCACTGCGGTGTTGCCGGGTGCCAGCGCGCGTGCCTGGCGCAGCGCTCCGGCGGCCGCTCCCAGCTCGTGCTCGGCCGCCAGCGCCTCGCCGCCCAGTAGGTATCCGGCAGCTTGCTGCGGGCGCAGCGCTTGCAGGTGTTGGGCATAGCTCAGTGCCGATTCACTCGCGCCGGAGGCCAGCAGGAGCCGCGCCAGCGCCGCCTGCGCCGGATAATCGCCGGGAGCAAGCCGCACCGCTTGCTGATAGCTGTGCACGGCGCGCTGCGCCTCGTGCTGTTGCTCATAGGCCTCCCCTTCGGCGTCGGCAATGGCCGCGAGCGTGGGATCGAGGCGCTGCGCCTGCGCCAGCGTGGCCAGCGCCACCGGCGCCTGGTGCTGATCCAGTTCGATGCGGGCCTGGAGCAACAGCGCCGATACGTCGTTGGGCCGGTCATGCACCAGCGCCGCCGCCACCCGCTCCGCTTGCGCGTACTGGTGCTGCTGCGCCGCAATTTGCGCCCATTGTTTGCGCGCCGCCACGAAACTCGGTGCCGTGGCGGCCAGCTCACGATCGATCGCTTCGGCCTGGCGGTATTTGGATTGTGCAAAATAAAACGACGCCAGGGCGAAGCGCGCCTGCGGCGCGTTGTGTTCCAGCTTCACCAGCTTCTTGAAGACCGGTTCGGCCTCGGCAAAGCGCCGCCGCGCGAACAGGAACTGCGCCAGCGCCTGCTCGGCCCCGGCCGACGATGGGTTTTGCGCCGCGTCCTCCCGGTACAACTTCTCCGCTCCCTGCCAATTGCCCTCGCTGGCCAGCAGATTCGCCATCTGGTTGTGCGCGGCAATCGAGCGCGGATCGAGCCGCAGCGCCCCCGCGATGACCTGCTCGGCTGCCGCCGGCTTGCCCGCCGCCGCCTCGAACGAGCCCAGACTCAGGCGCGCTGCGATATTTCCGGGCTGCGCCTTCACCAGCGCCTGCACGCGCGCGGTCGCCTCCCCCAGCTTCCCGGCGCCCGCCTCCGCGCGCGCCAGCAGGATGACGGCTGCGGCGTTGCCGGCATGAGCCTGAATCACCCCCTGTGCGCTCCGGGCGGCATCGTCGTACTGGCCCGCACGCAGATAGAGCCGCCCGATTGCCAGGCTCGCGGCGGCGTAGTCCGGCTGGTGCTTCAGCGCCCGCGTAAACGCAGCGAAGGCTTCGGCAAGCTGTTCATTGTCGCCGTAGGCGACGCCTGATTTGTAGGCCAGCACCGCCGAGTCCGGCTCGCATTGCAGCGCGTTGCGGTATTGAATGATCGCTTCCGGATAGCGCCCGGCCGCCATGTAATGCGCCGCGCTGGCGGCGAAACGGGCCGCCTTCTGTGTCTTGCTCGCACATCCGGCCGCGGCCAGGACGCACGCCAGGAGCAAACCGGTGAGAATGATGTGATGGCGATCGTGCATAGATTACTCCTCTACATCGATGACGTGCGCGGCGGCGGACATCACCGCTGCCGCTGAGGGCCGGAACCGCAGCGGCCGCAGCCATTCCGACCAAAATCCGGCGCCCAGCCCGGCATGGATCACCGGCAGCGCCAGCCCCGCCGCCAACCCCGCGCGCCCACCCTCGCGCCGCCCAATGCCGGCCGCCGTCAGCGCCACCGCACCCGCATAAGCCCCCAGGCCGAGCCGTGCCAGTACGCCCGCGGCGCCCGCCGTCAGCGCCCCCGCCGCGGCCAGCGGCAGCACCGCCAGCCACAGTGCCGGCAGACACTGCGCCGGCGTCCACGCGCGTTTGTGTTTGCGCGCCAGCCGCATGCGCCCGCGGCCGTAGCGCACCATCTGCTGCCACAACCCGCTCAGGCTGGCGCGCGCCGCATACCCAACCGCTGCTTCCGGGGCGAGCCAGGCGCGTACGCCGGCTTGAGCCAGCCGGAAGTTGAACTCGACGTCTTCACAGGCGTCAAAGCGCTCATCATAGGTGCCAAAACGCAGAAACAGCGCGCGCCGATACGCCGCGCCCGAGCTCGACGGATTCACCCAGCCCTCTGCCTCCGGACCATAGATCGTCGATCCCCGTCCGTGCCCCAGCCAGCTCGTGCGCGCCGCCGCAATGGCGCGCTGCCACACGCCGCCCCCGTCGGCCCATAGCGGCTGACGGCGGCTCAGGCACCACGCCCCCTGCGCCTGCGCCGCTGCCATGCTCTGCCGCAGCCAGTCCGGCCCCGGCACCCGGCAGTGGCCGTCGACAAACACGACCCATTCGCCGCGCGCTGCCTCCAGCCCCCGATTCCGCCCCGCCGCCGAGCTCCGCGCCGGATTGGCCAGCCAGCGCACCCGTCCGCCCCCGCGCCGCTCCCACGCCTGCGCCACCTCGGTCGTGCCGTCGCCGGCTTCACCCACCCCGCCGTCGGCAATCAAGACCTCAAAATCCGGATAGTCCTGCGCCAGCAGTTGTTCCATCAGAGGCGGCAGATAGCGCGCCTCGCGCCGCACCGGCACAATGATGCTGACCGGCGGTGCGGCCCCCGCCGCGCCTGCTCCCGCCGGACCTGCCGCCGCTGGCGGCGCCATCCGCGCATACAGTCCCTGTAG
>JBOGKK010000270.1:0-6035 GCA_050745425.1 Terriglobales bacterium
GCTGAGGAGGGGCGCAGTCCCCGGCAAAAACAGGCCGCGCCAGTCAATTGAACTGTTCGCCCGAAAGATCCGTATTCAAGTTCACAATAGATTGATTCCATGGCCGTCTATAAACAGACCTATCGCGGCTACGACGGGCCCTGCTCGCTTTCCGCCTTCCAGCGCGTTGCCGTCATCCATCGCTACGCCCGCAAACGTGTGTTTTCTTCCCGTTTTCTGACCATCCTGTTCATCATCTGTCTGCTCGTCCCTCTGTTCCAGTTGGTCGCCGTCTACCTGGCCAACAACTTCAGTTTTCTCACCCAGTTCGCCGATCTTCGCAAGGTCGTCAACGTCAACAACGATTTTTTCGCCACCTATCTGGGCATCGAGTGTGGCCTGGCATTTATATTCATTGCCTTTGCCACGCCCGGCCTGGTCGCGCCCGATGTCACCAACGGCGGCCTCAGCCTCTACCTGGCGCGGCCCCTGTCGCGCTGGGAATACATGCTGGGCAAATTCAGCGTCCTGTTCATTACCCTGAGCTGGCTGACCTGGATTCCGGCCCTCATCGTCTTCACCGTCCAGATGAGCCTCGCCGGCGCCGCCTGGCGCTCCCAATACGGCTGGCTAGCCATCAGCATCGTCATCGCCTGCTGGATCTGGATTGCGGTCATATCCGCCCTGGCGCTGGCCATTTCCGCCTGGGTGAAGTGGCGCATCCTGGCCGTCGGCGCCCTGCTCGCGGTGGATTTCCTCGGTGCCGGCTTCGGTGCCGCCATCAATGCCACACTGCAGACCAAGGCCGGCGACCTGGTCAGCTTGAACCAGTTGTTTGCCGTAACCTGGACCGGCCTGTTTCGCCAAACCCCGATGACGTCGGCCCTGGTTGCCTCCGCCTGGATCGTGCTCGCCGCCATTGCCGGCATTTCCCTGTGGCTCATCCAGCTCAAAGTCCGTGGACTGGCGGTGGTCCGGTGACCGAGGCTACGCAAGCACCCGGAGTTGTCTTCCACGACGTTTCGAAGTTCTACGGCGAGGTGCTGGGCATCAATCGCGTCAGTCTCGCGCTCCCGGCCGGCATCACCAGCCTCGTCGGACCCAATGGCGCGGGCAAATCCACCCTCATGAATCTGCTCTCCGGCCTGGTGCAGCCAACGCGCGGCAGCATCGAGGTCCTCGGCGTCACCAACGCTGATCCCGAGCGCCTGTTCCGCCTTGTCGGCTATAGCTCGCAGTTCGACAGCTTTCCGGCCGGCATGTCGGCCTGGCAGTTGCTGACTTCGTTCCTTCGCCTGGCCGGCGAAACCACTGCGGTGGACCACATGGCTTCGACCGCGCTCGAGCGCGTCGGCCTGTTAAAGTCCTCGCGCCAGAAGCTCGCTTCGCTCAGCAAAGGCAATCGCCAGCGCGCCCGCCTCGCCCTCGCTCTCGCGCTCCAGCCGCCCGTCATGGTGCTCGACGAGCCCTTGAACGGTCTCGATCCGCTCGCCCGCGCCGAAGCCATCGCGTTGTTTCAAAGCTGGGCCGCCGCAGGCAAATACGTCATCCTCTCCAGCCACGTCTTGCACGAGGTCGACGCCATCTCCGATCAGGTGGTTATGCTCAGCAACGGCTACGTTGTCGCCGAAGGCGCCATCCAGGGCGTGCGCGAGGAAATGCCTGAACATCCCCTCCAGGTCCGCGTCCGCTGCCGCCGCCCCCGCGCCCTCGCCAGCGAGGCATTTCGGCTGGCCGGTGTTCTCAGCGTCGAGCTAAGCGCCGATGCCGCGCTGGTCACCACCCGCGATCCCAGCGAATTTTTTCTGGCGCTCAACGAGTGGGCCCTCGCCGATTTCGCCATCGAAGGCGTACAGCCTGCCGACGAGGACGCCCGCGCCGTCTACGACTACCTGGTCCAGTCCGGAGGTGTGCGATGAACACAACTCGCGCCAATGGCCAAGCGCTGAGCGGCCACGGGGGAGCCGACCACCGGGAGGCGTCGGGGGCGCAGCCCCCGGCAAATGCAGGCCGTGCCTGCCGCGCCCGACAGCTCGCCGTTGTTTTCCGCATGGAGCTGCGCAAAACCCTTTGGTCGCGCCGCAGTTGGTGGATCTACCTGCTCGCTCTGCTGCCCCTGGCCCTCATCACCATGTACGGCGTGCAGGTCCATATGCAAGCTGAGCAACGCGCCGCCTGGATGGCCCGCGGTCAGCAACCGCTCACCGATGCCGCCTTTAGCGGCATCAGCGGCTTGACCCTGGCTCAGCTCGAGCAGCGCCTCGGCCCGCCCGCCGAGCAGTCACAGCGCGTGACCCGCCGCCACGTCTATCACTACCTTCGTTACGCCACACCCGACGCCATGTACAACCTCGGTCTCACCGACGGCAAGCTCACCGGATGGAGCCGCCACGACGAACCCGGTTTCACCTCGAGCGGCCGTGTCTTCGCCTCGATTTACGAGTTCTTTACCTTGCGTCTGGTGGTGTTTTTCGCCTGCCTCGGCCTGTTCATGCGCCTGTTCCGCGGCGAGCTCATGGATCGCAGCCTGCATTTTTACTTTCTCGCTCCGGTGCGCCGCGAAATTGTGCTCGCCGGGAAGTTCCTCGCGGGCCTCGCTGCCGCCATCGTCATTTTGGGCGGCAGCGTCGCGCTCCAGCTTCTCTATCTCGGCTGGCAGATGGGTCCATTCATGCGCGCCCAGTTGCTCGGCGTGCAGCACGGCTGGGCTCAGTTCGGCGCCTATGTCGGCGTGACCGCCCTCGCCTGCCTCGGCTACGGAGCCTTCTTCCTGGTGGCTGGCCTGTTCACGCGCAACCCCATCATCCCGGTTGCGGTGCTGCTCATCTGGGAGGGCATCAACCCCTTCTTGCCCGCGCTGTTGAAGCACGTCAGCATCATCTATTATCTGATCGGCCTGCTCCCCGTGCGCCTCGCCTCCGGCCCCGGAACCAACTCTCTTATCAAGCTCCTCGCCACCAGCGGCAACGCCCTCGCCCCCGGCTGGGACGTCCTCGGCGTCATCGTCGCCGCCGCCCTCCTCCTCTGGCTTGCGAGCTGGCGCGTCCGCCGCCTGGAAATCGACTACGCCTCGGATTAACCCCTGCTCAGTGAGTCAGATTCAGCGGCTGCTCGTGAGCGGAGCTGGCGATGAACTGCGCCACGTCGTGCGCCAGCTTGATGCGCGACGGCCCGTCCTGGTAGATCATGTGGCCCACATCGTAGTGATGCACGATGATGTTGTGCTGCTCCGACGGCGGCAAAAACAGATGCCACATGCTGTACTCCGCCTCAAAAAACGGACACGCGAGATCGTAGTACCCTCCCGCCAGCATGAGCTTCATGTACGGGTTCTTGGCGAAGGCGCTCTCGAGCAGCGTCGACATGTTCTGGTCCGCGCCCATGTTGTACTGCCACGGCCGCGCAATGCCGCCGCCGTAGACGTCGTCGGTCTTGTAGCCCAGATTTTCGCGCACGTACTGCAGGAACATCTGCGTGTAGACCGGCCGCTGCACCCAGCTCGCATCAAAGTCGCTGTACTGCGTCCCCGGCGTGCGGTTGAACGACGTCATGCGGCCATCGAGGCGGCCCACCGTGCGCTTTTCCCCGCGCAGCAGCGAGCTCTCGAACAGCGAGCTGCTGATGCGCAGGTTGTAGTCGTCGATCAGCTTCGGATCGAGGCCGGTGTAGTCGGCCATCTGTTGCACCGCCTGCTGCCGCGCCGCGCCCTGCAAGCGGTCGCCCATTTCGAGATCGGGCATGTAGTCGTTCGTCGCCCAGTGCTCGACTTGCTTTTCCAGCTCCGGCAGGGTGAGTTTTTCCAGATTCGCCGGCAGCTTCTTGTGGTACCACGCGATGGCGGCGAAGGAGGGCAGAAACAGAACATCCGGCAAATCGTTGTCCGGCGATTCATCGAGTGTGTGCATGTTGATCACACTCGACAGCAGCACCACGCCGTTCAACGCAATCCCTTGTTGCGCCAGGTAGCCGGCGAGCCCCGCCGAACGGAACGTGCCATAGCTTTCGCCTGCAATGTAGAGCGGCGAGCTCAGGCGCTCGTATTTGGTGAGATACAGCCGGATAAAGCTGCTCAGCGATTGCAGATCTCCGGCCACGCTCGACGTGTATTTCAGCGCCTTCTCGCTGACCGCCTGGCTGTAGCCGGTACCGTCGGGATCGATGAAAACCATGTCGGTAAACGGCAGCCAGCTTTCCTGGTTGTCCACCATCTTGTACGGCGGTGGCGGCAGCGTGCCGTTGTCCTGCAGCACGATGCGCTTGGGCGCGAACCCGCCGACCTGCACCCAGATCGCCGGCTCGCCCGGCCCGCCGTTGTAGATAAACGCCAGCGGCCGCGTGCTCGCTTTGGCGCCGTCAAGCGTGTAGGCGACAAAGAAAATGTGGCACTCGGTTTTGCCGGAAGCATCGGGTACGGGCAGCCGTCCCGCGGTCGCCGTATACGAGTAGGTCTGCCCGCCAATCTGAATCTGGTGGTGCGTCACAATCGGCGGCGCATCCGTCTGGCTGACATCGTAGGGATGCTGCTGCGCTCGGGGGCGGAAGGAGAAGCGCCGTTGCGCCACCAGCGGCATCGCCAGTGCCAGGGCTAGAATGGGCATGATCGCAGCAGAAGCGCGCGGCACCCGAATGGTCATGAATTTAGCTCCCGAAAGTGAAGTAAGCCTGCGCGCGCATTATCGCATTCCGGCCGCTTGGAATACCACAGAAATCATGTTTCATGACCACTGATTCACCAATCACGGCCATTGTCGGCGGCGGCATCGCCGGGCTGAGCGCGGCCTGGTCGCTGCAGCAGGCCGGTCACGCATGCGTGGTGCTGGAGGCCGAATCGCGCTGGGGCGGCATGATCGACAGTGAACGCGTGCAAGGTTTTCTCGTCGAAGGCGGCCCCGATTCATTTCTGGCGGCCAAGCCCGCCGCCGTCGAGTTATGCCGTGAGCTCGGCCTCGAGGCGGATCTGATCGCTACCGGGCCCCAGCCCGGCGGCCCGCGTCTACTGCACCTCCGGCAGTTGCTCCCGCTCCCGCCGGGATGGCGCCTGCTCGCGCCCACGCGCCTGGCGCCGGTCTTGCGTTCTCCTTTGTTTTCCCCTGCGGTCAAGGCCGCGCTGGCGCTGCGCTGGCCGTGGTCGAACACGGCGCCGCACGACAACGAAACCGTCGCGGCCTACCTCGAGCGGCGCTTCGGCCGGCACGTGGGCCAGGCCTTCGTTGCGACCGTAGTGCAGCCGCTGCTGGCCGGCGTCTATGGCGGCCGCGCCGATGAGCTGAGTGCCGCGCTCATGGCTCCGCCACCGCCGCGGCCAGGCGCGGCCCCAGGCGGCAGCGTCTTTTTGTCCCTGCGCCACGGTATGGCGTCCCTGGCCGAGCGCCTCGCCGATCGCTTGGCGCCCCGGTTGCGCCCCAGTTGCCCGGTGCGGGCGCTGACCGCCTCCGCCAAGGGCTTCCGGCTGCATTGCGAAGGTGGCGCTGCTCTCGATGCCCACAGCGTAATCCTGGCTGTGCCCGCCTGGCGGGCCGCGCAGTTGCTGCAGGACTTCGACGCTGGGCTGGCCATACCGCTGAGCGAAATCCCCTATACCTCCTCGGTCAACGTGAACCTGGCCTACCGCACCGCACCGCCTCTGCCGCCTGGGCACGGCTTTCTCGCCGGCGATGAATCCGGATTGCTCGCTTGCACCTTTGCGCACCAGAAATTCGCCCACCGTGCGCCCGCCGGCGGCGCCCTGCTGCGGCTGTTCTACGGCGCCGCGCTGGCGCAGGCCAACGATGCCGTCATAGCCGCCCACGCACGCGCCGATCTTGCTTCCACTCTGGGCGTGGCCGATCCGCCCGATTTCCTGCGCTTGCGGCGCTGCCGGCGCGCCATGCCGGAATACACCGTAGGTCATCGCGAGCGCATGCAGCGGGTATCCGCCGCGCTCGGCCAGCATCCTCATCTGGCTCTCGCCGGCAACGCCTACAGCGGTGTGGGCGTGCCCGATTGCATTGCCTCCGGCGTAGCCGCCGCCGCCAAAATCGCGGCGGCGTTAGGGCAAAACCAGACTTGCTATGGCA
>JBOGKK010000271.1:0-3427 GCA_050745425.1 Terriglobales bacterium
GTGTAGCCCTGCTGCGCACCCACCTGCACGAAGCCCGCACCGGTAAACTTCATCGGCTGCGGCACGTAGACCTCAAAATGCGCCGGCACGAACACTGGTGTTTCCGTAATCGCGGCCCGGGCGCCGGCGTAGGGAACCCGGTAGGAAATTTGAATGGTGGTTTCGCCCGGCCGCAGCGGCGTGTTCACGCTGTAGACGCTGTGATCGGCGGTCGGCAGCGCCGTCCGCGCCAACGGCATCTCGTTCGGCGCCTGCACCCGCACCATGTCCACGTGCGCGCCAGGCGCGACGCGGAATCGGAACAGGCCGCCCTTGGCCGCCAGCGTGCGCATCGGCTGCAAGCCGTTTTCGATGCGGTACTCGTTGACCACGGCAAGCTGCCCCTGATCGGGCTGCAGCACCATAATCTCGGCATCCACCCGTAGCAGCCTGGCGTCGTTGCTGACGTTATAAACGCTGACGTTGGTTTCCGCCTGTCCCTTGGTGACCTTGGCGAAGTAGGGCACGCCCTGGTAGTTGACCTGCACCATGAATGGCCCGGGGACATTTTCGCTGAAACGAAAGTGGCCCGCGCCGCCGGTGGTGGTCTGCCCCAGCGTGTTCATGCTGCCCTGAAGCTGCACCAGGGTCACCTGCGCGTGGGACAGGGGCGCCCCGGTGGTGAGGTTGAGCACCGTGCCGGTCACGTTTTGGCCCGCCTGCGCCGCGAGCAAAACCGCACAGGCAAGCCAGAGAAAGGCAATTCTACGCATACGGAAAGTCATTTATTCGTTGGCGCGCAGCGCCGCGCTTACCTCGGCCGCCTCGTGCTCGAGCATGGTGCGGCTGCGCTGAAAATCCAAATCGGAAAGTTTGCCGGCCAGGTGCTCGAAATGCAGGTCCTTGAGATTGTCATATACCGCCTTCCTGCGCTCCTGCAGGGCCTCGCGCAAGGCCGCCTGGGGGCCGCCGTCGGCAGCGTCCGGTACCGCCGTAAACACCCAGTAACCGATGGCACAGGTGAGAACCAAACAGCACGCAACAATCAGCGGCATAGATCGCGCTCCACCGCGGCGGCGACTTCGGCGCGGATCCGCGCCTGTTCCGCATCTGGCGCCGGCGGCGCCGCCCCGGCGGCTGCCGTGGCCGCTGCCGCGGTCTGCTGGCGGAAACGCCGGATGCAGTAAACCACCAGGCACAGGCCCACCGCCAGAATGATCCACGGCATTACCCATGCGGTTTCATTGAATCCCTGATGCGTTGGGTCGGCCAGCACCACCGTTCCGTATTCCTGCACGAACGACTGCAGCACCAGCGAATCCGCCTCCGGCAGCAGCGACCGCTGCCGGATCTCAGTCTGCATCTGCAGCTTCACGCTGCAGTTCAGCGTCGTACACACCAGCGCGCCCTGCTGGCACCCGCAGGTGCAGATCAACTGTTTGCCGATGCGCTCGGCGCGCGGCGAAAACGTGCCGTCGCCGCGCAGCGCCACACTGCCCGCCAGCAGCACCAGCACCACGATTAGACTGGCGCGGGACCCCGCGTGGCTGCGCCACGCCACCCGCTTGGCGCTCGGCCGGGCCGGGGGCCCCGGGAGCCCCAGCCCGGCCCCCGCGCTATGTTTACCGTGCAAGCGTGACCTCCTCCAGCGGCGTCGAGGGCTCGGGCTCGTCCACGCTGGCGGGCACGCGCACCGGCTCGGGCCGCGAGCCCGAATCCGATTTGCGGCTGGGCAGCAGTGCAATCAGCGTCCCGAAGATCACCACGATCGTCCCCACCCAAATCCACATGATCAGCGGCCGGATATACGCATGCAAAATCGGCGTGTGTGTGTTGGGGTCGTCGCCGGCGTACACCAGATACAAATCCCCCGCCGGACGCGAACGCACCGCCACCATCGACTGCGCCTGATTGCTGGCCTTGTAGAAGCGGCGCGAAGGGAACATGGTATCGACTACGTGCCCATTCTGGCGCACCTGCACGATTTCCGCTTCGGTGGAGTAATTCGAGTTGTCGTCCTGCGTATACGATTCCGATACCAGCGTGTAGGAGCCGATTTGCAGCCTCGCCTGATAGGGCATGGGGGCTTCCGCGCTCCGATTGAAGGCCGCGCCGGTGATGCCAATCGCCATCAGGATGATGCCGACGTGGATGATATAGCCGCCGTAGCGCCGCGTGTTGCGCGAAGTCAGATGCACCACCGCCCCCGGCCACGATCGTCCGCGCTTGACCAACACACGCGCGCCCCGCCCAAACTCCATCACAATCGTCACCAGCACAAACGCGCACAGCGCGAACGACACCAGCGGATACGGATCGCGCATGCCGTAGAGCGCCAGCACGGCCGCCGTCGCCACGCCACACAGCGCCGGAGTCATGAAGTTGCGCCGCAGACTGCCCAGCGAGGTGCGCCGCCAGGCCAGCAGCGGCCCCACGCCGGTCAAAAACAGCAGGAATAAAAACAGGGGAATATTGATGCGGTCAAAGAATTCGGGCCCAACCGTGATCTTCTGTCCCTGAATCGCCTCCGACAGCACCGGGAAAATCGTGCCCCACAGAATCGCCAGCGCCGCCACCAGCAGCACAAAATTGTTGAACAGGAAGCCACTCTCCCGCGATACGGTCGACTCCAGCTGGTTTTCGCCCTGCAGCGCCGAACGGTTGCGGAAGAACACAAACAGGCACACCGCGGCAATCGCCACCAGGAACACCACGAAATAGTTCCCGATCGCCGACTGCGCAAACGCATGCACGGAACTCACCACGCCGCTGCGCACCAGAAAGTCGCCAAAAATCGTCAGGAAAAAGGTAAGGAAGATCAGCCCGATATTCCACACCTTCAGCATCCCGCGCTTTTCCTGCATCATCACCGAATGCAGAAACGCCGTGCCGGTGAGCCAGGGCAGAAAGGCCGCGTTTTCCACCGGATCCCAGGCCCAGTAGCCGCCCCAGCCCAGGACTTTGTAGGCCCAATAGCCGCCCAGCACGATGCCCACGGTGAGAAACGCCCAGGCGATCATCGTCCACAACCGCGTCACCCGAATCCAGCGGTCGCCCGGCATGCGCTTGATCAGTGCCGCCAGTGCGAAGGCAAAGGGAATGGAGAAACCAATAAAACCCAGATACAGAATGGGCGGATGCACGTCCATCTGCGAGTACTGCAGCAGCGGATTGAGCCCGCTCCCGTCGGCGGGCGTACCAACCGGCAGCGAGGCGAACGGCGAAGCGACAAAGTTGTTGAGCAGCAGGAAAAACGAGGTGATCGCGGCCAGAATGACCGCCACCGTCGGCCGCAGATGCGGATGCTTGCGCCCGCTGGTCAGCAGCGCGACAAACCCGTAGCCGCTGAGCAGAAACGTCCAGAACAGCAGCGAGCCTTCCTGGCCGGACCAGACGACGGCAACCTTATAGAACCACGGCAGCGCCCGATTGCTGTGCTCGGCAATGT
>JBOGKK010000272.1:0-4554 GCA_050745425.1 Terriglobales bacterium
TCACCGCTGCGGAAACTGGTGTCGGCGCCAGCAGCCGCCATAATTCCGCTCCCGTCATCGCGACCAGAAAACCGCGTTTGCCGCCGTTAATGTACAACTGCGGCAGCGCCTCGATGCTTGCCTCTGCGAAGACTGGCAGCGGCTTGTGCGTGCCAAACGGAGTGGTGCCGCCCACCCGATAGCCGCTATGGCGCTGCGCCAGCTCCGGGCGGCAGGGCGCGATGCTGCGACGTTGCAATTGCCGTGCCAGAGCGTTTGTCGAAACCTCGCGGTCGCCATGCATGAGCACGATCAACGGCGCAACCAGATCATCTTCCATGATCAGCGTTTTGATAACGGTGTGTTCCTCGATGCCCAGCTCGCGCGCCGAAACGGCTGTACCGCCATGTTCCTCATGGCGGTACAGCCGTTCTTCGTAAACCGCATCATGCGCCCGTAGCCAGCGCACTCCTGCCGTCACCGGTGTCTTCACGCCACCGCGAGCCATTCACCGCTTGTCAATCGCCACGTACGTCTGCGGCACCTTCGGCCCCACGTACTCGGCACGCGGACGGATGAGCCGGTTGTCGCTGTACTGCTCCAGCACATGCGCCGTCCAGCCGCCCATGCGCGAAATCGCAAAAATCGGCGTGTACAGGTCTGGGCTGATCCCCATGGCGTAGTAGGCCGAAGCCGAGTAGAAGTCCACGTTCGGGTTTAGGTTCTTTTCGCGCTTGATGTACTCTTCGATCTGCTGGGAGTGCTCGTAAAGCTGGGTCTTGCCCGCGGCCTGGCACAGCTCCTTCGACAACTCGCGAAGATGCACCGCGCGCGGATCCATGGTGTGGTACACGCGATGCCCGAATCCCGGGATCTTGACCTTGTTGGTGATCATCTCGCTGATTTTGGCAATGGGATCGCCGCTTCCGATGTCTAGCAGGATCTTGATGACCGCCTGGTTGGCGCCCCCGTGCAGCGGCCCCTTCAGGGCGCCGATGGCGCTGGTCACCGCCGAGTGGATATCGCTCAGCGTCGCGGCGGTTACGCGCGCCGCAAACGTCGAAGCATTGAACTCATGGTCGGCATGCAAAATCAGCGCGATGTCCATGGCGCGCTCGGCCGTCGCCGTCGGCCGGGTGCCGTTGAGCATGTAAAGAAAGTTGGCGGCTAGCGAACCATCCGCCGCAGGCGCCACTGTGGGCTTGCCTTTGCGCACGCGGTCGATACTGGCGACAATTGCCGCCGTTTGCGCAATCAGCCGGATCGCCTTGCGCACGTTCGCTTCGCGGCTCATGTCGGCCGCATCCACATCGTACAGCGCCAGCGCCGAAACCGTGGTGCGCAAAACGTCCATGGGCGTGGCCTTGGGCGCGTTCGCCTGAAAACCGGATAACAATTGCTGGATGGGTTGTGGCAGCCTCAGCGCGGCGTTCAAATCGCGCTTCAGGCTGCTCAGCTCACTCGCTGTGGGCAAATGGCCAAACCACAACAGGTAAGCGGTCTCCTCAAACGTCGAGCGCTCGGCAAGATCGTGGATGTTGTAGCCGCGATAGGCGAGCACGCCTTCATCGCCGTTGATGAAGCAGATGGACGAGGGCGACGCCACCACGTCCTGCAGACCGCGGGGGGTTGGATTTGTTGTGGGATTTGCCGTTGACGTTGACATTGCCGTGATTCTCCGTTCTTCGCCGTTAAAGTGTTCTATTAAGAGGTATAACCTACTTTCACGTCTTGCGTAAACCTCTCTATCGTCTATGCCGCCCCCGTTGATCACGCTCAGCTCCGACTTCGGTGGCGCCAGTGCGTTCGCCGCCATACTGCGCGGTGCGCTGCTGCGGCGCTGCCCGGAAGCCCGCTTGCTCGATCTCAGTCACGAACTGGGAAGCGGCGATGTCTTCGCCGCCGCCCTGCTCCTGCTGCGGGTCTACTCTTATTATCCCGCTGGAACGATCCATTTGCTCGCTCTTGATCGCGGAACCGGCCCCGACCGCGTGTTAGTCGCTTTCGCAGCCAGCCAATGCTTCGTCGCCATGGATGACGGCGGGCTCGGCCTGGTGCTGCAACAGGAGACGGAAGCGCAGGTATGCGCCGTCGCTTTGCGCGAACGCACCACCTTTGTGGCGCGGGATGCCATGGCTGACATTGTGGCCCAGATCGTCCGCACTCCCGGCCATCCGCCCGGCCTGCCCGTAACCGATTGGCGGTGTCTGGAAATCCCGAAGCCCACGGACTACGATGGCGGAGTCCTGGCGCAGGTCCTGTTCGTGGATGCCTTTGGAAACCTGGTGCTCAACGTGCGCGCCCAAGCGGTCGGTGGCTGGCAGGCTGCCGAGATTGGCGGTCAGCGCATCGCCCGCTGGCGGGGTCACTACGGCGCCGCCCCGCTGGGCGAGCTCTTGCTCATGGTTGGCGCCGAGGGTTGGATGGAAATTGCAGCCGCCGGTGATTCTGCCGCCGCCCGCCTCGACGCTCACCGCGGAACGACCGTCCGTTTGCTGAGGTAAAATCGTTGCTCAGCTTATTTAGGGAGGGTTCCGATGGGTAAGGTAGCCAAAACTGCAGATCGCTCCAAGGGCGACGCCACCGAGCAGGTCTGTCCCAAGTGCGGTAAGCCGCTGCGGGTCGTGAAACGTGTGCGCAATCGCGCTTTGCATGTGGCCGGCGGCATGTACATCTCCTGCTCCGCCTGCGAATACGCCGAAAAACTGTAAGCTGTCCCGCAGGGCATGTCGAGCAAGCCGCCGCTAGAGGGACTGCGTCGTCCCGCCACCAAGGTCTTCGTCGCCACAACGGTGATGCTGACCTTCATCTCCTTTTGGCGTGCCGCGGCCATTGTCCTGTCCGATCTCGCTTCCACCGCCTTTTATCTCGGCGGCATCGCCGAACAGTCGATTGGCAAGTCCGCGCCTTGGTTCGTCCTGGCGGTGATGCTGTTCAGCTATGCCGTTCAGGCTCTCTACATCGAGTCGAGCACCATGTTCGTTCGCGGCGGCGTCTATCGCGTCGTCAAGGAGGCGCTGGGGTCAACGCTTGCCAAAGTCGCCGTATCCGCGCTTATGTTCGATTTCCTGCTCACCGGGCCCATCAGCTCGGTGTCCGCGGGCCAGTACCTGGCCGGGTTTTTGCAGGACTTGTTCACGCGCATCGGCTATCACGTCCATATCTCCACCAATAGTTTTTCGGCCGTGTTTGCCATCCTGGTGACTCTCTACTTCTGGTGGAAAAACATCCAGGGCATGCACGAGAGCAGCGAGAAGGCCGTCCGCATCATGCAGATCACCACGATCATGGTGGTGATCATGATCGTGTGGGCGCTCTACACGATCTGGCATGTCGGCGCGCACCTGCCTCCTCTGCCCTCGCTGCATACGATGCACTTTGGCCCCGGTGCCCTGGGATGGCTCAATGGCAACCCCATCACCAGCGCGGCGGGGATTCTGCTGCTGATCGGCTTTGGGCACTCCATTCTGGCCATGAGTGGCGAAGAAACGCTGGCGCAGGTCTACCGTGATATCGAGAGCCCCAAGGCCAAAAATCTGCAACGCGCCGGTCTGGTGATTTTTTTCTATAGCTTTATCTTCACTACGCTGGCCACGTTTTTCGCGGTTATGATCATCCCCGATGCGGTGCGCTCGAAATATTTCGGCAATCTCATCGGCGGCATGGCCATGTACCTGAGCGGCCCCTACACCCTGCGCCTGGTGTTTCAGGCATTCGTCGTCTTCGTGGGCGCTTTGATCCTGTCCGGCGCGGTGAACACTGCGATTATCGGTTCCACCGGCGTGCTCAACCGCGTCAGCGAGGATGGCGTGCTCACCGACTGGTTTCGCCGTCCCCACAGCCGCTACGGAACCACCTATCGCATCGTCAATGCGATTGTGATCCTCCAGATCCTGGTGATCATTGTTACCTGGGGAAATATCTACGAACTGGGTGAAGGCTATGCGTTCGGTCTGATCTGGAGCTTCACCTTTCTCGCGGTCGCTACCGTCGTGCTCCGCTTCAAGCAGCCCGAGGGACGAGAGTGGCGCGTGCCGCTCAATTTCAAGTTTGGCAACGTCGAAATCCCGCTGGGTGTGATCCTGATCGCCATTCTGCTGCTCTCGGTGGCGATCATGAACCTGTTCACCAAGGAGATCGCCACCATTGCCGGTTCGTTGTTCACCGCGGGCTTTTTCACCGTATTTGTGGTTAGCGAGCAAGTCACCAAGCGCCAGCGCGCCCGTGATGCCCATCTGGAGAAATTCCGCATCGCCGCCAGCAGCGACGTCGCCGCCGATGCGCTCAATGTCCGCCCCGGCAATATCCTGGTCACCGTCCGCAATCCCCGCAATCTGCACCACCTCGAGTACACCCTCGCGCAAACCGATACCGTCAAGCAGGACATTGTCGCCGTTACCGTGCGCCTGTTCCGCTCCTTTGCCGGCCCTGCCGTCGTCGACGAAAAGCGCGCCTTTGATCAATACGAGCAGGAATTGTTCACGCAAGTCGTCTCCGTGGCGGAAAAAGCCGGCAAACCCGTCTCCCTGCTCGTTGTTCCCGGCTCCAATGCCTATCACACCATCGTGACTACGG
>JBOGKK010000273.1:0-4307 GCA_050745425.1 Terriglobales bacterium
GCCCCTGCCAGGGACGCGTCTGCGGCCCGGCCTGCGAGTTCCTCTTGGGCTGGTCTGCGGCGGGCGTGCGTCCGCCGCTCTACCCGGCGCGCGTCGCCGCCTTCACCGCCTCCGCCAGCCGCGAGTAGCGCGCGCGCGGCGTCGGGCCTATAATGCCGGTATGCTGTCGCGCGACACCAGCCCGGAAATTGAGCAGCGGCAAATCGAGCACTGGCGGCGGATGGCGCCGCATGAGAAGCTGGCTTTGGCGGGCGAGCTGCGCGAGGCCGTGCTGGAGCTGGCGCGGGCGGGCATTCGCACCCGGCATCCCGGCATCGGTGTGCGCGAGTGCTTTTTGCGGCTGACGATTCTCACGCTGGGTCTCGACCTGGCGCGGAAGGCCTATCCGGAAATCGACGCGCTGACTGACCCGCGGCCATGAGTGCGGAATTGGACGTGGCTCTCGAAGTCGCTGCCGCACTGGAGGCCGAGGGTGCCCGCTATGTCATCGGCGGTTCGCTCGCCAGCTCCCGTGCCGGCGAGCCGCGCTCGACACTCGACATCGATCTGGCGGCTGAACTGGACGAGCGCATTGTTGTCGCCCTCATCCGTCGGCTCGGGAAAGCGTTCTACGTCGACGCCGAGGCCGCAGGAGCAGCCGTGCGCACCGGTTCGAGCTTCAACCTGATCCACGAGGCCAGCGCGATCAAGGTGGATGTGTTTATCGCGCACACGCCATTGGACCGGTTGCAAATGGAGCGGCGGCGCAAGGTCGTCCTTGAAGACGGCCGCTTCCTCTATTTCTGCACGGCAGAAGATATCCTGCTGCAGAAGCTCCTCTGGTACCAGACGGGCGGGGAAGTCTCTGACCGCCAATGGCGTGACATTGCAGGCATCGTGGCCACCCAGGGAGCTGCGCTGGACCAGGAATATCTGCGCACCCAGGCTGCGGCCGCCAGAGTCAGCAATCTCCTGGATCGGGCGCTCGGCTGATTTATTCGTGCCGCAGCGCCTCGGCCGGATCGACGCGAGCGGCGTGGCGCGCGGGCAGCCAGGCGGCGGCGAAGGCTGCGAGGAGCAGAAGCGCGACGCCGGTGGCGATGCTGGCGGGATCGGCGGGGGTGACCTGGAACAGGATGCTGGCCAAGCCGCGCGCAGCGGCCCAGGCCGCGAAGCCGCCCACCACCGCACCGGCGATGGCCCAGCGCAGCGTGCGCCCCAGCACCAGCCGCTGCACCCCGCCCGCGCTTGAGCCCAGCGCCATGCGCACGCCCATTTCCTGCGTGCGCTGGCTTACCCAGTAGCTCACCGTGCCGTAGATGCCGATAACGGCCAGCGCCAAGGCGAGCGCCGCCGCCAGCTCGAGCAGAAGCTTGAGGAAAGTCTGCCGCACAATCGAGTCGCCGAGCAGGCCGGTCATGGGTTCGGGCGTGTAGACGGCATCGGGCGACATGGCGGTTACCAACCGACGCAACGGTGCGCTGAGGGCTGCCGGATCGCCTGAGGTGCGCAGCGCAATTTGGTAACCGGCATTCGGATACTGCGCGCGTGGAAAATAGGCCATGCCCCGGGGCTCGAATCGGGCCGGAAGCTGAATATAGCCCCTCTGATGGGTGTCATGCGCCACGCCGATCACCGTCCACGGTCCGGCGTGTTTGGGATCACCCAGCGAGAAGCTCTGCCCAATCGGATTGCGGTCAGGCCACCAGCTTGCCGCCAGTGCCTGATTGACAATCGCCACCCGGGGCGCATGCTCCATGTCGGTTAGAGCAAAGTGCCGTCCGCGCAGCAGTGCAATGCCCAGCGTAGCGAAATAACCGTTGCTGATCATCGCGATCTGCAAAGGCTGTTGCTTGCCATGAAGCTTGGCAGAGGTATACATGCCGCCGTCCATCGGCAGCGCGCTCGCGAGCGCCGCGGAGCGAACGCCGGGCAGCGCCCGCGCCCGCTCCAACAGCTCGTCGAAGAACAACTGCGATGCCGGTGAAACTGCGGTAGTGAACTGCTTCTGCGGCAGCAGCACCTCGGCGGTGAGCACATGATCGGGATTGAAACCGACGGGCACCGCTTGCAGGTGCTCGACGGTGCGGATGAGCAGCGCCGCCGACACCGCCAGCACCAGCGCCAGCGCCACTTCCAGCGCGATCACGCCGCCGCGCAGCCGGCGCGGCGCGGCCGCCTGCTGCACCGGCGCCGCCAGGCCACGGGCAACCCGCCAGGCGGGAATGACGCTGCATAGCAGTCCCACGGCCGTGCTGACCACAACCGCAAACGCCAGCGGTGCAAGCTCGCGGTGACCCGCGGCCAGCATCCAGGCGTACGGCGGTTTGGCCGCGGTCAGCAGATGCACCAGCGCCCAGCCAACCCACCAGGCCAACAGCCCTCCGCACAGCCCCAGTCCCAGGCCTTCCAGCAGAATGAGTTCCATGAGCCGCCCGCGCTCTGCGCCCAGCGCGTGGCGAATGGCAAGCTCCTGCCGCCGTGCCGTCACGCGCGCCAGCAACAAGCTCGTGACGTTGACGCACGCCAGCAGCAGGATCAGCATCGCCGCCCCTCCCAGCAGCCAGGGCGTCGAGCCCAGATCGTGCAGCGAGTCGGCCAGGCTGACAGCCGAAAGCTTCGCCTTGGCCGAAAATTCGCGCGCCTGCGCCAAACGTTGCGACACCGCCGCAGCCTCAGCATTCGCCGCGCCGAGCGTGGCGTTCGGGCGCAGTCGGCCAATGGCGGAATACATGACCGCCCCCCAGGCCGGCTTAACCGGGTGCGCCAGGGGCAGAAAAATGCCGACGGTCTGGCCAGCGCCCAGAAATTGAGAAAAAGCTGCGGGAACGACGCCTACGATGCGATGGCGCACCCCGTCGAACGAGAGCGTTTGCCCCAGCACGGAGGCGCTGCCAAAGCGCTCGTGGGCGAACGCGGCGCTTACGATCATGACCGGCGCTGCGCCCGGGGCGGTGTCGGCGGGGGTAAAGGCCCGCCCGCGGCTGGGTAGCAGACCCAGGATCACAAAAAGGTGCGGATCGATCTGAACGGGGCTGACGGATTTGGCCGGCCCATGGCCAGTGATCACCCCCATGGTTTCCCGGTACACGCCGACGCCGCTCAGCGTTGTGCTGCCGGCCGCCAGCGCCTGCATCTCGGGCGGCGAGACATCGACGCCCTTGAGCGTGCCAAGGGTTTGCGATAGAGAGACCAGCTCGCCGCTATGCGGATACGGCAACGGCTGCCACAGCGCGGCATAAAGCAGGTTGAAGATGGCAAAGCTGATGCCCAGCCCGATCGCCAGCGTCACCAGCGCCGCCGCGCTCGCTCCCGGCGTCCGCTTCAGCCCCCGCCAGGCCTCCCGGATTTCCCTCATGCGAGCTATTCTACCGCTGGGCGGGTTCCGCTCCCTCAGATATCGAGGTTTTTGACGTCGAGGGCGTGACGCTCGATGAATTCGCGGCGGGGGGCGACTTCGTCGCCCATGAGGGTCGAGAAGACCTCTTCACAGGCGAGCAGGTCTTCGAGCTTTACCAGGAGCAGCGTACGCGTGGCGGGGTCCATCGTGGTGTCCCACAACTGATCGGAGCGCATTTCGCCCAAGCCCTTGTAGCGCTGCACGGTGAACAGGCGCTTGCCCTCTTCGAGGATGGAATCGAGGAGCGTGCGGCCGTCCGCCATTTCCTTGTGTGCGGCGTCGCCATCGGCGAGCAGGAAGGGCGGATGGTTAAACTCGGCGATGGTCTTGCCGCTTTTAACCGCCTGCTTGAACTCGGGCAGCAGCGCCAGCTCGGCGTTCACGACATGCTCGAGGTGGTTACGATCGCGGTAGCGCAGCTCCCAGAGATTGTGCTCCTCGTCGAGCACGGCGGTCGCGCTCACGACGTCGCGGTCGGCCGCGAACAGGCTGGCGAGCGCGCGCAGTTTGTCGGGCGATTCAAAATCGACTTTTTTCTCAAGTCCGGCTTCGAGCACCAGCCGTGTGAGCTCGGGCGAGCGCAGCTTGCGGTCGGCCTTGTCGAAGAGCGCGTAATACTCGTTCAGGCTGACCAGGAACTTGCTCAACGCGGCGCCCTTGAGCTCGGCGCCGCCTTCCCCGTAGCGCAGGGAGCGGTCTTCGGTGATGCGGCGCATCATCACGCTGACGTATTCCTTGTCATCTTTGATGTACTGCTCGCTCTTGCCCTTCTTGATGCGGTAGAGCGGCGGTTGCGCGATGAAAATGTTGCCGCGCTCAATCAGGATCTTCATGTGCCGGAAAAAAAACGTCAGCAGCAGGGTGCGGATGTGGCTGCCGTCGACGTCGGCATCGGTCATGAGGATGACCTTGGCGTAGCGCAGCTTGG
>JBOGKK010000274.1:0-7941 GCA_050745425.1 Terriglobales bacterium
GGCCAGGCCTAGCGGGTGCATTACTGGTGGGACTCAGCTACGCCAAGTCACTGGCGTGGGCGAGCGCGAAGCCGTTGTTGGGGGTGAACCATCTCGAGGGTCACCTGCATGCCGTGCTGCTCGAGGAGCGGCGCCATGGACGGGCGGAGCCGCCACTGCCGGCGGTCGCTCTGGTCGTATCGGGCGGGCACACACAGCTTTATCTGGTCGAGCGCAGCGAGGGCGGCTATCACTATCGCACCCTCGGGCGGACGCGTGATGATGCCGCCGGAGAGGCTTACGACAAGGTTGCCAAGCTGCTGGGATTGGGCTATCCGGGCGGGCCGCTGATCGACCGGCTGTCGGAATTTGGTGATGCCGGGGCGGTCGCGTTCGGGCGCATCCGGTTGAAGGGAAATGCTCTTGATTTCTCGTTTTCCGGCCTCAAGACGGCGGTGTTGCGCAAGGTGCAGACCACGCCCGGTTTGAGCGCCGGCATCAGCGCGCGACAACACGACGTCGCGAGGCTGGAACGGAAGCCGTCGCTGGAGGAATGGCGCGGGTGCTGCGACGCGGCGACCCTGGACCTGATCGCCAGCTTTCAAGCGGCGGTGGTCGGCGATCTGGTGCGGCGGACACTGGCCGCGGTGGAGTCGGTAGCCGCCGCCGGCGGCGCGCCGGCGGCGAGTTTGTTTCTCACCGGCGGGGTGGCGGCCAATCGCGCCTTGCGCCAGCAGATGCAGCAAGCAGGCCTGCGTCTGGGCCTCCCTGTGTATGCGCCCGCGATGGCGCTGTGTACCGATAATGCCGCCATGATCGCGGCCGCAGCCTGGCCCCACTGGCAGCAGGGGCAATGGGCCGCCCACGATTTGTCGGCGGTGCCCCAACTGCAGCTCGCTTCATAACGTTTCGCTTGCCAATTTTGACCTCACCATGGCGATTGCTCTCAAACTCCGCAACCTTCTCTACGTCATCCACACCGTCCATCCGGATCGGCTCAAAGCCATACTGCCAGCGGGTATCGAACCCGACGTGCGCCTCAGCAGCGCCGGGCCGCGCGCCTTTCTGGCCACGGTTGCGCTGGAAGCGGGAGCAGCGTTTCCGTACGTGCTGAGTGGCTTCCGGCAGGTGAACTACCGCATCTACGTGCGCCACAACTCCGAGCCGGGAGTCTTGTTCGTGCGCTCGTGGGTATCGGCGCGCGCGGCGGCGGCGGTATTGAATCTGGCAATTCCGACCGAGCATGCCGCAGTTGAGCTCGCGATTGATGATGACACCGCGCCCTATGCCCGTTACACGGTGAAGGCGCGGTCGGGGGATCACTATCTGGAGATGGAGGCGCAGGCGGACCCCCATCCCGAGTTTCCCTTGTTTGCTTCCCGCGATGAGGCCGTCCACTTTCTGATGCACCGGTTGAACGGTTTTGCCGCGGGTGCGCACCCGAAGTCGGGTTTGTCGGTGATCCGGGTGTCGCATCCGGAGATGAATCCTTTGCCGGTGCGGGTCACCGTCGCTGCGGCAGACCAATGGACGGAGACGGGCATACTGACGAAGGAAGAAGCGGCACAGCCGCTGCTGGGGTTGGTGCAGCCGGAAACGCAATTTGATATGAACCTGCCGGAACGCCTCGCCTCGGGGGCCTAAGGGTTGAGCGTGCCCCTGCTCGAAACCTCTCGCGGCAACGGCCGAGTTGCCTCGGTGCAGCCAACCACCGGGAGGCGTCGGGGGCGGAGCCCCCGGCAAAGACAGGCTCTGCCTGTGCGCTACCGCTGCTGGGGGGCTGGCCGCGACGTGGTGATGCTGCACGGATTGCTGGGGACGAGTTCGCAATGGGCCGCAGCGGCCGGCTTGCTGAGCGGCAATTACCGGTGCTGGGCGCTGGAGTTGCCCGGCATCGCGGCTTCGGCCCGGCCCCGCGATCTGTCGCTCCATGGCCTCACACAGTGGCTGGAGGGAGCCTGTGAGGCGCTGCCGCTCGCCCCGCAGTTTTGTCTGATGGGTTCGTCGTGGGGCGGGGTCATGGCGCTCGATTTTGCGGCGCGCTCTCCACTGGCCGCCCGCGTGGAGCACCTGGTGCTCGCGGCCCCGGCACATCCCTGGTGGAACCCGAGCCGCGCGCAACGATTTATGCTGCGGCCGGTGCCCGCGCGCGTGGGCGCGTGGCTGGGCGCACATTGCCCGGAGCGGGCTCATCGGGCGCTGCTGGAGAGAATTTACGGCGACCCGGCGCGCATGCCGCAGGCCAGCATCGCCGAGTATGGCGCCACGCTGCGGCAACCGCACTTGGGGGCCGCAGTCGCCGGGCTGGCCCAGCGCTTTGATGAGCATCGACGGGCGCTGCGCGCGGCGCTACCGGCGATGCGGAACCCGACGCTGCTGGTATGGGGCGACCGCGACCCGGTTGTACCTGTGACCAGCGCCCCGGCACTGGCCGCGGCGATACCCAACGCCACGTTGAAGATCATGGCCGGTGTGGGCCACCTTCCTTTCATGGAGGATCCGGAGGCGTTCGTGGAACTGGTGAGGAAGTGGATGGGGTGAGATGCAGGCAGCCTTTGTCCACTTTCAGAGTTTCTTTCAGCATTACGGATTGCTGGCGGTGTTTGTTCTTTTGCTGCTCGAGAACTTTGGATTGCCGTTGCCGGGCGAGCTGTCGCTGCTGTACGCCGGGTTCCATATGCGCGTTTACGGCGGCTACAGCATGGCGGCACTGATCGCGGTTGGCGTTGCGGGCAGTTCGCTGGGGCAGGCGAGCGGTTTCGCGGTGGGGCGCTACGCCGGGGCGTGGGCGCGGCGCACCTTCCGCCTGACGCCGCACCGCTATGGCCGCTACGCGGCCTATTTTGAGCGCCACGGAGCGGTGACGATTCTGTTGGCGCGATTCGTCACCGGCTTGCGAATTTTTGCCGGGCTGCTGGCGGGAATCGGGCGCATGCGCTGGCCGGCGTTTATCCTGTTTGATGTTTGCGGAGCCATGCTATGGGTGACGGTGATGGCTGCGGTGGGCGCGCTGCTCGGCAGCCATTGGCGGCGCATGCTGCATTTGCTGGGCCGCGTGGATCTGATTATTCTGATCGCCGCCGTCGCGTTGATCTGGATCGCGTGGCAGCGGTTGCGAGGAGAACATGACTGAAACAGGGATTTGGACGGGACCATTCCGCAGGCGGTTGGGTGAGATCGAATTGTGCGCGATCACCGACCGAACCTATTATCTGGATGGAGGCGCCATGTTCGGCGTGGTGCCCAAAACCATGTGGCAGCGGGATACACCGAGTGATGAGCGTAATCTGGTGCGCTGTGGACTGAATTCGCTCTTGTTCCGGCACAGGCGCGAGCTGGTGCTGATCGAAACCGGATGCGGGAACAAGTTGAGCGAAAAACAGATGCGCAATGGCGGAGTGGATGGGCGGCGCGATTATCCGGAGCGGTTGCGCGCTGCCGGATATGCGCCCGAAGAAGTGACGATTGTCGTCAACTCACATCTGCACTACGACCACTGCGGATGGAACACCGTACGGCATCCGGATGGAGCGATCGTGCCCACATTTCCGAACGCGAAGTACTACGTACAGCACCGCGAGTGGGAGCACGCGCGGGAGCAGCACGAACGCGACCGCGTCAGCTACCTGAGTGATAACTATGATCCCCTGGTTGCCTCGGGCCAGATGCAGCTCCTCGAGGGTGAACGCGAGATAACGCCCGGCCTGTCAGTCATGCCGTTACCGGGCCATACACGCGGCATGCAAGCCGTGCTGGTGCGCTCGGGAGGCGAGGTGGCCTGCTATATTTCTGATCTGATGCCGACCCATTGGCACCTCAAGCCAGGCTGGGTGATGGCGTTTGATTTGTTTCCTTTAGAGACGATCGACAACAAACACCGCGTGCTCGACCAGGCGGAACGAGAACACTGGCTGCTGGTTTTCACCCACGATCCGCAGTACCCGTGGGGGTATGTGGAGCGAAAAGGCAGCGAATACGTGTTTGTCCCTGCGGAAGCGGCATCACCAAAGTGAAAAATCGATCCCGCCGGCAACACACCTTCCTGCGGCGGCCGGCATCGCACCGGATGAAGGGCCGAATCGATTACTAAGGGAGGTATCGAACAAATGAGTACGGTGCGCAGCATTGAACGAAGGCTATACGTCCGCCGCCAGATGGATCGAGACATGGCATCGCAAGTTGCGGTGGCCCCCGGTGAAGTGCCGCGCCACATGGAGTGGAACGGCATTTGGACTGGATACATGACGTTTGCGGGTGTGGCAATCATCCTGCTGTCGTTTGTATTGGCAGTCGGATTTTCATCGCTGAATCCGTTTAGTGCCGCCTCCTGGCGCGGCGTGGGCGGAGGGGTTTTGGGCTGGAGCGTGGTGATGGTGTTGATCGCCACCTGGCTCGGGTGCTGGGTGGCGGCGCGCACGCCGCGCACAACAAGGAAACATGGCATGATGCGCGGCATCACGCTGTGGGGCATGATTCTGCTCACCGTCTTGCTGGTGGTGGGTTTTGTTGCCAGCGCCACCATTAGCGCGGTAGCGAGCGCGACGAATGTGCCGGTGGCGGCAGCAGCGCCGGCGGCCACGCTGCCGGGTGCGCCGGCCGCGGCGGTACCGCCTGCGGCAGCTACGGCGCCGGGGGCTGTCGCACCGGCCACGCGTGGTGCACTGGCGGGCGCGGCGCAAAGCGCGGCCGCGGCCACCAAACACGTCGGTGGCAACCTGATGTGGGGATTTTTCTGGATCGCCCTGATCGGGTTGGGTTTGGCACTGTTTGCAGGCGCAGTGGGCGGAGGCGGAATCAACTTCCGGCGCACCGCGCGCCCGACGAGCTAGCCCGCCGCTTGGGCAAGCAAAAGGGGGCGAACCGCGTCGAGCGGTTCGCCCCCTTGCGGTGTTAGGCTGGTAGGCATGACCTGCTGGAAGTGCGGCCGGACGATCACGTTGAAGACCGCGCAAAAGGTGAATACGCGGGACACATGCGCCTGCGATGCGGACTTGCATGTATGCCGGAACTGCCGGCATTTCGATCCGGCATCGCATAACGAATGCCGCGAGGTGATGGCGGAGTGGGTTCGATCCAAGGATCGCGCCAACTATTGCGATTACTTTTCGCCGGCAACGGCTGACCAACCTACCGGACCGCAAGCGCAGGGGAAATTGGCGCCCGAAGATGCACGCGCGCAGTTCGACCAGCTTTTCGGGAAATGACGCCCAGCGAACGCATTATTCTGGCGCTGGATGTGGCCGACGAAGCGGCTGCTCTCGGGTGGGTCGAGCGCGCGGGCGCTCGCGTGGGAATGGTGAAAGTCGGCCTTGAGCTATTCGTTTCCGCGGGCCCGGATCTGGTGCGCAAGCTTCACCGCGCCGGCGTGGGAGTTTTTCTCGATCTCAAGCTGCACGATATTCCCAATACCGTAGCCGGGGCAGTGCGTTCGGCGAGGCGGTGTGAGGCGCAAATGCTGACGGTTCACGCGGGCGGAGGGGCGCGTATGCTCGCGGCTGCCGTGGCGGCCGCTCCGCCGGAAATGACGCTGCTGGGGGTGACGGTATTGACGAGCCTCGATGCGGCGGCGCTCGCTGAGCTCGACATGCCGGGTGCGGTGGGCGCGCGGGTGTCGCAATGGGCGCGGCTGTGTCAACGCGAGCGGCTGGGAGGGGTGGTCTGTTCTGCCCAGGAAGCAGCCGCCGTGCGGCAGGTGTGTGGCAGCGCGATGACGCTGGTGATTCCGGGGATCCGTCCCGCGGGTGCGGCGATCGGGGATCAGGCGCGCGTGGCGACACCGGCGCAGGCGATACGGGCGGGGGCGGATTATCTCGTGCTGGGACGAGCGGTTACGGCGGCAACCGATCCGGAAGGTGTGCTGGATGCGGTGGCGCGCGAAATCGCGGGCGCGGTGAGCTAGCCGGTGATTGTAGGTACGGCCGGACACATCGACCACGGCAAGAGCGCGCTGGTGGAGGCGCTGACGGGCGTGCATCCGGACCGGCTCGAGGAGGAGCGGCGGCGGGGCATCACGCTCGACCTTGGTTTCGGACATTGGCAGGAGGACGGCCAGGTAATCGGCGTCGTCGACGTTCCCGGGCACGAGCGGTTTATCCGAACCATGCTGGCCGGAGCCGGAGGCATCGACGTGATGCTGCTCGTCGTGGCGGCGGATGCTGGCGTGCAGCCGCAGACGGTCGAACATTTCGGAATTTGCCGGCTGCTGGGCATCGAGCAGGGGGTGGTCGCAATCACGAAATGCGATCTCGCCGATGCCGCGCAGATTGAACGTGTGTGCCGCCAGATTCGGGAGTTGACGGCGGCCACGGCGTTGGCGGAGGCGGCTGTGGTCCAGGTCAGCGCAGCAACGGGCGCGGGCATCGAAGCGTTGCGCAGGGCACTGGCGCAGGCGGGCCGCCGTGCCGGCCCACGCGACCCCGAAGCCCCTTTCCGGTTGCCGCTGGACCGGGCTTTCCTCATGAAGGGGTTTGGCGCCGTGGTCACCGGAACGCTCGACCAGGGCAGGTTACGCGTCGGCGCGGAGGCTGAGCTGGCGCCGGCCGGGAAGCGCGTGCGCATTCGCGGCCTGCACGTGCATGGGCAGCCGGTGCTGGAGGCCATGGCTGGCCAAAGGGTTGCGGCCAACCTGGTGGGTGTGGAGCTGGCGGAGCTGCATCGCGGTCTGGAACTGGTCGAGCCCGGCGTGTTTGCGTCTAGCCGCTTGTTCGATGTTGAACTGCATTGGCTGAACGGAGTGGAGGTTTTGCCGCATCGGGCCCGCTGCCGCGTGCACCTGCATGCCGCCGAAGCGGTGGCCACCCTGATCTGGCTGGAGTCGCCGCACTGGGCGCAATTGCGGTTGGAGCAGCCGATGGTCGCCGCCTATGGCGATCGGTGTATTGTGCGCCGGCTTTCTCCGGCGGCCACCCTGGCGGGAGGTCTGGTGGTGGATGCGGAACCGCGCCTCTATCGGCGCAGCGAGTACGCCAGCGCCGCGCAGTTCAATGCGGCGCTGGGCGCCGCGCCCGATTTGGCGGCGCGCCTGCGGTTATGGCTCGAACGCGCCGGGACGCAGGGACACCCGATTGCGGCGCTGGGGCGCAAGGCCGGGCGGCCGGCCGCTGCGATTCAGGCGTTGGTGCGTGCGATGGGCTGCGTCGTGAGCGGTACTCCGCCAGCGGCACTTGCCGCAGCAGCGCTGGCGCCGCTCGAACGGGATTTGACGGCTGCATTGGCTGTATTTCACCGGCGCGAACCGATGGCGGAGGGTGCGGCGCTCGAGGAGTTGGCCTTGCCGCCTGCGTTGCTGCCGTGGTTTGCTGTGGCAGCGGAGCGGTTGACGGCCGCAGCGCAGTTACAAGCCATGGGCGGAGGGCGATACCGGCTGGCCGGTGCGGCCCCGGCGCGCAGCGCCGGACAATTGCAGATGCGCGCCGGGATAGAGGATTATTTCCGTGCTCAAGGCTGGACCGCGCCGGCGCTGCCGCAGGTGCTGACGCAATTCCGGCATCCGGATGCACGTGCGCTGGTGGCGGATCTGGCGAAGGCGCGGACGTTGATCGAGTGCCAGCCGGGGTGGTTTCTGCACGTGTCGGCACTGGACCGGTTGCGCGTGTTGCTCGCCGGGAAGAAAAGGCAGCAGGCGGATTTTTCCGTTGCTGAATTCAAAGCATGGACGGGGCTGAGCCGCAAGTGGGCGGTGCCGCTGCTGGAGTATTGCGACCGTACGCGGCTCACACGACGGGCCGGCGAGCGGCGGCTGCTCCTTTAGGGCGACACGTGCGGCTTTTCAACAAGAAAAGCCGCTCGCAATCCGCAACGGCTCCTCACCCCAACGCTGATTTCGCTCCCGCCAGCTAGCTGGCCTTGGGCATTGTCCAAACCGCAGGCCGCGGCTGGGCGCCTGCGAGTCCACGGCGGATGGGAGCACTGACGCTGAGCACGGCGCCGTAGATCAAGTGGAGCACGAACCAGGGGCCGGGC
>JBOGKK010000275.1:0-2361 GCA_050745425.1 Terriglobales bacterium
CCCGCTAACCGCGCCGCCCGCTCAAAATCTGAAAGGGAAAACGCCCGTCGACTAGTTTTTCAGCAGCCTGCTAGAGCAGAATCAGACTCGGTGTGGCAGGCTCCGGGAGATGACGTGCGGCTTTTCCTGGTGAAAAAGCCGCATACGCTACGATCGGCTTTGCTATAGCAGGTCTGATTCTGCCCTATGGCCGTGCCGATGTCTTCATGGAGATGCCGCTGGAGTGAGACTTGCACGCATCAAAGTGCGTCTGATGCTACACTTTGATGCATGGGGCGCACTACCATTGCCATCGACGAAGTCGTGCTGCGCGAGATCAAGCAGCGTGCGGCTAAAAAAGGAACGACGTTGCAGGCGGAGGTTAACCAACTGCTCCGAAAGGCACTGACGAGCAAATCGCGCGCCGAATCCGGATACAAATTGGAGATCGAAGGCTGGAATGGCGTGCTCAAGCCGGGCGTGGACATCTGCGATCGCGACTCCCTGTTTCGGGCGATGGAGGGGCGCTGACCGCCTTCGATACCAACGTACTGGTCTACGCGCTTGCGTTGGCGAGCCCGTTCCGTGCGGTGGCGTTGGGCGAGCTGCAGAAACTGGCAGCGGCCGGGGAGCCTTGGGCGGTCCCGTGGCCCTGCGTCTACGAGTGCTTGCGCGTCGTCTCGCACTCAGGCATTTACCAGCCCACACTACCGGCCGCCGAGGCATGGCGTCGGTTGCAACACGTGCTGGCTGGCCCGGATGCTCACCTGCTCCCAGAGACGCCACGCCATGCGGAGTTGCTTGCGGAGGTGCTGGCGCAGTCGGGCGCGTCCGGGAACAGGGTCCACGACGCCCACATCTGGACGCTCTGCCTGGAACACGGCGTGACCGAACTGGTGAGCGGCGATCGCGACTTCGGCCGTTTTCGCGGCCTGAAGCTGCGCAACCCGTTCGCGGGCCTTTGATGCTGGCCGCCTCACATCTGTCAGGTTTGTAAAATCTGCCAGACGGTGCCAAACTTTGGATATGGCGGCACCCAAGCGCGTGAAAAGGACCGAAGCGGCCCAAGAGCGATGGTTTTCAGGCAAGGTCGATAACGCTGGGCGGGTGCTGATTCCGGCAGAGTTGCGCGAGCGCCTGGGTCTCACGCCGGGCGCGCGTCTGACCCTCCGCACCAGCGCAGATGGCGCCGTCGAAGTTCGGTCGCAAGCGGCGGCCGTGCGCGCCGGGCAGGCCTACTTCCGCCAGTTCCGCAAGCCCGGCGAGCTGCTTTCCGAGGAGCTAATCCGAGAACGGCACGCCCAAGCCGCGCGCGAATATGGCGAGTAGACCGCCGTGCGTATTCGACAGCTCGGCGATTCTCGCACTTTTGCTGGAAGAGCGCGGCGCGGACGCAGTTGAGGCGCGCCTGCCCGGCGCTGCGGTCTCCACTGTCACTCTGGGCGAAACGTTGACCAAGCTGCTCCGCGCCGGTGCTGAGCCTGAGGCCGCGGCCAGCCGGATACGTGCTCTGGACTTCATCGTCATTCCGTGGACCGAAGAACTGGTCTGGCAAAGCCTGGACCTGAGCCCGTTGGCCTGGACGCACGGCCTCTCGCTCGCAGACCGCGCCTGCCTCGCGCTCGCGCGTGCCATGGGCCGGACCGCCCTCACCGCCGATACGGTGTGGGTGCGGGCCGTGACTTCGGCGCGCGCACGCATTGCCGTCGAGCTGTTCCGCTGAGTGGCTGGGGCCCGGTGCGGCTAGAGCAAAAACAGCGTCGGTGTAGCAAGCTTCGGGCGGTTGCGTGCGGCTTTTCCTGGGGTCAAAGCCGCAGGCGGTACGGTCGGCGACGCTACAGCAGGGCTGTTTTTGCTCTAGCTCTTGCCGGGGTGCAGGGCGGCCTGGGGGCTGGGGTCGAGGGGCTTTGGGGGCTTGGGCATGTGGGCGGCGTCGAAGCGGGGCAAGGGCCGGGGGGCGTTGGCGAGGGCGTAGGCCATGGCGGCGATTTCGGCGGCGCCTTCGCGCAGGTCCTGGGGAACGAGGCGTTCGTAGGTATCGAGGTTGGTGTGCCAGGAGTAGGGCTGGTACTCGATGGGGTCCTGTTCGAAATTCACGCCGGGCAGGCCGGCCTGGTTGAACGAGGTGGAGTCGGTGCCGCCGGTGCGGCGGCTGGTGTCGGCGATAGCGCCCATGAAGCCCCAGTCGTGGAAGGGCGCGAGCGTCGAGCGGAAAAAGGCGGCGGCGGCCGGAGGGCCGAACACGCGCACGCCGCGCGGCTTGCTGGTGCCATCGTCAATGTTGAGATAGGCGACAAGATTGTTGTAGGCAGGCTTGGGGTGCTCGAAGCTGCCGAAGTGGGCGTCAACGTAGGCGAGCGAGCCGAGCAGGCCCTCCTCTTC
>JBOGKK010000276.1:0-1875 GCA_050745425.1 Terriglobales bacterium
CGTCTGCCCCGTCGCCGCCATCTTCGCCCGCGAAGACCTCCCGCAGAAGTGGGACCACTTCACCGAAATCAACGCCAAGCACTTCGAAAAAAAGTAACCCTGCGGTTGTAGCATTGGGTATGGCCAAGCAAGTGTTCCCGGATGTGGCTGCACTGGCAGCACTGTGCCGGCAATTTGAAATCCTGCGGTTGTCGCTGTTTGGCTCAACGTTGCAGGGCAATGCGCGCCTAGACAGCGACGTGGACCTGCTGGTCGAATTTAAGCCGACCGCTCGTCCGGGCTTTCTCACGCTCGCGGATGCCCAGGCGCGCCTGTCAGCGCTGCTCGGAGGCCGCCCCGTCGACCTCCGCACGCCAGCCGAGCTCAGCCGCTACTTCCGGGATGAGGTCGTCCGCTCCGCTGAGGTCCAGTACGAGGCCGACTGACCGCGTACGCCTGCAACACATGGTCGAGGCTCTCGACAACGCCATTGAGTTTGCGCGCGGCCATCAGCGGCCAGATCTGGACAACGATCGTCAGCTTGCCTTTGCGCTAACGCGCGCCATTGAAATCGCGGGCGAGGCTGCCAGCAGGGTTAGTGCTGAGTTCCGAGCCAGCACGCACGATGTGCCCTGGCAAGAGATCATAACGGCCCGCTACTCGCCTTCGTGCAGCACAGGCCACGCCTCGGCGTGCGCGGCTTTCCACGCAGGCCGCAGCGCGGCGCCTGCTGCGGTCAGCAGTAATAGCCCCGCTGCTGCGGCCAGGACTCGCAGATCCATGGGCGAGGTCTGGTACAGCAAGGGCCGCACAATGCTAGCGCCAGCAAGCGCAATCGGGATTCCAGCGGCAACGCCGATGGCGACTACAATGAGCGGCGACGCCAGCGCGCGAGAGAACACCTGGCGCGGACCCGCGCCCAGCGCCGTCCGAATCGCCCACTCGCGTCGTGCCGCATCCGCCAGCGACCGCGCCATCGCATAGGTGCTGATCATCGCCAGCAGCAACACCGCCAGCGCGAGCAACGAACCGATCTCGGCCCCCGATCGCTGCCGCGCCGTCGCCAGCTCGACTGCTGCCGTGACGCTCTTCACGCGGATCGGAAACTCGCGCCCCATCCCTGTAATCGCTGTTTCCGCCCGCTTCGCCGCCGGCATCCAATCGCCGCGTGTTCGGAGCAGCAGCGTTGCGTACTCCGCATGTCCCCGGTGCGCCAGGATGGGCACAAAAATCACCAGCGCGTGCGCCATCCGCTGGTCATAGAGTCGTGCATCCGCCACGATGCCCGTCACCTGATAGCGTGCGTGTCCGGAACCGAGGATCACGGTCCGCCCCAGCGCCGTCCCCATCCGTCGTGCCAAGGTCTCGTTCACGACTGCGCCGTTCGCGTCAAATCCACGCCCGCTCACAAACGGAATGCCGAGCGTGTCGAAAAAGCCCGCCGATACCGGATGATAATCCGCCTTGGCCACCGGCCCCCTGCCCGCAAGCGATACGGTCTCCGTCATCACATAACCGCTCTCCGAGACCGGCCCGATCTTCGAATACGCCACGCCCTCGGCACCCGGCAGGCGGGCCAACTGCTGCAATAGTTGTTCGTGGTAACCCTGCAATCCTCCGCCGCGATAACCGCCGGGCACCGGGTACAACAACGCCCACTTCATCTTCCATTGCGGCGGCGTCATCGAGCGCATCCTCTACCCTGGCCAGCAGGACTACTATCCGACCGAAGACATCAACTACTACGAGTACGACATCTACTGAGCGGTTATTCGACCCGCAGCGCCGCCAGCGGGTCGGCGCGCGCCGCCCGCCGCGCGGGCAGGTAAACGGCAGTGGCCGCGACTGCAGCCACGAGAACGATGGGAGCGACGACCAGCGGCCACAGCGGTCCGT
>JBOGKK010000277.1:0-9811 GCA_050745425.1 Terriglobales bacterium
GCCAATCGCGCCGCCTGGTCTGGCTACTGTTGGGTGCGGCGTTGCTGGTTCTATTGATTGTCTGCGCCAACGTGGCGAATCTCTTCCTGGTGCGTGCGGCGGATCGCCAGCACGAATGGAGTGTGCGCGCGGCGCTGGGCGCCGGCCGCGGGCGCCTGCTGCGGCAACTTTTCGCCGAATCCGTATTGCTGGCCGGCATGGGAGGCGTAGTTGGCGTGGGGTTGGCGGCAGGTGCGCTGCGCCTGCTCTTGTATTTCAGTCCCGGCCACATCGCGCGGCTGCAAACTGCGGCGCTGGATGCGCGGGTGCTGGTGTTTGCCTTTGCGATGACGCTACTGACGGTCTTGTTGTTTGGCCTGGGGCCGGCTTGGGGCACGGCAAAGCAGGATTTGGCGCGCAGCCTGCACGCGGGCGGACGTGGCGCCATTGCCGCTCCTCGCCGCGGGCGCCGCGCCCTGACCATTGCCGAAGCGGCCCTGGCCATGGTGCTGTTGGCCGGCGCCGGGCTCCTACTCCAGAGTTACGCCAGGCTCATGGCCGCGCCGCGGGGGTTCTCGTCGTCCACCCAGATCGCCAGCATCCAGTTCAATGCCAGCTACAGCGGTTTTCCGCCGCCGCCGAAGCTCGCTTCCTTCTATCGCGAGGCGCTGGCGCACGTGCGGGCACTGCCAGGCGTCGAAGCCGCGGCATTGGCTGGCGATGTGCCGCTCAACCACGCAACGATGGTCAGCACCGTACAGATCGAGGGACAGGCCGGATCACACGCTGTGATTGAGACTCATGTCGTCTCGCCCGGTTATTTCGGGGCCATGGGCATCCCGTTGCTGACCGGCCGCGGCTTCACCGCCTCCGACCTGCGCAGCGATAAGGCCGTCGTGATCAGCGCGGCACTGGCGAAGAAATACTTTCCGGGCGAGAGCGGAGTCGGCCAGCACATGTGTCTCTGCGAGGGCACGCTAACAGCGGCGGATTGGCCGACGGTGGTGGGCGTGGTCGGCGACGTGAGGCATTACCGGCTGGATCAGCAACCGCCGCCACAATTCTATACGCCGCTGGGGGTGACCAGCACAGAAGCAAGCGAGTTCGTGCTGCGCTCACACTCGCCCGCCCCCCTACTCGATTCCGAGTTGCGCAGTGCGATCCGCAGCCTCGATCCCACGCTGGCGGTGGGCCGCGTGCAGGCGATGGGGCAGCTGGTGTTGGGGGCGAGCGCGCCGCAGCGATTTCGCGCCGCCGTCTTCACCGCCTTTGGCGTCGTGGCGCTGCTGCTGGCCGCGCTCGGCCTCTACGCGGTGCTCGCCTACGGCGTGCGTCAGCGGCGCGCAGAAATCGGCATGCGCATGGCGCTGGGCGCCGGGCAGGGAAGGGTGATGAGACTGGTGCTGCGCGAAGGCATGACGAACGCCGCGGCCGGGATTGCCATCGGCATCGCCGCTGCCCTGGCGCTGTCGCGCCTGCTGGGCTCCGAGCTCTATGGCGTGAGGCCGGATAACGCCGCGAACCTGTTGCTTGCCGCAGCCGTACTGGCGGTGGTAGCGCTTGCCGCCTGTGCGCTGCCGGCCTGGCGGGCGAGCCGGATGGATCCGCTTGCGGCATTACGAGAAGAGGGACAATGAACTACGAAGACTACGTACGGAGCCGGCTGGGCCACCTCGCCATCGACCCCTCGCGGGAGGCCAGCATCGTTCGCGAGCTGGCGCAGCAACTGGAGCAGGCGGCGGCCGCGGGCCGCGACCCCGAGGGCGAAATTACCGGCTGGCCCGCTCTGGCGCGCAAAATCGAACGCGAGGCGGCCTCGCCCGGCGAACGCCTCGCGCTCGTGGCGGACGCCTGGCATGATCTGCGCCATACGCTGCGCACCTGGCGCCGCGCACCCGGCTTCGCCATCATCGCCGTGCTCACCCTGGCGCTGGGCATCGGCGCCAATACGGCCATATTCAGTTGGGTCAACGCCGAACTGCTGCGCGCGCTGCCATATGCGCATCCGGGGCAATTGCTCATCCTCAACTCCTGGGCCGACGGCCGCAAGGTGAGCGTCAGCTATCCCGATTATCTGAACTGGCGCCAGGACAATCAGAAACAGAACGGCAGCTTCGAGGCGATGGCCTGGGTACAGTGGAAGTCCTACGACATTAGCGGCGCGGGGGCGCCGGAGGTGGTGAACGCGGCTGCGGTCTCGGCCAATTACTTTTCGACCCTGGGCATTTTACCCGTCCTCGGCCGCAGCTTCGGCCCCGGCGCCGACAGCGGCGGCGCCCAGCACGAGGCTGTCATCACCTGGGCACTCGCCCAGCGTCAGTTTGGCATCGCCAGCAAAGCAATCGGTAAAACCCTGAACCTCGATCAGGCCGCCGCCTACACCATCTCCGGCATTCTGCCGCCTGCCTACCGCGACCCGAATCAGACCGATCTGTTCGTTCCCGACGGCACGCAGATGAAAGACAACGCCGACCGCGGCAGTCGCGGCGACTCCGCCGTGATCGGCCGCCTCGCGGCGGGCGCGACCTTTGCTGGAGCGGCGACCCAGATGCGCGGCGAAGCGGTGCGGCTTGCGGCGCACTATCCCGACGATAAGGGCGTTGGCTCCGATGTTGCTCCGCTGCGCGCCGCGTTTGTCGGCAGCGATGCCCGCATGCTCTGGCTCTTGCTCGCTGCGGTCGGCTTCGTCCTGCTCATCGCTTGTGCCAACGTTGCGAACCTGATGCTCACCCGCACCGCCGCCCGCCAGCAGGAGTGGACTGTCCGCGCCGCGCTCGGGGCTGGCCGCGCGCGCCTGTTACGCCAGCTCCTCGCCGAAAGCGTGGCCCTCGGCGTTGCCGGGGCGACCCTGGGACTCGCCCTTGCCGAAGCGGCGATGCACGGTCTTAGCGCGCTCATGAGCGTCGCGGCCAATGAAATCGTTCCGCTCGGTCTCAATCACACGGTGCTGCTGTTTACCGCCGGCATCGCCATGCTTGCGGTCATCCTGTTCGGCCTCGGGCCTGCCTTCGCCGCCTCGCGCCTGCCATGGTCCAGTCGCGGCAGCGCCGGGCTCGGCTGGCGCCGCCGGCGCGAGGCGCTCATGGTCGCTGAAGTTGCCCTCGCCCTCATGCTTACGGCTGCTGCCGGCCTTATGCTGCAAAGCTTCGCGAAGCTGATGGCGGTCAATCCCGGTTTTCAGCCCACCAGCGTCCTCACCCTCGATCGGCGTCTCTCGGGCCCACGCTATGCCCACGACCCAGCGCTGCTGGCTTTCGAGCGGCAGACGAGGGCAAAACTTGCGGCCCTTCCGGGCGTCCAGTCGGCGGGCATCGGCACCAGCCTTCCACTCAGCGGCGACCACAACCGCAGCGACGTGAATATCGTTGGGCGGCCAACGCCGCAGCGCGGCCACTATCCGCATCCTGACATTCATGACGTGGGTCCCGGTTATTTACCGGCGTTGGGCTTGCCGCTTGTCGCCGGCCGCAATTTCAATGCCAGCGATGGACCCAACACCGCCCCGGTTGTCCTCATCAGCGAAAAATTCGCCCGGACGTACTGGCCCAGGCTCGACGATGCGCTCGGCCAGCAACTCTGTTGCGGAAACGGCGACAAGCCCTTCACCATCGTGGGCATTGTCGGCAACACGCAGCAGTACGGTCTCGATTCACCCTACAACATCGAGATGTACGTTCCCTTCACGCAAGATCCGCCCCGGCATCCGACATTCATCCTGCGCACGAGCGTGCCGCCGCAGAGCCTCACCCGCGCCGCCAGTGCCATTTTTCACAACATGGATCCGCAACTGCCCATGCCGGAGGTGCAGACCATGAACGAGGTCGTTGCCAGCTCGGTGGGCCAGCCCCAGGCGCTGCTCTGGCTGCTGGGCATCTTCGCGGCGCTGGCGCTGGTGCTGGCGGTGATCGGCATTTATGGGGTGGTGGCCTACGCTACCGCGCGCCGCAGCGGCGAGATTGGCATCCGCATGGCGCTGGGCGCCGACCGGGGCGAGATCGCCCGGCTCATCGGCGTGCAGAACCTGAAGCTGGTCGTGGCCGGCATCGTCCTCGGCACGCTCGGCGTGCTGGCCGCAGGTCACGCCCTGGCGGGGCAGCTTTTCGGCATCTCGCCTCGCGACCCGCTTATTCTCGCCGCCGCCGCGGCGGTTCTGCTGGCGGTCGGTGCGCTCGGCTGCGCCATCCCCATCCGCCGCGCGACGCGGGTTGACCCCATGGCGGCGCTACGGCAGGAATGACCAGATCGCTGCTAGCCATCAGGGGTGCGGCCGTGTCCAATCCTTATAGCCAAGCTGGTCACTTTGGCTGTGACTGCGATTTTGGCCGCCATGTCCTTACTTTGACAGATGGCTCCTTACTGGGAGCCGTCAGCCGCGTCCACAACGTCGCCGGATCGGCATCGAAAATCTCGGCTTTCGTCGCCGTCTGCACCGTCCACAATCCTTGCTTCAGTTCCTGATCCAATTGGTTGCGGTTCCAGCCCGTGTAGCCGAGATAGACGCGGAACGTCATCGCCTGCTGCTGCGCATTGAGGGCCAAGTCCATCAAATCCTGCTTGTTGCTGAAATACAGGCCCGGCAGCACCAGCCGTGCTTCGCGCAGCTTGCCGTCGACGACGACCAGGCAAAACCGGCTCTTCGGCGCCACCGGCCCGCCCCAATACGCCGTGTCGGTACGAGCGTGAGCTGAGGCCACGTCCACAAATACATGCGACAGCGCTTCGGTTCCGGGCCGGTTCAGCACCAGTCCTGCCGCGCCTTTTGGTCCAGCGCCGATGATCAAGACCACGGCGTGGCGGAATTGCCCGCTGGTGACTTTTGGGTTGGCCAGCAGCAACGTGCCTGGGCCGGCCTTCTGGGCGACCGCCGCCGCGGTCAGCAGGAACACGATCAGGAGAAGGCGTCTCACAACTTCATTGTGGCCTGAAACCGCTGCGACTGCCGGCGGGAAATTTCGACTTCGTGCCCGCCGCGCAATCGTGCCCGGAGACCACCGTTGAACCAGGGGTCAAGGCCCTCAATGGCGCCGATGTTCACGATTGCGCGCCGGCTGGCGCGAAAGAACACGGCCGGGTCGAGCCGTGCCTCCAGGGCATCGAGCGAGCGGAGAATGAGCGCGTGCGCGCCGCCAAAATGCAGGCGGGTGTAGTTACCCTCGGATTCAAACAATACGACGTCGCGCAGCGTCACAAACCAGCAGCGATCCCCATCGCGCACGAATATCCGGCGATCCGCACCCAGAGACGCGGCGAGGGCTGCGGCTCGCAGGTCCAGGCGGGCCAGCGCCGCCGCCAGACGTGCCGGGGCAATCGGTTTGACCAGGTAGTCGACCGCACTCACCTCGAATGCCTGGATGGCGAAATGCTCGAAGGCGGTGGTGAAGATGACAGCGGGCGCGTCGTCGAGTTGTTCGAGCAGTTCGAAGCCGCTGCGGCCGGGCATTTGAACGTCGAGGAAGAGCAGGTCGGGTTTGAGGCTGGCGATAAGAGGGAGAGCTTCATCGGCGCTGGCGGCTTCGCCGGCGATCACGATTTGAGGATGGGGAGCGAGCAGGCGCGCAAGCTCGCGGCGGGCCAGCCGTTCATCGTCGATGAGGAGTGCCCTCATACCGCGGGCGCCGCCTTCTGCCCGGGTGCGGGTAAGACGACTTCGGCAAGGACGGAATCAGGACCCTGGTTGTGGACGGCGAGATGGGCGGCTTCACCGTAGAGGAGGCGGAGTCGCTCACGGGCGTTTTCGAGACCCAGGCGCGTGGAGCTGGAAGAGGAGGACAGCTGGCCGGAGTTTTCGACTTCGAGGCGGAGCTGGCCGGCCTGGCGGGTGGCGGCGATGCGGAGTGTTCCTCCCTCGAGGCGCTGGGCGATGCCGTGCTTGACGGCGTTTTCTACGAGCGTTTGGAGCAGCATCGGCGGGAGCGACAGGGACAGGGCGGCGGGATCGGTCTGGGTTTCAACATGGAGGCGCTCTTCGAGGCGAGCTGCTTCGAGCTTGAGATAGGCGGAGACGGCTTCCAGCTCTTCGGCGAGGGTGACCGTGGTACGGCGCCCGGCGGTGAGAGAGTAGCGGAGGAGTTCGGAAAGATCGGTAAGCAGGGCCTGGGCGCGGGGCGGGTCTTCGGAGATCAGCGCGCGGAGGCTATTGAGGGAGTTGAAGAGAAAGTGCGGATTGAGCTGGGCGAGCAGCGCGCGGAGCTCGGCGTCGCGGGCGGCGATCTCCAGCTGCAGGCGCTCGAATTCCGCGCGGCGGAAGTGGAGGAAATAATGGGTGCCGGCATAGAGGAGGTTCCAGACGAAGCTTGATCCGATCCAGACCCACAGGGCAGGCAGAATCCAGGTAAGGCCAGAGGAAATGACGAAGGCGTGCGTGAACATCAACAAGTACACGCCGGTCATGGGGATGGTGATGAGGATGCCGAGCACGATGCTGGCGAGGACAATGCGGCCGAACAAGGAGATCAGGCCCAGGCGCAGCCAGGGACGGCGGTGCAGAACAAGCCGGCGGTAGGCGTGGGTGATGAGGATGGCAATGCCGGCGCCGATGAGATAGACAACGAGGAAGCGCCAGAAAGGCGGTCCGGGCGGGAAGACAACGACGAAGAGCAGGCCGAACAGCACGTACAGGACCCAGCCGAGAATCTGGCAGGTCCAGTACGTGCGCGCGGAAAAGGCCGTGGCCATATGCGTAAGCCTACGCTAGAAGCCGCGTTCCCGCACGTCGTGGCGAGGGTGGGCGAGGAAGGCGTCGAGTTGGGAAAAAAACCAGGCGGGGTTGTCCCACATGATGAAGTGGCGGGAGTGATCACACATGGCGAAGTGCAGATGGGGCAGGGAGGCGTACTGATCGCGGAAGCTGGCGACGAAATCAGCGCGGGTGAGCTTGACGCCATGGGCGGCCATGGAGGATTGCCAGCCCTGCCAGGTGCCGAGAATGAGGACGGGCTGGTGGAGGCGGGCGAGACCGGGACGGAGATCGAGGTCGAGCATTTCTTCGGTAGCGCGGATGTAGGTGGCCATATCGCTGCTACTGCTCCACTGGCGCAGCAACGCCTGATGGGCGGGGCTCAAAGTCATGCTGTCGGTAAAGGCGCCGGATCGGGCGGCGGCGCGGAAGGCGGCCGTGGTCATGTGGGCCATGCCGGCTTTCATCTGGTTGAGTGTGGGCTGGGCGGCGGCGAGGTTTTTGGACCCGAACCAGGCACCGGGATAAAACGGCAGGGCATCGACAATGACCAACGGGCCAAACAGCGGCGGAGCCTGCTCGGCGACTTGAAGGGCGATCACGCCGCCGAGGCTGTGACCGACCAGGATGGGATGACTGAGATGGCGGGCGCGCACGTAGGCGAGCAGCTCGGTCTTTACGGCGGGCAGCAGGGGTTGGGAGATGGGCGGCTGGCCGGCAAAGCCGGCGAGCTGGAGCGTGTAGCAGGTGTAGTGGTCATTGAGGCGCGCGACGGTTGAGTTCCAGGTAGCGCGGGAGGAATTCATGCCGGGGATCAGGATCATGGGCTGTCCATGGCCGGTGATTTGGACGGTGAAGGCGGGATGGGTCTGCGCCACGGCAGCCAGAGCGAAGGCGGCGGCGAGGCCGGCGATACGAAGGCAGTAGCGAACGGATGCAGTCACGGTGGTATCTCCTCAAGGCGAGCATCGCCGGGTGCAGAGGCGCGCGGGGCGGAATTGGGACGGGCGGTTGGACGGGAGGACGAGTGGAGGGGTGGCGGGGCGTCCGGATTCGGACACGGGGGCAGCGGAAGCGGACAGGGCGTCTGCGCGCAGCTTTCATAACTGCTTTGGATACAGTGTCTTGCGACGCCAGGGAACTGGCCCCCGGCGTGCTGCCGTATAAGGGTAGTTATGGATAAAGCACGCGATCCTAAATTTCTGAAGCAGCGCCGCCTGAAGCGCATTATCAGCACCGTCATCGTGGTCATCGTTGTGGCGGGCATTTCGATCTTTGTCTCACGCCTCAAGCCCGCGCCGCCCACCGTCGATGGCGGATCGGTCTGGCCCGGCCAGGTCAAGCGCGGCACCATGGTGCGCCAGGTGCGGGGTCTGGGTACGCTGGTCCCGATCGAGGTGCGTTCGATTCCGGCGATCACGGCCGGACGCGTGGTTTCGATTCCAGTGCTGCCAGGCACGCCGGTCGAGCCCAATACGGTGCTGGTGAAGCTGGCGAATCCCGATATTCTCAAGGCGCTGTCGGACGCGGAGGCGCAGCTCAAAAGCGCCCAAGCCGATTTGGCCAACCTGAAGGCCACGCTGGCCAGCAACCGGCTTGATCAGCAATCCACTCTCGCCAATACCGAAGCTCTGTACAAAACCGCATCGCTGACCAGCGAGAGCGATCAAAATTTGCTAGCCAAAGGCCTGGTGGCGCGTCTGGATGCAGAGGGAGATGCGGCCAAAGCCGAAGGCTTGAAACAGCAGATCGGCTACAGCCGCCTCAAGCTTGCCAGCATGAAGACCAGCGATACCGCCCAACTCGCTTCGTCGGAAGCCAAAGAAGCCCAAATGGAGGCTGGCGTCCGGCTTGCCCAAAGTCAGGTGGACGCACTTACGGTGCGCGCCGGCATTAAAGGCTTGCTGGAGGATCTCGATATGTCGAGCGCGGCCGCCAGCGGTTCCGGTTCCGACGAGCTGCAGGTCGGCCAGTACGTTACGGCGGGGACGACGGTGGCCCGCGTGGTGCAGCCGCAGAAGCTGAAGGCCGAGGTCAAAATCGCAGAAACCGACGTTCGGGATGTGGAAATCGGGCAGTCCGCCAGCGTCGACACGCATAACGGCATCGTGCCTGGCCACGTCAGCCGCATCGATCCCAACTCCGTCAACGGCACGGTTACGGTGGATGTCCGCCTGGACGGGCCGCTGCCCCCGGGCGCACGCCCGAATTTGAGCGTCGACGGGGTGGTCAACATCCAAACCCTGAAAGATGTGCTTTATGTAGGCCGGCCTGCATTCGGTCAGCCCAACTCGACCGTAAGTATGTTTAAGATATCGCCCGATGGCAGAAACGGCTCGCGCGTCCAGGTGAAGCTGGGCGTGGCCTCGGTCAGCACCATACAGGTGCTGCGCGGGCTGCATGTGGGCGATTGGGTGGTCTTGTCCGACACTTCGGCAGAGGATGCTCATGATCGTGTCCGGTTCAGTCCGGCCGTGGCCGCAGTAAACTAGGCAAAACGTAACCGAACCCGGCAATGCCGATATACGTAGAGGTGGTAGCAAGGGGCTGAGGCCCACGCCAGCAAACGTGAAGGAGGGGAACAGGGAAATGGCAAACGATCAACAGGCCGTCATCGCGCTTAAAGAACTCACCAAGGTTTTCTATACCGACGAGGTGGAAACGCACGCTCTTGCCGGTATTCATCTGCAGATCAACCCGGGCGAGTTCGTGGCCATTGGCGGACCGTCGGGTTGCGGCAAGTCCACGCTGCTGTCCATTCTGGGCTTGCTCGACACGCCCACCGGCGGCGAATACACGCTCAACGGCCAGCCGGTGGCGAACCTGACGCTGGGGGAGCGCTCGCGCATCCGCAATCGCGAGATCGGCTTCATCTTCCAGAGTTTCAACCTCATCGGCGATCTTTCGGTGTACGAAAATGTGGAGCTGCCGCTGACCTACCGGGGCATGCCGTCGGCGGAGCGCAAAACGCGCGTGCAGGCGGCGCTGGAGCGCGTGGGCATGGCCCATCGCGCCAAGCACCTCCCCAGCCAGCTCTCCGGCGGTCAACAGCAGCGTGTCGCGGTGGCGCGCGCGCTGGTCGGCAAGCCCAGCATTCTGCTCGCTGACGAGCCTACCGGTAACCTCGATTCCAAAAACGGTGACGCGGTCATGGAC